>JANMJD010000029.1:0-19006 GCA_031371195.1 Actinomycetes bacterium | reverse complement strand
GGGATAACAGGCTAATCTTTCCCAAGAGTCCATATCGACGGAAAGGTTTGGCACCTCGATGTCGGCTCATCGCATCCTGGGGCTGAAGCAGGTCCCAAGGGTTGGGCTGTTCGCCCATTAAAGCGGTACGCGAGCTGGGTTTAAAACGTCGTGAGACAGTTTGGTCCCTATCCTCCGCAGCCGTAGGAATATTGAGGAAGGCTGTCCCTAGTACGAGAGGACCGGGACGGACGAAGCTCTGGTGTGTCTGTTGTCCTGCCAAGGGCACGGCAGATTAGCCACCTTCGGAAGGGATAACCGCTGAAAGCATCTAAGCGGGAAGCCTGTTCCAAGATGAGTATTCCCATGCGGTCAACGCAGTAAGGCCCGTGACAAGACCATCACGTTGATAGGCCGGAGGTGTACGCACGGTAACGTGTTTAGCCGACCGGTACTAATCGGCCGAGGGCTTGGTTCATAGAATGTTCGTGCTTGCTCTGGAGTCCTCGTGGAGATCCACGTTGACAACTGATTTCCGGTGGCCATAGCGGCGAAGTCACACCTGTTCCCATCCCGAACACAGAAGTTAAGCTCGCATGCGCCGATGGTACTTGGGGGTAGACCCCCTGGGAGAGTAGGTCGCTGCCGGAATTTGTCGAAGAGAACCCCTGGATTTCCGGGGGTTCTCGACGTTTTTCGCTGTCTTGTCCATCGACCCCGTATGGTGGTTTACATGCCTCGCCCCCCGTCGTCCGGCGCGCCTCAGCGCCGATCCGCTCCGTCGAGTTCGACCGTGCCCCGTCGAGTCGGCAGCGGCAACGCCCGGGCGGCGGACTCGGAGTCGAGCCGTGGACGGCCTGCGAAAGACGGCGCCGGCCGGGCCTACGGTGGCGGAGCGCCGCGCGGCCGGCCGACATCGGGTACGGACCGATCCGGATCGCGGCGGACGGCGGATCAGACGCCAAGTGTCGACGCCCGGCGGGAGAGCGCAGATCGAACCACAGGGGCCACGAATCGGTCGCGCCCGCAACGCGATGACCGTGCCGGTACCGATGGCTCGGGAGGGCGCCCGGCAGGTGGTTCGAGCGATCGTTACGGGTCACCTTCGTCGGGCCGAGAGCGCTCCGGCGACGGCGGCGCCAGTCGTTACGTGTCGGGCGAGCCGCGGTCCAGGTCAGCGGCGGGTTCGGGTTCTCGATATGGCGCCGCTTCTCGCAGCGGCGATGGCCAGCCCCGTCGCTCCGCTGCGCCGGACGCGCGGGGTGCAGACGCCCGGCGTGGAACCGGTGAGGGTGGACGGTCGCTCGGTGCCGGTCGCCGCACCGGGGCTCCGTCGGGACGTGGTGAAGATCGTCGTCCTCCGCTGGGGGGACCTCGGCGTTCGGGTGAACAGTCAGATGGTCCGCGCTTCAGTGCCCAACGGGGTCGACCGGCGCCCAACGACCGCAGGGGTGGCGGTCGGTCCAGCGGTGGTGGGCCCCAATCGGGCGCCGTCCGCTACCGACGCGACGACGATCGTGCCCGCAGTACTGCGCCGGTCGTGCCCAAACGAGGCACATCCGGATTGCGCGAGCGTGAGACCTCCGTCCGCCCCGAGTGGTCGCCCGAGGAGTGGATCGATGAAGGTCCCCTACGGCACGAGGCCCAAGGCGCGGCCACACGGGCGGCGACGAGGCCCAAGAGTTCGAACGCCAACGATCAGCGCCCCGACCGCGGAGCGTCGATCAAACGCCGTCCCGCAGCGGCGGTGGCTGCCGCCGAGGCCGGCGACGGTGCGGCTCGCCACGACGATGTGGAGCACGCTGTTGGCCCCCGTCGGGCGACGCGGCTGCGCGACCAATTCAAACTCGCCGAGTCGGCATTCCGCCGCGAACGGTATCCCGATGCGAAGCGGATCCTGCGGGATCTCGTCGTCGAGGCGCCTGACGCCGCCTCATTCCGTGAATTGAATGGCCTGGTCATGTATCGGCTCGGTCGTTGGAAGCTGGCGATCGCCGAGCTTGAGGCACATCGGGACCTCATGGGTGGCACCGCCCGAAATCTGCCGGTGCTGGCGGACTGTTATCGGGCATTGAAGCGATATGCAAAGGTCGAGGCGTTGTGGGCGGAGTTGCGTGACGCCTCGCCGGCCGCAGAGATCGTGGCCGAGGGCAGAATCGTGATGGCCGGTGCTCACGCCGACCGGGGCAATCTGTCGGCAGCCCTTGAAGTGATGCGGCCCGCCGAGGCCGTGCCCCGCCGAATCCATGATCATCATCTGCGTATGTGGTATGTGCTTGGCGACCTGCTCGATCGGGCCGGGGAGAATACTCAGGCCCGCCGCTACTTCGCCCGAATTCGCGACATCGTCCCCGACTATGCCGACGTCGCCGATCGCTTGGCCACGCTCGGACGTTGAGGCTCGTGGGCGCCGGTCGAGCCCGCCGGGTAGGCTCGCTGAGTCGAATTCGGCGTCGCGGTGGCCCGCGGCGCACTCAACTACTCTGAAGAAGGAGTTCCTGTGGATATTGCATCGCTCCTCGGTGACGAAGCCGAGTCGCTGCTGTCGCATACGTGTGCCGGCATCACCAAAGACACCCTGACCCTCCCCGGCGGTGATTTCGTCGATCGGGCCATGGTGCCGACCGATCGGTCGTCGACCGTGCTGCGCAATATCGCCTCGATGTACAACCACGGCCGACTTGCAGGCACGGGCTACTTATCGATCCTGCCGGTCGACCAAGGCATTGAGCACTCGGGCGCGGCCTCGTTTGCGCCGAATCCCGCCTACTTCGATCCGGCAAATATTTGCCGCCTGGCGGTCGAGGGAGGCTGCAATGCGGTGGCATCCACCTTCGGAGTTCTAGGGAGCGTGAGCCGTCAGTTCGCTCATAAGATTCCCTTTATTGTCAAGCTCAACCACAATGAATTGATGACCTATCCCAATCGATTCGATCAGGTAATGTTTGGATCGCCGCAGCAGGCGTACGACATTGGGGCGATGGGCGTCGGCGCCACGATCTATTTCGGTTCCGATCAGTCGACGCGGCAACTGCAAGAGGTATCGCGGGCGTTCAAAGAGGCCCACGACCTGGGCATGTTCACCGTACTGTGGTGCTACACGCGCAATGATGCGTTCAAACGCGACGGCATCGATTATCACCTCTCGGCCGACCTGACCGGCCAGGCCAACCACTTGGGTGTGACCATCGAAGCCGACATCATCAAACAGAAACTGCCGGAGAACAACGGTGGGTACACAGCCTTGGGCAGCGGGTATGGCAAGACCTCGAAGTTGGTCTACGAGAAGTTGACCACCGATCACCCGATCGATCTGGCGCGGTGGCAGGTGGCGAACTGCTACATGGGCCGCATCGGCTTGATCAATTCCGGTGGCGAGTCCAAGGGTGCCGGCGATCTGGCGGCCGCGGTCAAGACGGCCGTGGTGAACAAGCGGGCTGCCGGCCAAGGCTTGATCTCGGGACGCAAGGCCTTTCAGCGGCCGATGGCCGAAGGAGTCGCTCTGCTCAACGCCATCCAGGACGTCTACCTCGACGAGTCGATCACCATCGCCTGACGCCGAGGTCGAGGGCGGAGGGCCCGGGCGTCGGCTTGCGGTGAGAGCTCGATAGCCAGGTGCGATATCGCAATCATGCCCATCTCCAATTGAGATGGGCATGATCTGTTTTGGGCACAATGACACACCGACCCATCGGTGCGTGTGTGTAGGTTTGGCTCATTGCAGGGAGTAGGGGCGCTTGGCGGGAGCTTCCCCTCAGAAAGGGTGGTCCATGACCGACATAGTCGATCGGCCCGCGGCGGATGTGGAATCCGTCTCGCGTGTCGTCGTGCGGTTCGCCGGCGACTCCGGTGACGGTATGCAGCTGACGGGGGATCGCTTCACCTCGGTGAGTGCCGCATTCGGTAATGATTTGTCCACTCTTCCAGACTTCCCGGCAGAGATCCGCGCCCCCGCCGGAACGGTTCACGGTGTCTCGAGCTTCCAGGTGCAGATCTCCGATCACGACATTACGACGCCTGGCGATCGGTGCGATCTGCTTGTGGCGATGAACCCGGCCGCGCTGGTGGCCGATATCCGCCGGCTTCGGCCGGGCGGTGTGCTCGTTGTCAACAGCGATACGTTTGATCAGCGCAACCTCGAAAAGGCCGGCCGATCGGTCAATCCGCTGACGGACGGCAGCCTGGCTGCTTACCACCTCATCGAGGTGCCGATGACGTCGTTGACCAAGGACGCCACGGTGCCCCTCGGCGTGAAGCCCCGCGACGCCGATCGCTCGAAGAACTTCTTTGCCCTCGGGATCATTTCGTGGCTGTATTCGCGTCCGACCGCACCGACGATCGACTGGATCGAAGAGCGGTTTGCCAACAACGATCTGGTCCGCCAGTCGAACCGGGCCGCATTCGTTGCCGGTTGGAACTTCGGTGAGACAGCCGAGCTGTTCGATCACCGCTACGAGATCGCTCCCGCCCGACTCCCCAAGGGTGAGTACACCCAGATCAACGGCAACACCGCCCTCGCCTGGGGAATCGTCGCGGCCGGCCAATTGGCGCGGCTGCCGGTGTTTCTCGGCAGCTACCCGATCACCCCGGCCTCCGACATCCTGCACGAGCTGGCCAAGCACAAGAACTTCGGTGTCCGTACGCTCCAGGCGGAGGACGAGATCGCCGCAGCCGGCATGGCACTCGGGGCGGCATTCGCCGGGCACTTGAGCTACACGACGACCAGCGGACCGGGGGTGGCGCTGAAGAGCGAAACGATGAGTCTGGCGATTTCATTGGAGCTCCCGCTGGTACTGGTCGACATCCAACGCGGCGGACCGTCGACCGGTCTGCCGACCAAGACCGAGGCCGCCGACCTGAACATCGCCCTCTATGGGCGCCATGCCGAGGCGCCGCTCCCCGTGGTCGCCGCATATGGCCCGGCGCATTGTTTCGACGCAGCGATAGAAGCGAGTCGGATCGCGCTCAAATACCGCACGCCCGTCATCCTGCTCTCCGATGGCTATATCGCCAACGGAGCCGAGCCATGGCGGCTGCCGGACATCACCGGGCTGCCCGACATCTCCGTGCCGTTCGCCGAGGGCTTCAACCACGTCAACGACGACGGCGAGGAGGATTTCTGGCCATACCTACGCGATCCCGAGACCCTCGCCCGGCCGTGGGCCATACCGGGCACACCCAAGTTGATGCACCGGGTCGGTGGTCTCGAGAAGCACGACGGCAGCGGCAACATCGACTACACACCGGAGAATCATGAGCGCATGGTGTATCTGCGAGCCGCCAAGATTGCCGGCATCGCCAAGGACATCCCGCCTGCCGTGATCGCCGGCGACGACGATGCCGACGTGTGCGTGCTGGGTTGGGGCTCGACGTGGGCCGCCATCGATGCCGCCGTGCAGCGCCTGCGGCGCAGCGGCGACAAGGTGGCGTGGATCCATCTGGTTCATCTCAACCCGTTGCCGTCGAATCTCGGTGATCTGTTGAAAAGGTTCCCGAAGGTGATCGTTCCGGAGCTGAACCTCGGTCAGTTGTGTCGACTCGTCCGGTCGGAATACCTCGTCGACGCCATTGCGGTGAGCAAGGTGCAGGGTTTGCCGTTCACATCCGAAGAACTCGAAATCGCCATCAAGGGGGTGATGTCGTGACCGACGTGGCCGTCCCGCTCACGACGAAGAAGGACTGGACCAGCGACCAGGAGGTGCGCTGGTGCCCGGGATGCGGGGACTATGGAATCCTTCAGGCGGTGCAGATGTTGATGCCCGACCTCGGTGTCGCCCCCGAGAACACGGTGTTCGTCAGCGGCATCGGCTGCTCCAGTCGGTTCCCCTATTACATGAATACCTATGGCATCCACAGTATCCATGGCCGGGCACCGGCGATCGCCACAGGAATCAAGGCGGCACGACCCGATCTCGACGTGTGGGTGATCACCGGTGACGGTGACGGGCTGTCGATCGGGGGGAACCACCTGATCCATGCTCTTCGTCGCAACGTCAACCTGACGATCATCCTGTTCAACAACCGGATCTACGGCCTGACCAAGGGGCAGTACTCGCCGACGTCCGAGGTCGGCAAGGTGACCAAGTCCACCCCGCTCGGTTCGGTCGACCCGCCGTTCAACCCATTGGCCGTCGCCCTGGGCGCGGAGGCCGGTTTCGTTGCCCGTACCCACGATCTCGATCGGAAGCACATGATGGAGGTGTTCCGCGCCGCGCACGATCATCAGGGAGCCGCCTTCGTCGAGGTCTTCCAGAACTGCAACGTGTTCAACGACGGCCAGTTCGAGGGGATCACCGGGCGGGAGAAGCGCGAGGACATGCTGATCAGCCTCCGCCACGGCGAGCCGATTCGATTCGGCAAGGACGGATGCCGGGGAGTCGTGATGGGTTCCGATGGTCAACTGCGAGTCGTCGACGTCGCCGAGGCCGGACAGGATGCGATTCTCCGCCACGACGCCCATCGACCCGACCCCAGCCTGGCATTTGCGCTGGCTCGCCTGTCGACCAACGACCGCACGCCTACTCCGGTCGGCATCTTCCGCCAGATCGAGCGCCCGGAGTACTCCGCCGAGATGGGCCGTCAACTGGTCGCCGCCAGTGAGCGCAACGGCGCGGGCAGCCTGGCGACCCTGCTTCGATCGAACGGGACATGGATGGTCGATTGATCAGCTCGCCTCCAGGCGGCGGACGACCAGGCCGGTGCGCAGCTTCGGGGTGAAGAACGTCGACTTCGGGGGCATCAGCAAGCGTTCATCCGCCGTGCGGCGGATCTCGGTGATGCTCGTCGGGCGGATCAGGACACCGGCTGCCACGTCACCGGACATCACGAGATCGGTCACATGGCCGACCCCGTGCTGGTAGCCGACGGTGTGCTCGAAGCTGTCGAGCGCATGTTCGAGCAGCGCCCCGTCGAGGTCGCGAACTTCGGTGAAACGCTCGGGCCGTGGCTTCAGCCATGTGCCGGAGCCGTCGGCATGGACGAAGCACAGGCTGGCGCGTTGGACCAGCTCAGGAGTGATCGCCGGGGTCACCACACCGGCCGGTGAGGTCTCGAAGAACTCGTCCAGCCGGGCGAGCAATGCGTCGGCGGCGACGTCGGTATAGATGCGGTGGATTGCATCGATACTCAGTTGGTCCTCGACCAGTTCGGCGACATACGCCATCGTCAACTCAGCGTCTCCACGGCGGTCACCCGAGCGGGCTCGCTGCTCGTCGCGGTAGACGCGGCTGATGGCGTACCGATGATGTCCGTCGGCAATCAATACGGGATGGGACTCGACGGCGCGACGGATCGCTTCGACACGCGACGGATCGGATACCCGCTCGACGGTATGGGTGACGCCGTCGACCTCGACGGATCCGACCGGTTCGCCGGGCGCTGCGAGCAGACCGGACAACCCGCTGGTCAGCGACAATCCCCACACCGGCGACAGGTTGGCATGCGTCGCCCGGGTGAGATCGAGGCGATCCGTCTTCGCTTTTGGTGTGGTCCGCTCATGGGGCAACACGCCGTCGGACCCTTCATCGACCACTTCGAGCCCACCGATCACGCCCACGGTCTCGCGTTGTCGTCCGGCCTCGTCGGCGAACCGCATTCGGTAGAGGGTGAACGTCGGTTGCTCGTCGACGACCATCACCCGGTCGGTGAGCCAGGCCTGCATCACGGCGGCGGCCTCGTCGTAGCGGCCCGGCCCCGACGACTCGCGCGGGACGTCGACATGCACGATGTTGGCGGGGTGCCGGGCCTGCAGCGCATCGACCTCGCTGTCGGACAGGACGTCGTACGGCGGGGCGACGACGTCGTCGAGATCGACGCGATCAAGGTTGTAGCGCACGGCGGGGAACGGTTCGAATCTCGGCACGCCACCAGGTTTGCATCTCGCGTCGGCGCGGCGCGCATGCCACGATGGCGGGCGATGCCTACTGAACCGATTCCCGTGCTCTGTGACCTCGACGGCGTCGTGTGGCTCTCGCATCGTCCGATTCCGGGATCGGTCGCGGCCATCGCCCGGCTACGAGCGGCCGGGCATCGGGTGTTGTTCGTTACCAACAACTCGTCCGCGGTAATCGGTGATCAGGAGGCGGCACTGGCGGCAATCGGGATTCCCGCCGTCGGCGACGTGCTGACGTCGGCCCAGGCCGCAGCCCTGCTGATCGACCCCGGCGAGCGGGTACATGTATGTGGTGGGCCGGGAGTGCGTGAGGCGGTCGAGGCGCGCGGTGCAGTCGTCGTCGTCAACGACGAGCCGGCCGATGCCGTCATTGTCGGGTTCCACCGTGACTTCGACTACGAGGCGATGCGCCGCGCTGTCGCCCAGGTGAGGCGAGGAGCTCGCCTGATCGGCACGAACGACGACGCCACCTATCCGACGCCCGACGGAGTGATTCCCGGCGGTGGGGCGATACTGGCCTCGATCGCCACCGGATCGGAGCGCACGGCGATCGTGGCCGGTAAACCGCATGAACCGGCGGCCGCACTGGTGCGCGAGATCGTTGGCGATGCTGCCCGGCGAGCCGTGATGGTCGGCGATCGACCGTCGACGGACGGCGGGTTCGCCCGAACCCTCGGCTGTCGCTACGCGCTGGTGTTCTCGGGGGTGACGGCCGTGGGCGACGTCGTGGAACCTTGCGCCGATCTGGTCGGAGACGACCTGGCGGCGATCGTCGATCAGGTCCTCGCCGAAGTCTGACGGTCACGAACGCGACGGCGGGGATGGGGGTAGCGTGATGAAATGGCCAAGAACGACCTGATAAAGCGACTGTTGGACTCCGGCATGGCATTTACGCAGCTGAGCCAGTCGAGGGCGGAAGCGCTCACCAAGGACTTCGTCCAGCAGGGCGAGATGAAGCGCAAGGAGGCGGTCAAGCTCGTCGACTCCCTCGTCGAGCGGGGACGCGAGACTACCGAGAAGCTCGTCGCGTTGGTCCAGGACGAGGTGTCCAAGCAGTTGGCCCGTTTCGCCGGCCGCATCGACGACATCGAGGACCGGGTCGAGGACCTGGCCGAGCGACTGGCGGCGAAGCCGAACACCTCGGCTCCGGAGCCCGCCGCCGCATCGACATCAGCCGTGCCTCGGTCGGCGTCGAGCGCAGCCGCGTCCCGCAAGCCGACCACGCCGAAGCCGGGCGCGTCCAAGGCCTCGACCCGAAAGCCGGTCGATTCGGTGGTTGCAAACACAGTGGTTGCGAGCAAGCCTGCGGCGCGCCGTTCGACCGCGGCCAAAGCTTCAGCCGCTCCTGTCGCTCCATCGGTGAAGGCGGTTCGGCCGCGCACGACCTCGCCGGCCAAGACGGCGGCACCGGCGATGAAGGCCACGGCCCGCAAGGCTCCCGCCCGCAAGCCGGCGCCGAAGAAGGCCGACAACGCCGGCTGAGAATGCCCGCCGTACGCCGACGCCTGGATCTCGAACTCCTCCGCCGGGGACTCAGCGTCAGCCGTCGTGACGCCATCGCAATGGTCGAGGCCGGACGGGTGAGAGTCGGCGGCTCGATCGCCGACAAACCCGCTCGTCTCGTCACGGCGGGAGAGCCGATTGTGATTGTCGGCGACCCGCCGCGGTTCGTCAGCCGGGGTGGCGACAAGTTGGACGCGGCATTGAGCACCTTTGACGTGATCGTCGCCGGGCGCCGAGCACTCGACGCCGGAGCATCGACCGGGGGGTTCACCGACTGCCTGCTCCAGCGTGGCGTCGGTCATGTCGTGGCGCTCGACGTCGGGCACTCACAGCTGCATGAACGGATGCGCGGCCATCCGCGGGTGACGGTCATCGAACGGTTCAACGTTCGCTCGGTGACCACCGACGACATCGGCGGGCCGGTCGAACTCATCGTGGCCGACCTGTCGTTCATCTCGTTGACGGTGGTCCTGCCCGCGTTGCTCGGGGTGGGGGTACCGGCAGCAGACCTGGTCATGCTGGTCAAGCCGCAGTTCGAGGCCGGGCGACGCGAGGTCGGCAGGGGCCGGGGTGTGATCACCGATCCCGACATCCACGAGCGCGTCCGCCAGACGATCGATGATGCATTGCGCGGCCTGGGTGCCGACGTGCTGGGATGGATCGAGTCGCCGATTCACGGCGCCGATGGCAACAAGGAGTTTCTCGTGCATGCCAGAGCGCCGGGGGAGCGTTGACATGGATGTCCTGATCGTGTCGCATCACCAGCGGGCCGAGGCGATCACGTTGACCGAGCAGGCCGGAGCATGGCTCGAGGAGCGTGGCAACCGGGTGTGGATGATGCCCGGTGACGCCGAAGCGCTCGGCCTGCCGCAGTTGGCCGATGAACGGAGCCCGGGACGCGCCGACCTCGTGCTCAGCATCGGCGGGGACGGCACGATGCTGCGAACGTTCCAGCTCCTCGACGGCGCCCCGTCACCGGTGATCGGTGTCAACGTCGGTCTGCTCGGATACCTGACCGAGGTCGAACCGCCGTCGATGACCGCCGCCCTGGAACGGTTCGTGGCAGGTGACTACCCCATCGAACAGCGAATGATGCTGGCGGTCAACGTCGATCGGGTGAGCGCCGCCTCGACGAGCGAACCGTCGACGTGGAGGTCGTTGAACGAGGCGGTGCTCGAAAAGCACGAGTCAGGTCATACGGTGCGCCTCCAGGTCGGCATCGAAGGTGCCCCGTTCACCACCTATTCGGCCGACGGGCTGATCATCGCCACGCCGACCGGATCGACGGCCTACTCGCTGTCGGCGCGAGGGCCGATCGTGTCGCCGACGCACCGGGCGATGGTGCTCACGCCGGTGTCGCCGCACATGCTGTTCGATCGTTCGCTGGTGCTCGATCCCGATCAGGCCGTCGAGGTCGAAGTGATGGGGCATCGGCCGGTCGATCTGGCGATCGACGGCCGCAAGGTGGCAAGCCTCGTCGAAGGCGATACCGTCCGCTGTCTCGCCGCCGCCGAGGCGGCCATGTTCGTGAGATTCGGCCGACGCCGCTTCCACCAGATCCTCAAGGCGAAATTCGGGCTGGCCGATCGCTAGGCGCGCTGCTCGCCAGAGCTGCGCCGACGATCCGCCGGCCGAGGAGGGAACATCGTGCTGACAGAACTTCATATCGAACACCTCGGCGTCATCGCCGGGCTCGATCTCGTCCTCGGTCCAGGGCTTACCGTGCTCAGCGGTGAAACCGGGGCGGGCAAGACGATGCTCGTCGAGGCGATCAACCTGCTGGTGGGCGGCCGTTCCGACGGTTCGCTCGTGCGCCCAGGAGCCACCGAAGCCCGCGTCGAAGGCCGCTTTGTCGTCGACGACGAGGAGCTGGTCCTCGCCCGGGTGATACCCGCCGACGGCCGGTCGCGGGCCTACGTCA
The DNA here is from genome assembly GCA_031371195.1 of Actinomycetes bacterium. Lineage (GTDB taxonomy): Bacteria > Actinomycetota > Acidimicrobiia > Acidimicrobiales > Ilumatobacteraceae > JANMJD01. The sequence continues at coordinate 7,712 of JANMJD010000029.1, read as the reverse complement.
ACGGGCGGCTGGCGACCGTGGCGACGCTCGCCGAAGAAGGCGCCCGCCTGGTCGATCTGCACGGTCAGCATGCCCACCAGAGCCTGCTGGGGGCCGGCGCCCAACGGGCCGCACTCGACCACTTCGGACGCGTCGATCTGCGAGCATTGCGGGCGGCCAGAGCCGTGCTCACCGAGATCGAGGCGCTGCAGGCCGCGCTCGGCGGTGACGAACGGGCCCGGGCGCGAGAGCTCGATCTGGTGCGGTTCCAGGTTGCCGAACTCGATACCGCCCAACTCGATGACCCCGACGAGGAGGACCGCCTGGAGGCGGCCGAGACCCTGCTCGCCGGTGCTGTGGCCCATCGGGAGGCGGCGGAGCGTTCGTTGGCGGCGCTGACCGAGGAGGGAGGGGCCACCGACGCCGTGGGGGTGGCGATCGCTGCGCTTGGTGGTCGAGGGCCGTTCAGTGGCGAGGAGCAGCGGCTGCGGGCGTTGGCCACCGAATTGGCCGACGCCGCAGCGGAGTTGCGTCAGCGGGCCGAAGCGATCGAGGAGGACCCGGAGCGGCTCGCCGAATTGCGGGCCAGGCGCCAGCAGCTGCGCGATCTCTCACGCAAGTATGGCGAGACCGTCGCCGAGATGAAGTCGTACCACGCCGAGGCGTCCCATCGCCTCGAGGAGTTGATGGCGATCGAGACGCGGGCGGCGACGCTCGACGCCGAGAAGGCCGCCGCCGAAGGCGAGTTGCGCGCCGCCGAGGCGAGCGTCGGTCGGGCACGGCGGTCTGCGGCCCCGAAGCTGGCCGCCAAGGTGGCGGCGCACCTGCACGAGTTGGCGATGGCCAAGGCACGGATCGAGATCACGGTCGGTGCCGATCCAGGCGACGAGGTGACGTTCCTTCTGGGGGCGAACGCCGGCGAGCCGGCGCTGCCGTTGGCCCGCGTGGCGTCCGGTGGAGAGCTGGCCCGCAGCATGTTGGCGTTGCGCCTGGTGCTCACCGAGGCACCCGACACGCTGGTGTTCGACGAGGTCGATGCCGGCGTCGGGGGGGCCGCTGCGCTGGCGGTCGGCGAGGCCCTGGCCCGCCTCGGCGAACGTCATCAGGTGCTCTGCGTCACCCACCTTCCACAGGTCGCCGCTCAGGCCGACACCCAGGTCGTCGTCAGCAAGTCGACGGCTGCCGGTCGAACCCAGGCATTCGCCGAGACGGTGACGGGCGACCGGAGAGTGGAGGAGATCTCGCGGATGCTCGCCGGTCGGACCGACAGCCAAGCCGCCCTCGAACACGCCCAGGAGCTGCTGCGGTCGGCTCATGCCGGGCGGCATCGATAGTCCGTCGGGGAGCATCCGGCGAATCACTGCGCACACGGCGTATGCTGTGGTTCCGTCATGTTGTCGATTGACGGGAGCTCAGCAGTGGCACAGACAAGCGGTCCGAAGCACATCTTCGTGACCGGAGGGGTCGCCAGTTCGCTCGGCAAAGGGTTGACGGCGTCGTCGCTGGGGCGACTGTTGAAACTCCGGGGCCTGCGGGTGACGATGCAGAAGCTCGACCCGTACATCAACGTCGATCCGGGGACGATGAACCCGTTCGAACATGGTGAGGTGTTCGTCACCGACGACGGCGGCGAGACCGACCTCGACCTGGGGCACTACGAGCGCTATATCGATGAAAGCCTCACCCGGTCGTCGAACGCGACGACGGGCTCGATCTACCAGGCCGTGCTCGCCGCCGAACGCCGGGGCGACTACCTGGGCAAGACGGTGCAGGTGATCCCGCACATCACCGATGAGATCAAGCGACGCGTCCGCCGCATCGCCGAACAGGACGTCGACGTCGTGATCACCGAGGTAGGCGGCACCGTCGGCGACATCGAGATCCTCCCGTTCCTCGAAGCGATCCGCCAGTTCCGCAAGGACGCCGGGCGCGACAACGTCTGCTATCTGCATATGACGCTCGTGCCCTACATCGGGCCGTCCGGGGAGCAGAAGACCAAGCCCACGCAGCACTCCGTGACCGAGCTGCGTAGTCGCGGGATCCAACCGGATGTGATCGTGTGCCGTTCGGCAGAGCCTGTCGGCGACAACATGCGGGCCAAGATCTCGGCGCTCTGCGACGTCGACGAGCGGGCCGTGATCAACGCGGCCGATGTCCGCAACATATACGAGTTGCCGCTGATCCTGCACCGTGAGGGGCTGGACGATGTGGTCTGCGAGGTGTTGCGCATCGATCGGCCGATCGACCTGGCTCCCCTACAGGCACTGGTGGCCAAGGTCGAGGCGGCGACACTGCCGGTGCGGATCGGGCTGATCGGCAAGTACATCGATCTGCCGGACGCGTATCTATCGGTGGTTGAGAGCCTGAAGCACGCCGGCTTCCACCACGGGTCGAGAATCGAGCTCGACTGGATCCAGGCCGAGAGCGTGCAAGGGCTGCTGGATGCCGGTCGGTTGTCACACCTCGATGGAATGATCATTCCCGGCGGATTCGGCGAGCGCGGTTTCGAAGGGAAGATCGCCGCCGCCGGGTTCGCCCGCGAGCATCAGATCCCCTGCCTCGGGATCTGTCTGGGCCTACAAGCGATGACCGTTGACTTCGCTCGCAACGTGCTCGGTCTGGCCGGCGCGAACTCGGCCGAGATGGAGCCCGACACGCCGCATCCGGTGATCGACCTGATGCATGACCAGCGCGACATCGCCGACAAGGGCGGCACGCAGCGGCTCGGCGCCTGTCGAGCGGTGCTGGAGCCCGGCTCGAAGGTTTTCGAAGCGTATGGCGAGGGGGAGATCAGCGAACGGCATCGGCACCGCTACGAGCTCAACGCCGACCTCAAACCGCAACTCGAAGCGGCGGGTCTGCGGTGCAGTGGAATCTCGCCCGATCGGCGGCTCGTTGAATTCATCGAGTTGGTCGACCATCCGTGGTGGGTTGGTACCCAGGCCCATCCCGAGTTCAAGAGTCGACCCGATCGGCCGCATCCGTTGTTTCGCGAGTTGATCGGGGCATCCCTGGCCCGCCGGGAGGGTCGTAACCCGCACCTGATTCCCGTCGAGCCGCTGGCGGCGCCGCCCGTTGTCGTGGCGACCGTCGAGACGTCACCTGCGGCATGAACGCCGAGGGGTTTCGCCGCCTGAGCGAGGAGACGGTGCATCAGGGGGGTATCTGGCGTGTGGCCGTGGCCGAGTACGAGTCGCCGGACGGCACCCGCTTTCGTCGGGACATCGTCCGTTCGCCCGGGGCGGTGAGCGCCGTCCCGGTGCTGATCGATGCCGAAGGAACCGCAACGGTGGTGCTCGTGCGCCAGTGGCGGCCGAGCGTGGAGCGCGAGATGCTCGAAGCGCCGGCCGGAATGCGCGACAAGGACGGCGAGGATCCGGCCGGGACGGCGTATCGGGAGTTGATCGAGGAGGCCGGATATGAGGCCGCTGAGCTGGAACTTCTCACCATCTATCACCCGTCGGCGGGGATGACCGACGGCACCCACCACGTCTATCTGGCGACCGGTCTGACCCAGGTCGAGCGGGCGTTGGATGGTCCCGAGGAACAGTTCATGGACGTTGTCCACCTGGCACTCGATGAGGCGATTGCGATGATCGGCACCGGTGAGATCACGGCGTCGAACACCGTCATCGGACTCCTGTTGGCCGAGCGTCGACTGATCGAGCGGGGCCTGCTGGCCCGATCGTGATGGTCACGTCCGAGTCGGGTCGGGTGCTCGACGAGTTCCTCAGCTGGCTCACCGTCGAGCGAGGCCGCTCGATCAACACGATTCAGGCGTACCGGCGCGATCTGCGGCGCTACCTCGCAGCGATCGAACAGGTCGGCAATTCCGTCGTGACGGTCGATGTCGACCAGGTGATCGCCTACGTCGGCGTGCTACGCACCGCCGGACTGGCGCCGGCATCGGTCGCCCGCTCCGTGGCGGCCATCCGCCAGCTCCACCGGTTCTGTGTCGAGGAGGGGGTTCGCCCCGACGATCCGGCGGCGCTCGTCGAACCGCCGCGGGTGTCCGTCGGCCTGCCCAAGCCGTTGAGCGAGTCCGAGGTGGGCTTGCTGCTCGCCGCGGTGAGCGGCGACGACGCGATTGCCCGGCGCGACCGGGCGATGTTGGAGTTGTTGTATGCCACCGGCATGCGGGTGTCGGAGCTGTGCGGACTGTCGCTGGGCGATGTCGATCTCGATGACACGATGGTGCGGGTCTTCGGCAAGGGCGCCAAGGAACGGATCGTGCCGTTCGGGGCGCCGGCGTACCGGGCGCTGGGGGAGTGGTTGGCTCCCGCCGGACGCGGGGTGTTGATACCAGCCAGGTGGGCGAGGCGGGGCGACGCCGAGGCGATCTTTCTCGGACGCCGAGGGGCGCGTCTCGGTCGCCAGCATGTGTGGGCGATCCTCCAGGGGTACGGCGAGCGGTGCGGACTGGCCGATCGCCTCTCGCCGCACGTGTTGCGCCATTCGTGTGCGACGCACCTGCTCGATCACGGCGCCGATCTGCGAATCGTCCAGGAACTGCTCGGACATGCGTCGATCGCCACCACGCAGGTGTACACCAGGGTCTCGCAGGAACGGCTGTGGGAGGTCTACCGGATGGCCCATCCGCGCGCCCGGGCGTCGCGGGGAGCGACCTCGTAGCATCGCCGTTGTGGCGCATGCGTGGCATCTGATCAAGCGGCTGGCCACCTCGTTGCCGGCGACGCCGCCGGAACCCGTCGACGACGCCTGGGCACTCACCCAGCTCACCTCCGCTGAGCAGAAACTATGGCAGCGCCTGTCCAATCCGGATCGGCGTCATGCGATCCTGGTCGCCCGTCGATTCGTCGAACGCATCGGTGACCCCGATGTCACCCGTCCGACGGTCGCCGCGGCGCTGCTGCACGATGTCGGCAAACTGCGCAGCGAACTCGGCACGTGGGCCCGAGTGGCAGCGACCCTGATCGGACCCCATGGCCACCGGTTTCGGGACTACCACGATCACGAGGCCATCGGGGTTGCAATGCTGACTGCCGCGGACAGCGACCCACTGACGATCGCACTCGCCGGGCGGCAGCCCGATGCACCGCCCCGGTTGTTGGACGCTCTGAGCTGGGCCGACGACATCTGACGGCGCCTTTGTGTTCGCGGCTTGCTCGAGGAAATCCGCGCTATCCCGGCAGGAGGCCGATGGCGCGGTGGGCGCGCTCGAGGGTGGCCGAGGCGACGACACGGGCGCGGTCGGAACCTGTGCGGAGCAACGATGCGAGTTCGCCACGGTCGGCCGTGAGCTCGGTGTAACGGGCCTGAATCGGGCGGAGTAGTTCGACGACCGCTTCGCCGGCGGCGACCTTCAGTGTTCCGTACTGGGTGTAGTCGCCGGCCAGCTTCTCGGGGTCGCCTCCGGTGGCGACGGCGAGGATTTCGAGCAGATTCGATACGCCGGGCTTGGCGGCGCGGTCGTAGCGCACCTCGGTTTCGGAGTCTGTGACCGCCCGCTTGAACTTCTTCATCACGACGGCCGGGTCGTCCATCATGTAGATCAGTCCGGCATCGGCGTTGGTCGACTTCGACATTTTCGCCAGCGGGTCCTGCAGGTCCATGATCCGCGCCCCCGACTTGGGCGTCACGGCCTCGGGCAGGGTGAACGTCTCGCCGAAGCGATGGTTGAACCGCACGGCGATGTCGCGGGTGATCTCGATGTGCTGGCGCTGGTCGTCGCCGACGGGCACCTCATTGGCGTCGTACAGCAGAATGTCGGCGGCCTGCAGAGCCGGGTAGGTGAACAGCCCGGCCGAGACGAAGTCGGCCTCCTTCTTGGCCGACTTGTCTTTGAACTGGGTCATTCGTGACAGCTCGCCGAAGCTCACCGTGCATTCCATGATCCACCCGAGCTGCGAGTGCTCCGGCACGTGGCTCTGCACGAACACCGTCACCACGTCGGGATCGAGGCCGATGGCAAACAGCATCGCCGCCAGATTCACCGTCGTTTCGCCGATCACACCGGGGGTTTCGGTCGAGATCAGAGCGTGGAGGTCGACAATGCCGTGGAATACCTCCGCCTCGTGCTGGCCGGCCACCCAGTTCACCAACGCGCCCAGATAGTTGCCCAGGTGGACAGCGCCGGTCGGTTGGATGCAGGACAGCACACGGGTCATAGGGACTGGCAGGGTAGCGGCTCGCCGACCGACGATCCCGGCAATTTGTGATGAGACCGGGCTGTCCCGCCGGCGTCCGACGGCGGCCGGTAACCTCTCGGGCGATGGCCGTCGACGTGAGCACCGAGGTTTTCCAAGGTCCCTTCGACCTGTTGCTCCATTTGATCCTCAAGGAACAGGTCGACATCTACGAGGTGTCCCTGTCACGCATCGTCGACGCCTACCTGGCCGAACTCGACAAGATGCAAGCCCTCGATCTCGACCTGGCCACCGAGTTCCTGCTCATCGCCGCCACCCTGGTCGAACTCAAGGCCCGTCGGCTCCTCCCCGGGCGCGACGACGTCGATCTCGATGAGGAGCTGGCGATCTGGGAGGAGCGCGACCTGCTGCTCGCCCGACTCCTCGAATGCAAGACCTTCAAGGACGTGGCCGAGGTCTTCGGCCGCCTGGCCGGTCACGCCGATCTCTCGTATCCGCGGGTGAGCGGTCCCGAGGAACGTTTCGCCGAACTGACACCCGACCTGCTCGAGGGTACGAGTCCGCTACGGCTGAGGTCGGCGTTCCTCAAGGCGATCACGCCCCGGCCCGTGCCGACGATCGATCTGTTCCATGTCGCCCCGGTACGGATGAGCGTCGCCGAGGCGGTGCAGGAACTGGTCGAGGAACTACCTCGGCTCGGGCGCGTCGGCTTCCGCCGTCTCACCGAGGGGCTGGTCGAGCGACTCGAGGTCATCGTCCGATTCCTTGCCCTGCTCGAGATGTTCAAGCAGGGCTGGGTCGAGCTGGAACAGACCGGCCGGTTCGGTGACATCGACGTGATCTGGTCGGGAACCGACGAGATGGCCGTCGCCGGCGGGATTCCGCTCGACGACTACGAGGGTTGAGCCGGCCCGTATGAGGACGTGAGCATGGACACCCGGGGTAGCCCCCTGAACGATTCCGACGAGCCCGCCGCAGGCGTCGACCGCAGCGACCCGAATGTGGTCGGCGAACTGGTGCGCGCCATCGAGGCGATCGTGCTGGTGGCGACCGACCCGGTGGAGCCGAGTCTGATGGCCCAACTGCTCGAGATTCCGGTGGAGCTGGTGGATTCGCTGTGCACCGGACTCGCCTCGGCCTACGAGGACGCCGGGCATGGGTTCCAACTGGCCCGGGTCGCCGGCGGCTTCCGCTTCCAGACCCACCCGGACATGGCTCCTTACGTCGAGCGATTCGTGCTCGATGGCCAGCGGGCGAAGTTGTCGGGCGCGGCCCTCGAGACCCTGGCCATCGTCGCCTACAAGCAACCCATCTCCCGGGCGCAGATCGCGGCGATCCGCGGTGTCGACCCCGACGGCGTGTTGCGCACCTTGCAGGCCCGGGGCTACGTCGACCAGATCGGGCGGGATTCGGGACCCGGTCAGGCCGTGCTGTGGGGGACGACGACATCGTTCCTCGAGAAGCTCGGTCTCGATTCGGTAAGCGATCTGCCGCCGATCGCCGGCTTCGTCCCCGGAGCAGAGGTGGTCGAAGCGCTCGAACACGGCCTGCGGATCAAGCCGGCTGAGCCGTCTGTCGCCGCCCCTCCGCCGGCCGGCGGAGGGGTGGAGGACCCGAGGTGAGCGA
>JANMJD010000501.1:0-2778 GCA_031371195.1 Actinomycetes bacterium | reverse complement strand
GCCTCGGGCGAGCCGTCGTGGAATGAACCGAACCACTTGTCCAACGGGATCGACCCGTCGGAGTAGTTCACCTCGAAGTACTTGTGATGCAGGTAGTGCGCCAAACAGCTGGTGTCGAACGCCTTGCCCTCACCGACCTCGACCTTCTCGAACCCGGTGTGGCCCGGAACGGGCGACAGCCCGGCATGGAACAGGTGGAACATCGCATGGATCGGGTGCGACGGGAGCACCCAGTGGATCAGCACGCCCGAGAAGTAGAAGAGGTGCTCGACGGGGTGCATCGACAGGCCCGACCACGGGCCCGGGTTGATGTTGCGATGGTGCAGGCTGTGCACCCATTTGTAGAGCGGCGGCCAGTGGATCATGCGGTGGATCCAGTGGAAGTGGGATTCGCGGAACAATGGGATGAGCAGCATCAACGCGACGAACCACACCGGGTTGGCCGAGAACTTGAGCACGTGGAGATGGCCGTTGGCGAACATCCACATTGTGACGGCTTCGTAGGCCGTCCAGATCGGCAGCCCGCTGGCCAGCGTCCAGAACATGTTGTCCTTGATCTGGCTGTTGAAGGTGAAGTATGGGCTCTCGGGTTCGGGCCACTTGCCGTTGTACTTGAAGCGGGTCCCCTGAGCGCGCTGGATGTACAGCCGCACGTGGAAGACGCCGTACCAGGCGAAGATGAGGACGAAGTTGCGCAGCAGGATGACGGCGATCCAGCCGACGGCGAAGCTCTTCATCGTCGTCATCGCCGGCGTGGCGATGAACCATGCCGCGACGGCCAGGCCGGCATAGAACAGATTCCACGGCCAGATGTACCCCGGGTAACCGAACAGCCATTTGAGGAAGCCTTTCGGCTCCGGCGGCCAGACGAACACGGGCGCATATTTCACCCGTCGATGAGGCGCCCAATCGCCGCGTTTGTTGCGTGTTCCCAGTGCGGTGTCGTCCATCGGCTCCTCAGCTTTCGGTTGTCGAATCGGCGCTCACGGCTGCGGGGTGTCGCCTTCGCCCGGCAGGGGCGGGTCGCCGGCGCCCTGCACCGACTGATCGACATCGATGCAGTTGCCGGTGAGCAGGCCGGCCTCATCGGACAGGCAGTAGACGATCATGTTGGCGACTTCCCATGGCTGAACCAGGCGGCCGAGCGGACGGTTCGGAGCGGCGAGTTCCAGCCAGTTCTCGGGCGAGCCGTCGAGCTTGACCTGCGTCCAGTGCTCGGACTCGGTCTCCATCCAGCCCGGGTTCACCTGGTTGACCCGGATGCCCTGGCGCATCAGGGCGAACGCCAGGTTCTTGGTGAGGATCGACAGTGCCCCCTTCGACGCCGAGTAGGCGGTGAGCTTGGTCTGCCCGCCATGGCCCGACGTGGAGCCGATGTTGACGATCGAGCCCTTCGCCCCGGTGCGCAGCATCAGCTCCGCGGCGGACTGGATGAAGAAGTACGGCGCCTGCACGTTGACGGCCATCATGTGGGCGAAGTGCTCAGGAGTGTCCTGCCACAGCGTCGCCCGGGTGGTCTGGGCGGCGACATTGACCAGGCCGTTGACGGTGCCGAAGCGAGCCTCGCAGGCCGCCACGACGGTCGCCGGCGCGGCCGGATCGAGCACGTCGGCGGCGACGAAGATCGACGGCGTCCCGGCCGCGGTCAGCTCGTCGGCGAGCGCCTGGCCACGGTCGGCGGAGCGGCCGGTCAGGACCAGACCGGTGGAATTGCCCTGGGCGACGAGCCGGCGGGCGATGGCCTCGCCGAGGCCCTGTGTGCCGCCGTTGATGATCGTGATCGCCATATCGGATCCCCTGGGAGGTGGTGCAACGCCGGGCGGAATGCACCGGCCGGCTCAGAATCTAGCATTTGTCATTACAAATGAAAAACGACCGAAACGACCCGCCTGTCCGCAGTTTCAGTGGGAGCCCCACCGGGGCTTGAGCGAGAACACCTGGGCGATCGCAAAGTCCACCTTGGCCATCACGTCGGCGGGAAGCTCCCCGATGAAATGGTCGATACCGACGAAGTCGTCGAGGTCAACGGTTGATAGCTGGGTGAGGTTGACCCAGCTATCAACCTCAAGCCCGCCGGTACCGGATGCCAACGCCACGATGCCGGGCCGGCCGGGGCTCTTGGGACTCGTCGTGATCACGGCGACGATGACCGTGCCGATGCCGGCGAGATTGAAGGCGTCAGCCGACACAACCAACACCGGGCGCCGACCACCGGCCGCATGTCCCTCGTCGGTCGGCCGGCCGAAGTCATACCACCAGACTTCGCCCCTCACGACTTGGCGGTCAGGCGGCGGCGTGAATGCGCCGTCACGAGTTGAATCGTCGGATCGTGAGCGTCGTCGTCGATGGCCGCGTAGTGCCGGATGCGAGCCGCCAGGCGCTCTTGGAGCAGAAGATCAAGCGCGATGGCGGCCAGCGCCGAGCGCGAACAACCAGAGCGAACAGCCTCCTCGTCGGTCGCTGCGACGAGTTCATCGGGGAGAGACAGGGAGAGCTTCACACCAAAAGTATATCTAAAGAGTACTACTCCAAGTGTGTAGGGCTCCGATGGCGGATCCAGACGTCCTGGAGTTTGAAGTCGGCGATCTCGCCGGTGGCGACGGTCCGCAGCAGCTCGAGGGAGCGGCGCACGCCCTCGATGCAGGCCCCGATCCCGGCTGCTGCGGTCCACGACGCTTCGGACGATGCACTGGTTGCCCTCGCAGCAAGTGGATGATCTCGATCAGTTCTCGACCTAGACTCGTCTCATGCAGATTGCCATTGTTGTTCCGGATGACA
>JANMJD010000493.1:0-3311 GCA_031371195.1 Actinomycetes bacterium | reverse complement strand
CTCGCCGCCGTGACGGCATTGGTCGGGCCCCTCATCTATGCGTCGGTGCGATTCTCGCGACCCCGGATTTCCCGATTCACGGCGGAGAACCAACGGGTCTTCGAAGGACTTACCCGGACCTCAATGCTTGTCATCCGGTTGCAGTCATTGATCCGAGCCCGGGGCACCGCACCTGCAGAAGAGCAGCTTCTTCGCAACGGGATACACGACCTGAAAAGGATCAGCGCTTCTCGCTCCATTTATACGATAGGCGTCGCATCAATGCAAAGCTCGACTGTTGCCCTGGCGAGTGCGATAACGCTGGGTGCCGGAGGACAGAGTGTGATATCCGGGCGCATCACACTCGGTTCGCTCCTCAGCTTCTTCGCGAGTGTCGCTCTGCTGCGTGGTCCGGTTTCCGCACTCGCCAACGCGTCACCCACCTTTATCGAGGGCCGCCTTGCCGAGGCGCGCATCGATGCGTTCTTTGCCGGCCTGACGCGGACAGATGGGCTCATCGGTCTACCGTCCACCCCGCCGCCTGACTTCCGCACGGTGTCGCTCCACAGGGTCAGCTACCGCTATCCGGGCGGCGCTGCGATTCTCGACAAGTTCTCGCTGGTGCTGACGCCGGGTCGCAGAATCGCGTTGGCCGGTCCGAACGGGGCCGGGAAGACGACCGTGCTGGCACTCCTGCTCGGGCTGCTCGAACCGGACAGCGGAACGATCCGTGTCGACGGGGTGCCGTTGGCTGAGATGCCTGTCGATGTTCATGCATTTCGCCGCGGGATCGGCGTTGCATTCCAGCACTCGGAGTTCCTGCCGGGAACGATTCGGGAGAACGTGCGATACGGACGGCCCGATGCAAGCGAGGACGACGTGCTGGCTGCACTGCGCGACGCCGAAGCGGACATCGTCGTCGCCAAGCTCGACCAGGGCCTCGACGCGTGGATCGGCGAAGATGGCGATCGGCTCTCGGGCGGCGAGCGTCAGAGGCTCGCGATCGCCCGGGCCATACTTGGCCATCCTCGACTCGTCGTGCTCGACGAACCGAGCAACCACCTACCGCACGCGGTCATCCTTCGCATCCTGAACCGGATGGCGCAATGGGACAATCCTCCGGCCGTCCTGCTCATCTCGCATGACCCGAAGGTGCTTGCCGCTGCGGATGAAACGGTCCTGATCACCCCTGCAAAGCAATCGGTCGACAGTGAAATGCCGGCCGTCCTCCGCATGACGGCGGTGGGGCGGTGACAGAGTTCCGGCGTCGCGCAACGACGCCCATGTACCTGCGGCTGGCCGAGGCCCTGACGGTGAAGGGATGTCGTGACACCCTGCTTCGACTCGCATCGACACCGATCAGGCGTTTCGTCACTGCTGCGCCCTGACTGCCAACCGACATCCCAGTACCTCTGTGACCGAAGGCCGAACGCTGCCTCAGTCCGGTCGCAGTGACCGCCTCCATCGCGCCAGTTGGAGGACCGCGATACCGGTGAGTATGAGCATCGCAGCAAGCTCTGCGAGTAGATCGGACTTCCGACCCGTGAACGCGAGCTCGCCCGCGGCGATCGGCGCCGATAGTTCGACCTCACCGGCGACGAGACCACTCTTCGCTCGCCGCGCCGCGGTTGCCGGCGGTGCCGTCGTGGTAGCGCTGCCCGCATCGGTGGTGACCGGCACTTCGGATGAGGACACGGCAACAAACGCCACGGCGATCCCGGCGGGCGGCACAGTCGTGGGCGGCGGAAGTGTCGTCGTGGTGGTGTTCGTCGTCGGCGGGGCGACGGTGGTTGTCGTCAGCGTCGTCGATGGCGCTACGAGCACGATCGGTGCCACTACTTCCGGAGCGGACGTAGTGGGGAGAATCGGCATCGTTGTGGACGTCGGAAGCAAGGCGGTGGTCATTGTCGACGGCGGCACGGTCGTGGTGGTGGTCGGCGTTGTGGACGGCACGGTCGTGGGCGGCAGAGTCGTGGTGGTCGTGGGCGGCAGCGTGGTGGTGGTCGTGGGCGGCAGAGGCGTGGTGGTCGTCGGGACCACCGTGGTGGTCGAGGACGGAACGACCGTGCTCGTCGTGGTCGTCGTACTCGTCGTGGTCGTCGTACTCGTCGTGGTCGTCGTACTCGTCGTGCTCGTCGTACTCGTCGTGGTCGTCGTGGTCGTCGGTCCTGCGCCTGCATAGAAGCCGAAGTCGACCGTTCGGTTTGACCGGTCGTTCGGGGCTTCGGGCGACGTCACTGCGCCCCCATCACCATCGATCGTCGGCTCGCCGCCGATGAGGTCGACGACGCCGGAGCGGATAGCACCGAACAGGACGCTCCCCACCCCGAGCGGTGAGTCGAGACCATTGTCGTCGTCGTCAGCATCAGTGTTGGGGTCAGCGCTCTGACCGATGCCGGTGGACGAGGACATGCCGCTGAGGCCAGCCGCCGAGAGCTTGTCGAGAATGACGATGTAGCGCCCCGGGGGGAGGTTGTCGAAGCGGTAGTAGCCACCGCCCGCCGTCGTCTGGTCGGCGACGTCGACGCCGTTCATGTCCTTCGCGATCGTGGACGGATTGCCCAATCCGTCGGCCAGGTAGAGCACGAGCCTCACGCCGTTGACTCCCGCCTCCGATCCGTTGCGGATGCCATCGTTCAACACGCCGCCGGTACCGCTCCCGTGGTCGAGCCAGACCCGGTTGCCCAGGCTGTAGGAGGGCACGAACCCGAAGTCATGGGTGTGATCGTTCGATCCCGCCGCGCCGGTGCCGAACGTATCGGTGACCGTCGACGTGCTCGGGACCCCGTCGGAGTCGCTGTCGTCCTGCGTGGTGTCGCCCGTCGTTGCGGCCGCGTTGGCCACGGTCGGGCGAAAGGCCGCGAGCGCGGCCTGGGATGTATCGATGGTGACCTTGAAGCCTGTCGTGTTCGGGGTCAGTCCGGCGATCGTTGTCGACGAGAACTTGTAGTTGCCGTTCACGTCGCTGACCGTCGATCCGATCTCGTTGTTCGCGGCGTCGAGCAGCTTCAACGTCACCCCCGTGGTGATCGGCGGTTCGTTCGGATCTTGCACACCGTTGCCGTCAAGGTCGAGCCAGATGCGGTTGCCAACCTCGATCGGCGCCTGATCACAGATCAGTTCGATGTCGCCGAGTCCGTTGGACTTCCCGAGCCGACCTGTGCCGGTTGATGCGTTCGCTGAACCGGATTCCAAGAACACCTGATAGCCGGCCGTCTTCGTGCCTGCGTCATCGTTGTAGGTGACGACACCACCGGCGCGGATGTCGGTCGGATCCATCTGGACGGACCCGATCTGACCCGAGCCCCGACGGGCCACCAGTGCGCCCTGCG
>JANMJD010000489.1:0-6200 GCA_031371195.1 Actinomycetes bacterium | reverse complement strand
ACCTGCGCTGTTGTTCGGGAAGAAGTCCGGCCTGCAGGCCGACCACATCGCCCGCCTGCCGGACAGCGTGAAGATCATCGCCAACGCCAGTGCGGGCTTCGACCACATGGATATCGAAGCGGCCCTGCGCAAAGGCATCGTGGTCGAGGGTGAGACGTCCGCTCCGTTGCAGCACCGTCAGGGGGGAGGCGATGGTGCCGCTGCGGTCGGACACGGCGATGCCGATGCGTTTGGAGCCGAGGTCGATGCCCAGGGCGCGCATTGCCGTGGCCGTGTCGATCAGCCTGCGACGCGGGCGGCGTCGCCGGCGATCTGCAGGGCCTCGTCGACCCCGGCGGGGTTCTTGCCACCGGCCACGGCGATGTCGCCCTTACCGCCGCCGCCGCCCTGGATCGCCCGGCCGGCATCTTTGACCAGGTCGGCGGCCTCACCCGTGCCGGGTGTGACCGCGGCCACCAGCGCAGCACCGCCGGTATCGGTCGCGCCTGCGAGGATCACGCGCCGGACTCCCGTCTGACGGATGGCAACGGCCAGTTCGCGAAGATCGCCCGAACTGAGCCCATCGACGCGGGCCACCACGATGCCGTCGACGGCGCCGGCGGCCAGTTCGGCGGCGCGGCCAGTGGCGAGCTTCGCCCGCATCGCCTTCAGTTCGCCCTGCAGGGCCTTGATCTCGTCGAGCTTGCGCTGCACCCCGACGATCAACTCGTCGGGTCGGGCGTTGATCAGTCGGGCGACCTCGTTGAGCACTCGCTCGTCGTGCTGCAAAAGGGCGACCGAGGCCGCGCCGGTCACCGCTTCGATACGCCGTAGGTTCGAGCCGATCGAGCCTTCCGAGACGATCTTGATCGTGCCGATGTCGCCGGTGGCCCGCACATGCGTGCCGCCGCACAGCTCCAGCGAATGCCGACCGGCTTCGAGGACCCGCACGATGTCGCCGTACTTGTCGCCGAAGAAGGCGATGGCGCCCATGCCGGTCGCCTCGTCCTTGGTCGTCTCGTAGGAACGCACCATGTCGTTCTCGAGCACGGCGGTGTTGGCGAGTCTCTCGATCTCGGTGATCTCGTCGTCGGTGACCCCGGCATAGTGGCTGAAGTCGAAGCGAAGGCGATCGGGACCGACCATCGAGCCGGCCTGTTTCACGTGCTCACCGAGCACCTTGCGCAGCGCATAGTGGAGGATGTGCGTGCCGGTGTGGTTGCGGCGGATCGCTCCGCGGCGTTCGACATCGATCACCGCCTGAGCGGTCTGACCAGCGGAAACCGTGCCGCTGACGACGCGTCCGATGTGGCGGCGCAGCCCGGGAAGGGCGTTGGTGCAGTCGACGACGATCACCGAGCCGGTGTCGGTGGTGATCGTGCCGGTGTCACCGATCTGACCGCCGGACTCGGCATAGAACGGCGTGCGATCGAGGAAGACCTCGACGCCACCGACATCGTCGGTCGCCAGCACGGCGAGCACCCGCGATTCGGTTTCGTCGACCTGGTAGCCGAGGAACTCGGTGATGCCGAACTGCTCGACGATCTCGCGGTAGCTGTCGATCCGTTCGTCGTCACCGGCGGCGCCGGCCTTGCGCGCCGCCTTGGCCCGTTCACGTTGCGCCCGCATCTCGACGCCGAAGCCCTCGATGTCGAGTCCGACGCCGCGTTCCTCGGCGATCTCCTGCGTCACCTCGAGCGGAAAGCCGTAGGTGTCATGCAACATGAACACGGCCGAGCCCGACAACGTGTCGGCCCCTTCACCCAGTTCGCGATCGAGGATGGTCAAGCCGTTGCGCAGCGTCTGGCGGAACCGCTCCTCCTCGCGGGTGATCACGCCGAGCAGGAAGTCCCGGTTCTTGACGACATCGGGATAGGCGGCGGCCATCACGTCGACCGCCGTTTCGACCAGGCCGGGCATGACCAGTTTGTCGGCACCGAGCATGTAGGCGTGGCGTACGGCTCGGCGCAGAATGCGTCGCAGCACGTAGCCGCGGCCCTCGTTCGACGGGAACACACCGTCGTTGACCAACATCGCCCCGCTGCGGGCGTGCTCGGCCAGTACCCGCAAACTGAAGCTGGCCTTGTCGTCGTAGTCACCGGGCCGGTAGGTCGCACCGGTGAGCGACTGGGCGCGGTCGATGAGCGGCATCATCAGGTCGGTCTCCCACACCGCGTCGACGCCCTGGATCAGACACAGGATTCGTTCCAGGCCGGCGCCGGTGTCGATCGACGGCTTGGGCAACGGCGTTCGCGTACCGGTGTTGTCCTGGTTGAACTGCATGAACACCAGGTTCCAGAACTCCATGAACCGGTCGCCGTGCGGGTCGTTGAGCGGCCCGCCCTCGGGGCCGAACGCCGGCCCGCGGTCGATGTGCAGCTCCGAGCACGGGCCGCATGGACCGGTCTCGCCCATCTGCCAGAAGTTGTCCTTGTCGCCGAGCCGCTGGATGCGGTCCATCGGCACACCGACCTGTTCGTGCCAGATCGCCTCGGCCTCGTCGTCGGAGTGATGGACCGTCACCCAGATACGGTCGCCGTCGAGCCCGAAGGTCTCGGTGACCAGCTCCCACGACCACGGAATGGCATCGGTCTTGAAGTAGTCGCCGAAGCTGAAGTTGCCGAGCATCTCGAAGAAGACCAAATGACGCTTGGTGCGCCCGACGTCGTCGAGGTCGTTGTGCTTGCCGCCCGCCCGGGCGCACTTCTGCACCGTCACGGCACGCTTGAACGGCGCCTGCTCGTCACCGGTGAAGTACGACTTGAACGGCACCATGCCCGCCACGGTGAACAGCACCGTCGGGTCGTGGGGAATCAGCGACGCCGAGGGCACCGGCGTATGCCCACGTGCTGCGAAGAACCCGGTGAAGGCGTCGCGGAGTTCGTTGGCGGTGCGGGGCGGATTCGTAGACATGGACTGCGCAGCCTACTGGCCCGACTCGATCAGGTCCCGGACAATACGTCAGGCGCGGCGGCGTCGGCGCGGCGTCGCAGATTTGCCATCGCCGTTGCGCAGACGCTCGTCGCGAACGTCGCGCAGCACGATCACCTGACCGGGCTTGATCTCGCCGGTGGCGACGATCCGACCGTCGATCACTTCGATCGGGGCGACCTCCTCGCCGTCGCGCTTGGCCCGCAGGCGGACCTCGGTCTCATGCATCGCCTGACGTCCGTCGCGTACCGCGCTCGCCACCCGATCGGAGGCCGAGCGGACCGTCGTCGCCACCCGCCTGGCCGCCCGCACCGGCGGGAGCTGGGCGGCGGTCCTGGCAACCTTGCGCTTGGCCGCTGTCGCCCCGGCCGCTCCGGCAGCCGCTCCCCCGAGGAACCATGTCACCCGTTTGAGCATGTCAGGCTCCCTTTTTCTTGAATCGACGGGCGGCACCGCGAGTTCCCGACGCCAGCGCCACGGTCTTGATCACCGGCGTACTCAGCGCGAGTCGGGCCACCCGCGTGCCGGAATGCGCCACAGCCCCGCTGATCGCCTCGGCCGATCCGAGCACCCGGTCGAAACGTTCGAGATCGCCACGGGCGTCGTTGACCGAGTTGCGCAGCTCGGCCAGCAACGGCTGTGTTTCCGAGCGCAGATGATCGATCTCGATGTGCAACGCCCGCATCGAGTCGAGCACTCGCATCAACACAACGATCAGGGCGGCAAATCCGATGGCGCACAGCACCGTCGCCACCACCATTGCCAGCTCGCTTGCGGTCATCGCCCCAAGCGTAGCCGCAGCCCACCGGCGGGGTTCGGCCCCGCCCTCAGCCGCCGTGCTCGGCTCGTGCGACCCGTCGGGCCGGGAGCCCGGGCTGTCGACCTACGTATCGGCCGGGGGGTCGACGCAGCGCTCGTCCATCCGACGGGCGACGTTCGCCTCGTACCCGTGGGAACTCGGGTCGTAGTAGGTGCGCCCGGCGATGTCGTCGGGGACGTACTGCTGAGGCACCCAGCCCCGCGGATCGTCGTGCGGATACAGATAGCCGTCACCGTGTCCGAGCGTCGATGCGCCTTGGTAGTGGGCGTCGCGCAAGTGCGCCGGAACCTCACCGATCGAACCCTCGCGCACGTCGCGGCGCGCCGTCCAGATGGCCAGCGCGCTGCGGTTCGACTTGGGCGCGGTGGCCAAGTGGATCGCCGCCTGGGCGAGGTTCAACTGCGCCTCGGGCAAACCCACATGTTCGAGCGCGTGACCAGCCGCGACGGCCACGACGAGCGCATTCGGGTCGGCCATCCCGACATCCTCACTGGCGAAGATGATCATCCGCCGGGCGATGAACCGGGCGTCCTCGCCGGCTTCCAGCATCCGGGCGAGCCAGTGGATGGTCGCCTGCGGGTCCGATCCGCGCATCGACTTGATGAACGCCGACACGACGTCGTAGTGCTCGTCGCGGCCGTAGCGCAGCGCGCTCGTACCGAGCGCCGCCTCGACATGGGCGACCTCGACGCGGCCGGGGTGAGCGAGGGCGACGGCGACCTCGAGCGACGTGAGCACCTGTCGGCCGTCACCGCCGGCGCGTTCGGCCAGCAGGGCGATCGCATCCGGATCGGCGGTCGGTCCTTCGGCGGTGATGCCCCGTTCGACCAGCTGGACGATCGCCTCGCGGTCGAGCGGCTCGAGACGGAACAACGTCGAACGGCTGCGCAACGGGGGGTTGACCTCGAAGAACGGGTTCTCGGTCGTCGCCCCGATCAGGGTCAGCGTTCCGTCCTCGACCGCCGGGAGCAATGCGTCCTGCTGGGACTTCGAGAATCGGTGGATCTCGTCGAGGAACAGGATCGTGCCTCGGCCGTGTTCGCCGAGCCGTTGCCGGGCCCGTTCGATGACCTCACGAACGTCCTTCACCCCCGCAGTGACGGCGGAGAGCCGTGCGAACGCCCCGTGCGTCGTGAGGGCGGCGACCACGGCGGGGGTCGTCTTGCCCGTGCCCGGCGGGCCCCAGAAGATCGCCGATGTCAGCCGATCCTGCTCGACCAGCCGACGCAACGGCCGTCCGACCCCGACCAGGTGGTGCTGGCCGACCACTTCGTCGAGCGACCGCGGCCGCAAGCGGGCGGCGAGCGGCGCCTGGGCCCGCAAGCGATCGGACGCCGCTGCGCTGAACAGGTCGTCGGCCACACGGCGACGCTACCCGCGCAGGCCCGGGACCCCGCAGACCGGCAACACCTCGGCGCCGGTCAGACGGCAGCGAGCCCGCGTCGATACGGAGCGCGACGGAACTCGGGAACATGATCGAGGATCCATTCGATCGTGCACCACTGCCAGGCGACGAACTCGCGACCATCGACCTTGGGGATCACGTCGTCGGAGCGGGCGTCGAAATAGAACCACCGCTGCACCTGGCCACGCCCCACGCGGTGACGTCGCTCGGGCGGCACCTCGTAGGCGATCCACTCGTCGCCGGCCTTGACCAGGTCGACCTCCGAGGGCCCGAGGCCCGTCTCCTCGGCCAGTTCGCGCCAGGCCGCGTGCAACGGTTCCTCGCCCACGTCGAGGCCGCCCTGCGGAAACTGCCAGGCCCCCGGGACATCGCGACGCTCGAACACCAGCACTTGGCCGTCAGTGCGCGAGACCACCAGGACGACACCGGCGCGGAACGTCTGGGCTGCCACAACGGCGGGCTACAGGTACTGGCCGGTGCCGACGCGCTCGATCGCCTTGCCACCCGTCAGGTCGGTCGAGGTCTTGCCCTCGCTGACGAGTGTGCGGATGAACACGATGCGTTGGCCCTTCTTGCCCGAGATCTTGGCCCAGTCGTCGGGGTTGGTCGTGTTCGGCAGGTCCTCGTGCTCCTTGTACTCCTGCTTGATCGATGCGAGCAGATCGTCGGTTCGGATTCCCCGCTCACCGCCGCCGATCACCCGCTTGATCGCCAGCTTCTTGGCCCGGCGGACGATGTTCTCGATCATCGCCCCCGAGGAGAAGTCCTTGTAGTAGAGGATTTCCTTGTCACCGTTCTGGTAGGTGACCTCGAGGAAGCGGTTCGCCTCGTCCTCGCGGTACATCTCGACGACGGTCTCGTCGATCATCGCCGGCACGTTGAAACCGGCCGCAATCGGGATCTCCTCGGTGAGGTACTGGGCGAAGATCTGTGCAGCAGCCTTCTCGTTCGGTCGCTCGATCTTGATCTTCACGTCGAGTCGGCCGGGACGCAGGATGGCCGGGTCGATGAGATCCTCGCGGTTGGTGGCGCCGATCACGATCACGTTGCGGAGACCCTCGACGC
>JANMJD010000452.1:0-11723 GCA_031371195.1 Actinomycetes bacterium | reverse complement strand
GTCGAGCGACTCGGGAATCATGGTGTCCGCTCGATACATCCCAATCGAAGACTGAGTCAACGCAGTAGGCAATCGTCGAGTTGGAGTACTTTCGAGCTTCTAAATAGACCGAGTGGTCGCTGAGATTTATGCCGGTTCCCGCGACATTGTTGGCTGCAGCTGGGGTCGCATTCCACGTCGACCAAGCTGAGTCCGAGCCATAGATCGTAGTACCACCGGAGCCGAGCGATGAGGGAACTGCAAATGCAACCCCCGGACTAAGCGTCAACGCAAGGAAACCTAGCAAAATCGCAGCAATGCGAGATGATCCTGAATGCAGCCGACGAAGGCGGCCCGGTTCAATCGACGATTTCAATTGCTGGGAGCATGGACGAAACACTGTCCCTTCAGGCACATTTGGAAGCGTTGACATCTACCCAGCGTAAGCTGTGTGTGTGTGTGTGTCAAGGGTCACTTGTCGCAAGGCCGATTTTGCTAGGCGAATAGGTGCCGCTCGACCCAGCAGGTCCTCAAGTATCTCGCGACGTCTATTCGTTGAGCAGCGAAGTATCCTCGTGTTGCGGCTATGGTCCGTGTTAGTAGGGCATCGTCCCGCCGTCAACGGGGAACATGCAACCGGTCATGTTGCGCGCCGCGTCGGACGCCAACATCACCGCGACGGCAGCGACCTGCTCGACGGTGTTCGGCTTCTTGATTGCCGACTCCGAAGTGAACAACTCGATCATCTTGTCGTACGTGCCCAGTCCCATGGCGATCGCCGAGTCGG
Source organism: Actinomycetes bacterium (assembly GCA_031371195.1). Lineage (GTDB taxonomy): Bacteria > Actinomycetota > Acidimicrobiia > Acidimicrobiales > Ilumatobacteraceae > JANMJD01. Next base: position 10,957 of record JANMJD010000452.1, on the reverse strand, counting down.
GCCCGGTGGTGCGCACGATGTCGGTCTCGATGATTCCCGGCAGGATGGAGTTGACGGTGATGCCCATCGTTCCGACCTCATGGGCCGCCGCTTTGACCAGGCCGTTCACCGCGTGCTTGGTCGCCGCGTAGCCCGGAATTCCCGGCTTGCCGAGCTTGCCCTCGACCGATGAGGTCACCAGGATGCGGCCACCCTCGCCCCGCTCGATCATGTGCTGCAACGACTTGCGCATGCCCCAGAACACGTGGTTCAGGTTCCAGTCGATCTCGAGGTTCCACTCCTCGTCGCTCATCATGAACACCGGGGCGGTGTTGAGCACGCCGCCCGAGTTGAGCACCATGATGTCGAGCTTGCCGAAGCGCTCGATGGCGAAGTCGACGATGCCCTCGCACGTCGTTTGCTTGGCCGCGTCGCCGGCGTAGAACGCCGTGCGGTCGGGTGCGCCGTTCTCGGCGATCGCCGCCTGGCCCTTGGCCTCGTCGCGGCCGTTGATGACCACCGATGCGCCCTCGCGGACGAAGGCGTCGGCGATCGCCCGGCCGATCGAGCGGGTGCCGCCGGTGATCGCCGCTACTTTTCCGTCAAGTTTTCCCATGTCAGTTCCCTCTTTCTTGCAGCAGCGGTCAGTACGGCGCGGTTCCGCCGTCGATGGAGATCAGCGAGCCGGTGATCCCGGCCCCGGCCTCGGAGCACAGCAGCATCGCCACCAGTGCCACATCCTCGACATCACACAGCCGCTTGGTGGCCGCGTCCTTGGCGAACCAGGCGAGCAGATCCTCGTACTTCATGCCCATCGATTCGGCGGCCGGCGGTCCGGCCTCCATCATCATGTCGGTCTCGATCGCCCCGGCGCACAGGGCGTTGACGGTGATCCCGACCGTGCCGACCTCGTGGGCGCAGGCCTTGGTGAAGCCATTGATCGCATGCTTGGCGGTCACGTAGATCGACAGGCCGGGCTTGCCGCACTTGCCCTCGACGGATGAGGTGTTGATGATCCGGCCCCACTGCTGGGGGATCATGTAGCCGAGCGCCTTGCGGGTGCACCACAGTGTCGACCACAGGTTCCAGCGCAGTGCGTCTTCCATCGCCTCGTCGGTCAAGTCGACGACCGGGGCGTTGCCCGAACTGCCCCCGGCATTGTTGACGAGAATGTCGATGTGGCCGTAGCGTTCGACCGCCGAGTCGATCAACCGCTCGCAGTCCTCGCGGACCTTGGCGTCGGCCTGCACGAACATCACCTTGTCGCCCGCGTTCATCTCGGCGACGGCTTGCTCGCCCTTGGCCGCATCGCGGCCGCTCATCACGACGGTGCCGCCCTCCCGGACGATCGCCTCACCGATGGCTCGACCGATTCCCCGCGTACCACCACTGATGACGGCAACGCGACCTTCCACATCTCCCATGCGAATTCCCCTCCGTGAACGACCCACGCACACTATTGCTCATGAGCATCTGACACCTGATCCTGGTGACGGCGTCGCGGGAACGGAGCTATCTCACGACGGGATCGATGCGCCCATTGGTCGGCGCACTCGGCGGAGGGCACATCGGCAGATAGTCGCGAGCCCCCAAGAGTCAGGCAGTAGTCGTCGACCGACTTGTAGTCGCCCTGAGCACTCGGCGACGCCACATCGTTTCGGATCATCGGGGGCATTGGTCAGATCGAGAACGAGGGTCGACACTGTCGGCGCCCCACGGTGCCCGTTGCGCCGACGCAGCGATGATCGCCAGCGCAATCGGAATGGCGACGGCCCCCTGAGCCGGTTGGACGCCCTCGTGGTGCTGCAAGATGGTGTGTCGCGACCATCGCAGCAGCAGCGAGCGGTCATATGCAGTCTGACTGGATGCCTAGTCATTCTGAAACATCGTCGGCGACCCCGTACGTCGTACGAACACCGCGGCCTCCATCAGCGATCACGCGGCCTAGGTTGACGAGCTTCTTGGCCTCGACCGAACGCGTGTCGGTGCCGGCACTGCGCAGTTCGGCGACGATCTCGCGGATATCCAACATGCCTCGTCCCGTTTGGCGACTTCTGAAGTGCACTGTTTCTATTCGTTCCTATTCGTTCCTATTTGTTCCTATTCGGGTCGAATGGCGCGCCGGTGGAGGTCGGCGTGGTTTGATCGCGGGGTGAGCAATCGTCGACACGTCATCCGTCCTCGGTCGTTGTGTGCCGTCGTGGCGACGGCCGCGATGGTGGTCACGATGACGGCTGGTGCGGCGATGTCGGCCGCGCCTCCGGGTGGAATCTCGGCTCCGGCCGATGCGGCGTTGAGCACGGCGACCCGAGGCGCGGCCGCCCAGGTCGGTCCGGCGCTGGCGCTTCCGAACGACCCGGTCTACTACTACCGCGGGCGGATCGACCGTCGGCGGGTGGCGTTCAGCTTCGATGCCGGGGCCGATCGGGGCAACGCCGCGAGCATCCTCGATCTGCTCAAGGCGCGGGGCATCTCGGCGACCTTCGGAATCACGGGCCACTGGGCAGAGGAGAACCCCGACCTCACCAAGCGCATGGCGGCGGAGGGCCATACCTTCATCAACCACACCTACCATCACCCCTCGCTCACTGGGTTCGCCACCAAGAAGCCACCGTTGTCGGCCGGTGAAATCAAGGCTGAACTCGACGCGACCGAGGAGGTCGTCCACCGATTGACCGGAGCGACGACCAAGCCGTGGTTCCGGCCGCCATACATGGACATGGACGCCCGCTCGATCCGCGCCGTCGCCGATGACGGGTACCCGCTCATCGCAATGCATACGATCGATTCGCTCGGGTGGCAGGGATTGGCCGTCGACAAGCTAGTCGAGCGATGTCTGTCGAAGGCCGTCCCTGGGGCGATCTACATCTTCCACGTCGGCGTTCAGTCGACCGATTTCGCGGCGCTCGGGCGGGTCATCGACGGATTGGTTGCGGCGGGCTACGAGATCACCACCGTACCGGCCGTGCTGTAGCCCGTCGCCCGAGGTCCGGGTGCCGTTGTGGCCGGGTCGATGCGCAACACTCGTCGGTATGACGTTCCCCGGAGCCCGCGCCCCCGACCGGTCGGTACGGGTCGATGCCAATGGCGTCGGAATCGCCACCTACGAATGGGGCGATGAGTCGGCACCGGTGCTGTTCTGCGTCCACGGAGGATTCGACTTCGCCCGGACGTTCGACGGATTCGCCCCGTTGCTGGCCGACGCCGGTTGGCGGGTGGTTTCGTGGGATCAACGCGGCCACGGCGACAGTGACCAGGTCGCCTTGCACTCGTGGGACGCCGATCTACGCGATGCCGCCTGCGTCATGGACCACTTCACTGAAGGACCGTCGGTGGTCATTGGCCACTCCAAGGGTGGAGCGTTGATGCTGCAACTCTCCGAGGCTCAGCCCTACCGGTTCTCGCTGATGGTCAACCTCGACGGGGTCCCGTCGAAATGGCGAATGCCCGATGTCGCCGACCACGAACGCACCAAGCTGCGGGCCGGCGAACTCGAGAACTGGCTCGATCATCGCCGCAGCCTGGTCGACCGGCAGCGCAAGCCGGGGACCGTCGCCGAGTTGGCGGCGCGGCGTGGTCGGATGAACCCTCGGCTGTCGCGGGATTGGTTGGAGCACCTGGTCACCGTCGGTGCCCGCGAGGATCACGACGGCTGGCGCTGGAAGATCGATCCCTCGATGCGTCCAGGTGGTTTCGGGCCATGGCGCCCGGAGTGGGCCCAGCTCCGACTGGCCGCGCTCACCATTCCGTTCCTGGGCATCCTGGCCAGCGAACTGGAAGAGATGGGTTGGGGCACATCGCCGGCTGACCTCATTCCGTTCCTGCCGCCGCTCGGTCGGGTCGTCGAGTTACCCGACACGGGGCACTTCGTGCATATCGAACGCCCGCAGTTGGTGGCGACGATGGTGCTCGAGTTCATCGAGGAGTACTCGTGAGGCTGCTGCGCCACCACTACGTCGAACTCGCCTTGCACGACCTGCGGGTCGGCCCGGGCCGGCCGTTGCTCCTCCTTCACGCACTGGGTTCCCGGACGCCGGATCGTGAGCCACCGTGGACGATGGGATGGCCGGGTCCGGTGCTCGGCCTCGATTTCACCGGCCATGGCCGCTCGACGGTGCCGCCGGGCGGGGGCTATTCGGCCGAGGTGTTGATGGGCGACGTTGATCGGGTGCTCGCCGAGGTCGGCCCGTGCACCGTGCTCGGCCACGGTCTTGGCGCGTATGTGGCACTGCTCATCGCCGGTGCCCGCCCGACGCTGGTGCGGGGGGCGATCCTCGCCGATGGCTCGGGCCTCTCGGGTGGAGTCGCCGGCCCATCGTCGAGTCTGGTCATCGAATCGTTGGCGCGCCAGGGCGTAGCCCCTGATCCGTGGGCGCGGCTGGAGTTGAGCCGCGATCCCCGCCCGGCGGACTACGCCATCTCGTTCGTCCGCCAGGCGGTGATCCTGTCGGGAATTGAGTCACCGATCGCCGTCTGCGCCCGGTGGCGACCGGGGTGGTTGGCCGCCGTCGGAGACGATCCGTCGGTGCTCAATGTGACGATGGCGGAAGCCTTGGACGTCTACGCAGCTGATGTGCAGTCGGGCGTCATCGCCGAACCGTGAATCAAACGCCGACCACGCTGGCCACGGGCTCGTGACGTCGCCCAGAGCTGATGTCGTCGGCGGTCAGCTCGATGTGATGGTTGATCATCCACCCGTTGACCTGATCGGGTTCCGCTTCTCCACGAAGGAACTTCACCATTGAACGTTCACCCCAGCTTCGTGTGTTCTCCATTGACAACACGCCGAAATCGACGAGCTGCGACAAACCGTCGCGCCGGTCGCCTGCCGTCGACAAGGCGTGTGCGGCCGGCTCGCGCAAGACGTACCAGTCGCCGTGCGCAGGCCATCGGAATCCATTGCCGCGGGCGTGGGTGAGATTGGCCTCGAGCAGGGGATGTCGATTGGTGTAGTCGCCCATTCCCAGTGGGGTGCCGACATCGCCGAGCTGATCCAGCGCCGCGCACAAGCGGAGTTCCTTGCGCTCCACTCGGACCCACTCTCCTCGACGGCCCACAGAGGAGATCGCCGGAGCCGAGCCGGCCGCAACCGTGATCGATGCCCACGGACCATTGTCGGCCAACAGTCGGACAAGCGGCCCGATCGATTCGACACCCGGATCGTCGGCTTGATCGAGGAGCACGTGAATCCGGTCCCGAGCTGTCCGTGTTGCGGCCGATGCGAGCACCATCGCCTGTTGAATGCGCTCGCGTGCCCCCAAACTGAACACCCGCAGGCGGAGCACCAGGTCAGCGCCCGTCGCTTCGGCCCACCGCCCTACGTGGCGCAACGAGGTCGGGTCGTCGTCGATGGAGATGACCGGTCGGCATTGGGCTCCCGAAGCAAGCAGCGGCTCGAAGAATGCGGCCAATGCGCTGAGGTGCTGTCGGCGAGAGTCGGCGCGGATGTCGACGGCCAGACGGTTCTCGGCGAACCGCAGACGCGTCGACCGCACGGCGAGCTGGGCGATGTCCTCGTTGTCGAACACCAACAGGGGCGACAATGTGGAGCGCGAGCCGGACCGGGCAACCGCCAGGAGACAGGTCGGATCCGCTTTCACGATCGGTGTGTACTGCACTTGTCGGCTCCGCCCTCGGTCTCCGATGTTCATTCGTCGGCAAGGGTTCAGCGTCAGCAAGAGAGATCACTTGCTGGTGCCCGACTCATCTCCAACGGTAAAGAAAATTAACACAAGTCGGCGACTTATCAGTCTCGGAAAACGACTGAAATCACCAATGGTGAGATCACCTCAGCCGACGGCCCATTCTGACCCGCGTGGCGACCGACAATTCACGCAATGCGTTGGAGTCGGGTTCAGGCTAAGGGGCAGGCGTGACAGTGAATATCGCGGCAGTCAACGCTGAGCCCCAAGGATTCACGACCTTGATCGACCCCGTCGTCGCCCCTACGGGCACGATCGCAGTGAGCTTGTTCGGCCCGAGCACGGTGAACTTCGTCGTGAGCCCGTTGAAGCGAACCTCGGTCGTGCCTTTGAGGTTGTTGCCCTTGATGGTCACCACTGTGCCCACCGCGCCCGATGTGGGTGACGGCACGAGATCAGCCGGGGGACGGCGGACGACGAAAACGGCACTGTTGACCGAGCCGGCATCGGTGGTGATGGTCACGGCGCCCTGCTGGGCTGCGGCGGGCACGGAGACCACTATGGTGGTGCCGTCGGCCGATGGCACCACGGGCGCGGCCACGCTGCCCGTGAACTTCACCGTCGTGGGCCCGGCCGGGGATGCGAAGTTCGTGCCCGTGAATGTCACCGTGGCCCCGGGCTTCGCACCTGCCGGGTTGATCGAGGTGATGGTGGGAAGCGGCAGGGCCCGTCGTCCACTCAGACCGACCGTGACGTCTGGAGCGTTCAGCGAATGAGCAACCATCGATGCCGTACGCAGCCCGGTAATCGTCGGGGCGAACGCCAGCACGACCAGGCAGGTCGAGCCGGGGGCGAGGGGCGCCGACGTGCACGCCGTCGCGTCGGCCACGGTGAAATCAGCCGCCGCCGCGCCGGCGACGGACACATCGTTGACCAAAGCGTCTGCAGTACCGAGGTTGCGCAGCGACACCGATGCCGAACCCACGATGCCCTGGGGGAGGGCGCCGAAGTCGGCCACCGCCGGTGTCGGGGTGACGAAGGCCGAGACGACCTGCCATCCGTGGAAGTCGGTGTTGTCGGCCGGGGCCTGTTTGTTGTGCTGACCGCGTGGGCACGGTTCGACCAGACAGCCGTCTGGGTCGACCGGGTTGGTGATCGTGATGGTCATCTCGTTGGGAACGTAGGGGTTGGAAGTACGCAGCGGAAGCGGCGACGGCGGAGTCCCCGGTTCGATGCGCGCGGTGAGGATGTACTGCGCGGCCGCCGCCGGTGCGAGGGTGCCGACGAGTTCGAACGGCGCTCGATTCGTCAGTGGGTCGGTCGGTCCGATGATCAGATCGGTGATGTCGGGGCTGTTACCCGGAGAGGAGCTGGCGATTGCCGGCAGGATCGTGGTGTTCGGAGGGACTTCGATGAAGCCGGAGATGCCGGTCAGTGGTGCCGTGCCCTCGTTGGAGACCTGCAGGGCGCCGGTGGGGGTGTCACCGACCGCACAGCCGTGGTGACGAGGATCGTTGGTGCGGTAACAGTTGCCGGGGGAGGTGGGCCAGATCCACGACAGCCGGGTGGCGATGTCGATCTCGTTGGCCGCGGCCGGCGCGGGCGGAATCGGGTATTCACCCGGCCAATCGGGAAGGAGTCCGACGTTGAGTTTTGCTCCGACCGCACCATCGACCGTGGCGGTGATGAACTGGTTGGCGACCTCGAAGTTGTTGTCGGTACCGGGGCCAGACGGACAATCGAGACTGTCGCACTGGGAGCGGTACCAGCCCGTCGACACGCGCACTTTGAGAACGCGACTCGGAACGCTCATCGTCCAATTGCCGTTGATGTCGGTGACGACTCCGGGTCCATAAGCGTTGACGACCACGCCGGCGACGCCCTGCTCATCGAGCCCGCGTACCCCGTCGTTGTTGACGTCGTAGTATACCGTGCCGGCAACCACGCCGGGAGTTGCTGCCGAGGATGACTGCGAGTACGGCATCACGGCAGCGAGCGAGACGGCGGCCACGACGGCGGTTCGGCGGAGTGCCCGAGCACCCGAGAACGTATCCACAGGTCGTGACTTCATGATTCCGCTGATCTCCGCTCTGCCCACCGGGCAATTCATCTGGACTCTATCACTGAGAGTTTCCTGGCAACACTCACGGTGGTCCGCTCGGGTCATTCGGCCGAGGCATAGCATCAGGGGTGAATGGAAACCATCGATTCGTACGCCCGACGGAAGTGCGCCCTGTGCGGGACCGACCTCGATCCGCCCGATGATGCGTGTCCATCGTGCGGGGCGGGCACGCTCCCGCCGCCTGTTGCCACCGAAACGCGCTACGCCGTGCCGCACGTCGTCGACGACGACGCCCCGTCGCGCTGGCCGATCGTGCTCAGCGTCCTGGGCATCGTCGGCGCCTTGATCGTGATCGGGCTCGCGGTGAAACCGTTCTTCGACAATCGTAACGAGACGGTCGCCATCGTCCCAGATCCCGACAACTCGCCGACCACACTGGCGCCGGTCGCCGTGACCACGATTCCACCGGTCGTCGAGACTCCGGCTCCGGTGACGGCTCCGCCCGTGGTCGTCGCGCCCGCCGGACCGGTCGTACCGGCGTTGGTCGAGGCATCGTGTACCGCCCGAGGGTCGACGGACTCCCAGGGCAACCCGATCAGTTTCCGCCCGGAGAACACCATTGATGGCGACCTGACCACGACGTGGCGATGCGAGGGCGATGCGGCGGGCCAGACCATCAGGTACGCCCTTGCCGTCCCTGCCAACGTCGGCCGGGTCGGCATGGTGCCCGGCTATTCGAAGATCGACGAGTTCAACGGCGATGACCGCTTCGTCGAGAACCGCCGGGTGACGAGCGCCGTCTGGCACTGCATCGATGTCACCGGCGCCGAGGTTGCGTCGGCGCCGCAGACGCTTGCCGATTCGCCGCAGATGCAACTGCTCGACGTCGCCGGGTTCGTCGGCTGTCAGGTCATCCAGCTCGAGATCACCGGCGCAACCCCGCCCGGCCGTCGTGACTTCACGGCGATCTCCGAGATCAATGTGATCGCCATCTGATCCTCGTCCCGATCCCCCGTCCTGATCCCTGGTGCAGCGCTGCTGAAACTTGAGTCGATATAACTCAGGTTTTCTGACAGCTGAGTTGCGGCCGTCGAGCCTACTCCCTAGACTTGCGCTTACTACACGCAACTTCGCGCCAGGAGAAACCCCCAATCATGGCTAAAGCAGTCGGCATCGACCTCGGTACCACCAACTCGGTCGTCGCATTCCTCGAAGGTGGAGATCCCACCGTCATCCCCAACTCCGAGGGCAGTCGCACCACCCCGTCGGTGGTCGCCTTCTCGAAATCCGGCGAGGTCCTCGTCGGCGAGGTCGCCAAGCGGCAGGCGATCACCAACCCGGATCGCACGTTCCGCTCGGTCAAGCGCCACATCGGCACGGCCTGGAAGAGCGACGACGTCGACGGCAAGAAGTACACCCCGCAGGAGATCTCCGCCCGCACGCTGATGAAGCTCAAGCGCGACGCCGAGGCCTATCTGGGCGACACGGTCACCCAGGCCGTCATCACGGTGCCTGCCTACTTCGACGATGCCCAGCGCACCGCCACCAAGGAAGCCGGCCAGATAGCCGGCCTCGAGGTACTCCGCATTATCAACGAGCCGACGGCGGCCGCGCTGGCCTACGGGCTCGACAAGGGCGCCGAGGACGAGACGGTCCTGGTGTTCGACCTCGGTGGTGGCACGTTCGACGTGTCGGTGCTCGAAATCGGCGAAGGCGTGTTCGAGGTCAAGTCGACCCATGGCGACACCCACCTCGGTGGCGACGACTGGGACGACCGGATCATCAAATGGCTGGTCACCGAGTTCAAGTCGGCCCATGGCGTCGACCTCGGCGCAGACAAGATGGCCACTCAGCGACTCAAGGAAGCGGCCGAGAAGGCCAAGATCGAGCTGTCACAGGTACAGCAGACGCAGATCAACCTGCCGTTCATCACCGCCACGGCCGAGGGTCCGCTCCACCTCGACCAGTCGCTCACCCGGGCGAAGTTCCAGGAGATGACGGCCGATCTGCTCGAGCGCTGCAAGCTCCCGTTCGAGCAGGCGATCAAGGATGCCGGCCTGACCAAGGGCCAGATCCAGCACGTCATCCTCGTCGGTGGCTCCACCCGTATGCCCGCCGTCACCGAATTGGTCTTCGAGATGACCGGGCGCGAGCCGAACAAGACGGTCAACCCCGACGAGGTCGTCGCCATCGGCGCGGCAGTTCAGGCCGGCGTGCTGCGCGGCGAGGTGAAGGACGTGCTGCTGCTCGACGTCACCCCGTTGTCGCTCGGCATCGAGACCAAGGGTGGCGTGATGACCAAGCTCATCGAGCGCAACACCACCATCCCGACCCGTCGTACCGAGGTGTTCACCACCGCCGACGACATGCAGCCCTCGGTCGAGATCCACGTGCTCCAAGGTGAGCGCGAGATGGCGTCGTACAACAAGACGCTGGGCAAGTTCCAGCTCGTCGACCTGCCGCCCGCCCCGCGTGGCGTCCCGCAGATCGAGGTCACCTTCGACATCGATGCCAACGGGATCGTGCACGTGTCGGCCAAGGACCGGGCGACCTCGAAGGAGCAGTCGATGATGATCTCGGGTCAGTCGACGCTGAACAAAGAAGACATCGACCGCATGGTGAAAGACGCCGAGGCCCACGCCGAGGAAGACCGTCAGCGCCGGGCCGAGGCCGAGATCCGCAACAACGCCGACACGCTGGTCTACCAGACCGAAAAGGTGCTCAAGGATCAAGGCGACAAGGTCACCGACGACGAGCGGGCCGCGGTCGAGACCCCGCTGGCCGATCTGCGCAAGTCGCTCGAGGGCAACGACTACGACGCCATCAAGCAGGCCACCGACGCGCTCGCATCCTCCAGCCAGGCCTTCAGCCAGAAGCTCTATGAGAACGCCGCCCGCGATGCCAACGCCGCTGGTACCTCGGCGTCGGGGCAAAGCGGTGCGGGTTCCGTCGACGACGCAGAAATCGTCGACGCGGAAATCGTCGACGAGGCCTGATCCCGATGGACGCCGACATGGTCGACGAGGAGGAGGCCGAGGCGGCCTCCGACCTCGCCAAGCCCAAGCATGATGCTGCCGATGACGTCATCGTCGACGACGTGGTCGACGACGAGGCCCGCGCCAGCGAGGTCGAGGACCTCACGGCCGAGATGGCCGCGCCCGAGGTGATCGACATCGACATCGTCGATCCGATCGCCGAGGCGAACGCAGAGCGCGATCAGTTCAAGGACATCGCCCTGCGGCTGCAAGCCGATTTCGACAACTACCGCAAGCGA
>JANMJD010000422.1:0-6423 GCA_031371195.1 Actinomycetes bacterium | reverse complement strand
GGCGGGCGCGGCGATCACGCCATCGAGCGCGCGTGCAGACCGCCGGCGCGCGAGCCGTCGACCTCCTGGCTAGTGCGCCGCTCGACGATGGCGACATCGACTCCCGCCAACGCCAACTCGCCCGCCAACATCAATCCGGTCGGACCACCCCCGGCGATCACCACCCCATGCCCGGTCATCGCGGCACCTCCGTCTCTCCGACGAGGTGAGTCTCGGTGGTTGCCGGTCGAAGCCGGCCCACTGTCGCGTGCCCTGCCGGACCCCGTGTCGACCACACTCGCATGTCGCGCCCTCCCGATGTCGCCGTCGGCCCGCGGCCCACGGCGAGCATTGTCAGCACATCCGGGGTCCTTGCGGCAAGCCCCCTACCTCGTACTTGATTGTTGTTTACCGGGGGAGTTTCGGCTCGACGACACGGGTGGTTTCGTCGATTGCGACGTACACGACGCCGGGTCAGAATTCCGACAGGATGGCGTCGATCTGACTCATCGCGGCGGCGAGGCCCTCCTCCATGCCCATCTCGATGAGCTGATCCATCGCGGTCAGCGACGGGAACCGGGTCTCGATGAGCATGCGCGTCGCGCCGCCCGCGACCTCGGCGAAGGTGACGGTCGCCTGCGTCATCGGCAGCTCCTGGTTGGGCGTTCCGTTGCCGTCGGCGAAGCCGTCCTGAAATTCGAGTCGGTGTGGCGGGTCGACGGCGACGATCTTCCAGTATCCATGGAACTGCTCACCCTCGGGGCTGGTCATGAAGTAGCTGACCTTTCCACCGGCGCACAGGTCGTGGTCGACGACCGTCGCCGGATAGGTGGGAGGTCCCCACCAGCGCTCGAGTTTGCGCGGGTCGGCCCACAGGTCCCATACGCGGGCGATCGGGGCATTCCACTCGCTGGCGACGGTCATGGTCAGGGCGGTGGGGTCCTTGCGGATCTCGGTCACGGTCACGGAAACTCTCCTTCGTCGGGTTCGGCGAGGACGTCGCCGAAACGTTGCATACGGTTGCGCCAGATGGTCTCGAACTCCTCGAGCAGTCCGTGGGCATCTCGTACGGTGTCGATCCGACCACGTACGAGCCTTTCGCGGCCACGTGGGTGCTTGGTGATCAACTTCGCCCGTTCGAGGACGGCGACGTGTTTCTGCACGGCCGCGAAGCTCATCGAGTACCGCCCGGCCAGGTCGCTGACCGAGTGCTCACCCCGAAGCACCAGCCGGACGATGTCGCGACGTGTCGCATCGGCGAGGGCGTGGAAGACAAGATCGGCGTGCACTGCCTCGGCTCGTTCCTGCACATCTACAACCATATGGTTGTAGATTAGCGGAGAGGCATTGCGATGTCAACGCCGAACTCTCGCCACGGCTACAACCGGTGGCAGGCGCTTTGGCAGGATGGTGCCACGTCGTGGGGGCGTGGGGAGAGAGGTTGGACCGATGGCCATGCTCGAAGTTGATGCCGAGATCGCGGCGATGGCCGCGATGGTGCCACTGGGAACGGTGGATACTGAGACGTTGCCGCTCGTCAGGTCGTCGCCGCTCGGCATGCCGATCGAGCTTTCCGACCTCGTCGAGCGCCGAGATCATGTCGTGTCCGGCGCTCCCGGGGAGCCGGACGTGGTCGTGCGAGTCCACCGCCCGATCGGGGTGGACGGTGACCTTCCCTGCATCTACTCGATCCACGGCGGCGGCTATGTGCTCGGCAGCTACGAGATGGACGACGCCCGCTTCGACAAGTGGTGCCGAGACTTCCGCTGCGTCGGCGTCTCGGTCGAGTACCGCCTCGCGCCCGAGACCTCGTATCCGGGACCGCTGGAGGACTGCTACCGGGGGTTGGCATGGGTGCACGCGCATCATGCCGAACTGGGAATCGATCGGACGCGGCTCGGTATCGCCGGGGTCAGCGCCGGTGGGGGATTGGCCGCCGGGCTCGCCCTGCTCGTGCGCGACCGGGGCGAGATTCCGCTGGCATTCCAACTGCTCGAATGCCCGATGATCGACGATCGCCAGATCACCCCATCGAGCCGCCTCGAAGGACTCCTGATCTGGAATCGGGATTCGAACCGGTTCGGTTGGCAGTCGTACCTCGGTGGACTGTATGGCACCGACGACATCCCGATCTATGCCGCGGCGGCTCGGGCCATGGATCTGTCGGGGCTACCGCCCGCGTACGTCTCGGTCGGCGCGGTCGACGGCTTCCGTGACGAGGACGTCGACTATGCCACCCGACTCAACCAGGCCGGTGTGCCCACCGAACTCCACGTCTACCCGGGTGCACCGCACGGTGTCGGCCTGTTCGCCGGGATGCCCCTGGCCCGCCAGTACCAGCGGGACGTCGAGGACTGGATCGGGCGCCAACTGGCGTCAGTGAGCCAGCGGGGCTAGCGGGCCTCGTCGCGGGGTGCCGGTTTCCAGTCCGGATTCCGCCTGGCCGGGTCGGCAGCCTCGGGACGATGTCGGGAAACGATGTCGAGGATCTCTGCGGTGAGCAGGCCATTCGTGAAGATGAGCGCCGTTGTGTCGAGCCGCCGGCCGCCCCACAGATCACAGTAGTTTCCGCCGGCCTCCTCGACGATCACCGTGTTGGCGGCGAAGTCCCACGGGCCTCCGTTGAGAATGATCGTCGCGTCCAGTTCGCCTTCGGCCACGGCCGCTCCGTAGTAGGCATACGTCCGCGAGGTGACCGGCGTCCCCTGGGCGAGCGCCCCGGCCATCGGCGAGCGCCAACCGAGCAGGAAGCCCTCGGGCGGAACCGACATCGTCGTCGAATCGTCCCACCGTGCCGTCGACGAGCAACTCAACGCTTCGGGTGTCAGGCCGTGGAAACTCGTCACCGCGTCGATGGCCGGACGGGTCGTCAACTTCCATGCGCCGTGGCCGCGCTCGGCGTACCAGCGGAATCCGCCCCACGGGCTGGAGACGACACCGACGGTCACCTCGCCATCGACCTCGAGGGCGATCATCGTCGCCCACGCCGGATGCCCCGCAGCGTAGTTGTGGGTGCCGTCGATCCCGTCGAAGACCCACCGGCGCGGTCCGTGACCCGACGGGCCGATCTCTTCGCCCAGGAAGCTGTCGCCGGGGTGCTCGGCGATGACGATCCGCTGCATCTCGGCCTCCACGGCCCGGTCGACCTGGGTCACGATCGAACCGTCGAGCTTGGTGTCGATCTGCAACGAGTCGGATCGAAACGCGGGAGACGAGATCGCGTCGGCCGCGTCGGCGAGACGCAGGGCCAGGACAAGGTCGGGAGACATCGTCACAGTCTGCATCGGAGTACGCCACGAGCGGCGCTCCGTGTTCGTGACCCGGCAACGTCGCTTCGGCGCGGCGGCGTCAGGGAATCGACTCGACGGCCGCGGCCAGCCGCTCGATGTCGGCGAGATCGACGTAGATCTGGGCCGAGATCCGCAGGGTGAGCGGCTCGCCGGCGAACACCGGCACCTCGATCCGATGATCGAACAGCAGGGTGTCGCGGAGGCGCTGGGCGTCGCTCACCGAAGTACCGAACCGGGCCGGTAGACGCACGGTCGACATCGGGCCGATCATCTGGCGCGGCGTGGCGAACTGGGTGTCCCACCGGCTCGAGAGCAGGTGGGCGGCGTCCCAGGCCAGTTGATGGTTGTACGCACGGACCGCCTCGAAGCCGTACTCGTCGAGAGGTCGAGGGCAGCCGGAGCCGTCAGGAACGGGCTCGGATCACGGGTGCCGAGCAGGTCGAACTCGGCGGCGATGCCGTTGCCGTAGCCCCAGGAGATGACCGTCGGATGCAGATATCGCTGGTGCTCGGGCGCGGTCCACAGGATGCCACTGCTGCGCGGGGTCCACGCCCACTTGTGCAGGTTGCCGAAGTACCAGTCGACGCCGAGCGCCCGAATGTCGAGGGGGATCGCCCCCGGGCCGTGGGCGCCATCGACCAGTACGAGGACTCCTCGTTCGTGGCATCGCCGGGCGATCTCCGCCACGGGGAGGATGAGCGCGGTCGACGCGGTGATGTGATCGAGGAGCACGACGCGCGTCGCGTCCGTCAATGCCGTGTCGAACGCGGTGGCGAAGGCGTCGGGCGGCGAGCCGAGCGGCGGCATCGTCATCGTGCGAACGCTCGCCCCGGCCTGCGAGGCGGCGAAGTTGGCGGCTCGAACCACGCCGCCGTACGACGTGTCGGTGACCAGGATCTCGTCGCCGCCGACGAGTGGGAACGACCGCAGCACGGCGTTGGCGCCCGTCGTCGCGTTGTCGACGAAGACGAGGTCGGCGGCATCGGCACCGACGAACGCGGCTACCCGGGCGATCGCCGCCCGCATATGTGCGGGTGCACCCGACCACGATCCGTCGGCTTCCGTGTCGGCGAGTTCACGCAGCAGGAACTTGGCCGGTTGGCGCTCGATCGTCTCAGAGATCGCTCGCTGAGCGGCCAGCACCCGACGGGGTGGCGCGCCGACGGTCCCGTGATTCAGGTAGGTGATCGCCGGGTCGAGCATCCACTCCGACCGGAGCGCAGAACCGAAGGAAGTCATGGGCGCTTACCGTAGCGACGGGCCGCACGTCAGCCCGCTGAATTCTGTTCAGTCCATTCGGTTCAGTCCATTCGGTTCCGTCAGGGAATGAACGAGAACGCGCCGCCCGTCCGCAAGCGGTCGAGGAACGAGGCCTCGTACGCCTCCGTCGGGTGTTCGCGGATCATCTCGTCGAGTCGGTGGGCGTCGTCACCCACCAGGATGCGCCACTCGTTGGCGCGCACGCCATCGAGAATGACGGTTGCCGCCTGGGCGGCGGTCATCGGGGCGTCGTCACGGAACGATGTCGCCTGGGCCAGTACCCCGGCTCGGATGTCCTCGTCGGAGGCTCCCGACAGGTCGACACCCTGGGCCGAGAATCGCTCGCGGAGCGCGGCGACGTGCTCGTCGGCGAGTTCCTTCGGGTCGCGGCCGAGGAACTGCCCGGAGTTGAACACGATCGACGTGCCGATGTGGCCGGGCATCACCACCGACGCCCGCAGGTGCGGCGCGTTGATGGAGAAGTCGGTGATCAGCGCTTCGGTGAACCCTTTGACGGCGAACTTGGCCGAGCTGTAGGCGGTATGCGCGATACCAGGCCCGAGGCTGGCCCAGAAGCCGTTGACGCTGCTGGTGTTGACGACGTGGCCTTCCTCGGCGGCGATTAGCATCGGGAGAAACGTGCGGGTTCCGAGATAGACACCACCCCAGCAGACCCCGAACACCCTGTCCCACTCCTCGCGGTTATCGACGACGACGCTGCCCCCGCCGCCGATGCCGGCATTGTTGAACAGCAGGTGGATGTGATCGGTGGCGTGGGCCTGGCGCACATGAGCTCGAAAGGCGATCAGCTGGTTTTCATCGGACACATCGGCCACGAAGGTCGAGATGTCGACGCCGTCAGGGGCGTCGGCGAGGGCGAGATGTGATGTCTCGTCCATCGCTGCGGCCGAGACGTCGCAGATCGCCACGCTGCAGCCCGCAGCCGCCAGTTGCCGGGTGAGCTCCCGGCCCATGCCAGTGCCTCCGCCGGTCAGCACGGCGAGGCGGCCTTCGAGTTGCTCCATAGCAGTCCCCATTCCCGATCGGTGGCGCCCCGAGGACGCCTCGATTGTCGATTCTGCTCCGTTGCCGGGCGCCGGGACGTTGTCGGCGGTGTTGCCGATGGGCAGGGCACAGGGCAAAGCGGCCAACTACTGTCGATCCCGATGACGGACGCAGTGAATCTGACGGTTGACGACGGTGTAGCCGTGGTGCGGATCGACGATGGAAAGGCCAACGCGCTGTCGCATGCGATCATCGAGGCCCTTCATGCGGCGCTCGATACGGCGGCGGCCGAGGCGAACGCGGTGTGTTTCGTCGGGCGCCCCGGCAAGTTCTGCGCCGGCTTCGACCTGTCGGTGATGACCCAGGGCGCCGAATCGACACGGGCGCTCGTGGGCGCCGGGGGGCGACTGATGATGCGGCTGTACGGCCATCCGCAACCAACCGTGGTTGCCGCCAATGGGCACGCGCTGGCCGCCGGGGCATTATTCCTGCTCTCGTGCGACACCCGCTTCGGCGCCGCCGATGTGCCGGGCAAGATCGGGCTCAACGAGACGGCCATTGGCATGGGGATGCCGGTGTACGGGGTGGAACTGGCGCGCGAGCGGCTCAGCCGTTCGGCCTTCGTACGAGGTCTGCTCCAGGCGGAGATCTACGATCCTCACGGAGCGATCGCTGCGGGCTATCTCGATGTGTTGGTTCCAGCCGACGAGTTGGAGGCAGCGGCGATCGCCGAGGCGCGCCGATTGGGGGGCTACCGCGCCGGTGCCTACCGCATCACGAAAGCGGCGTCGCGTGCCGAGGTGATCGAGCGGGTGCTCGCCGGTCTCGACGCCGACATGGCCAATATGGTTCCGCCGACCGTCTGATCGGCCCGTCCGAGCCCGGTGGC
>JANMJD010000332.1:0-10367 GCA_031371195.1 Actinomycetes bacterium | reverse complement strand
CCCAAGACCCGCTCCGGAAAGATCATGCGGCGGTTGCTACGCGACGTGGCCGAGGGCCGGAATCTGGGCGACACCACCACTCTGGCGGATGCCTCGGTAGTCAACGAACTCCAACGACGGGCTACCGAAGCCCCTCCCGAGGAGTGACAACCGCGTTGAGCACTTCACCGAACGTGGAATGCGCTACGCATGGGGAGGATTTTTGGGGTGAAGTTCTCGCCAGCCACCAGGTTGGCACAGAGGGTGACAGAATGGGTCGTCGGTCCATTGGGATCGAAAGCGCGAGGTGACATACTTCGTAGAGGCCACAAGACGGAGACGCGCCCGATGAGTACCGACCCGAATTTCGAAGATGAGCGCTTGGACGCCCTATTGGCGAGGGCCAGCACGATCGCCACGGCGAAGGCCGCTCCCCCGGTCGAGCATGAGGCGGTCCGTCGCGGTCGCAAGGGTCTCGTCGCGGGAATCGTGATCGTCGGCGCATTGGCGGTCGGCGCAGGATATGTCGTCGCCAAGTCGGGCGACGACAACTCGACCGCCGGGGCCACAACCGTCGCCCCACTGGGCGCCGACGTCCAGTCGACCGAGGCCCCGGCCACCACCCTTGCGGTCTCGGCCACGACGGATTCGGGTGGTGCTGCAACTCCCGCAGTTACCCACGCACCGGCGACCACTTCGGCTGCGGCGCCGGCCGAACCCGAGCCTTCCACGACCGACACCGGCCCGGCGACCACGGTCGCCGGCCCAGTGACCACCGTCGCGACCACCGCCAACACCACGGTGCCCTCGACGAGCCCGAACGCTCCGGCCACCACCGATGCCACGGCTCCCGCGATGTTGCGCGGGGAGCCGTCGGAGCATCTGCCCGGAGGCCAGGTGTGGCCGTACGGGCTCTACCAGGACGACATCATGTACCTACGTGGCGTGGTTCCCGACGCAGCGATCGGCAACGACATCCAGCATCGAGCCGAGGAGATCCTCGGAGCCGACAACGTCCGCAACGAATTGACCGTCGATCCGTCGGTCCCGCAGGTCGAGACCGTTGTGGTGCGACTCGGCAACTCCGTCCTGTTCAAGCGCGGCGACTTCGACATCCCGCCCGAGTCCGAACCCGGATTCGTGTTGTGGGCCGCCTTCATGCAATCGAACCCGAATGTCACCCTGACCGTCATCGGGCACGCCGACGCCCAGGGCACCCCCGAGGACAACATGGCCCTCGCCCTGCGACGGGCCCAGGTGGCCGCCGACCGGATCACCCGCAACGGAATCGACCCGGCGCGGGTCAACGCCGTGTCCCACGGCGAGGACGACCCGATCGCGACGAACGACACCGACGCCGGCCGCTCCCTCAATCGCCGGGTGGAGTTCGCCGTGACCGGTCTGTTCACCTGATCGGCGCCGCGACCGGTTCACGGCAAAACCGCTACCGGGTCGTCGACCACTCGACGACGCTGAATCCCCCGAGCCCCTGCGGATCGAGCAGTGCCTCGGCCTCGCGGACTCGGCTGCGGGCCTTCATCGCCTCCAAACCCGGCCGAGCGGCTTGCTCCGTCCAGATTCGCCGACCCTCCTCGACAAGGTCGTCGATGCCCCAACGGTGCAGGAACTGGGCCTGAGAGCGCAGCGCATCGGGCTCGCCCGAGCCTGCCACCAACTGATCAAGGCAGACCTGGGCGGTGATGTCCTGTTGACCGACATCACGCAGGTAGTGGGCCCCACGCTGGTGCGCCCGATAGGTGCGCAACCACTCCCGCCACGGGCGCATGGCCAGCCCCGTCGTGCGCGGCGAGACGTAGTCGATCACCACGACACGACCTGACGTGACCGCGGCGCGGGCCGCGGTCAGCCAGGCGACCGCCCCGTCCTGCAGCGGTATCCGTGCCCCGTGGACCGCCGAGGGCGGGAGCCAGGGACGGTCGCCTATCGGTGGACCGAGAACCTCGACCCAGGCCTCGGCTTGCCGGTGGACGAACGCGTCGCGCCAGCCGCCGTCGTAGACCGCCAGACGGAAGGGAAGGTTGTCGAGCAACTCGTTGGCGAGCACAATGCCGGGGCCGACAGCGATCGGGAGCCTGTCGACGGACTCGACGCCGTCGGGGTGCAGCGCCCGCTGCCGTTCCGAGATCTCGACACAGATGTACCGGCCGCCGGGCTGCGCAAGACACCGGGGCCGAGCGGCGAGGATCGCCCGGGCCAAGGTGCCGGGCCCGGCTCCGGCCTCGACGATGGTGAAGTCCACAGGCCGACCCGACTCGACCCACGACGCATCGATGGCCCGGGCGAGCACCGCTCCGAACAGCGGCCCGACCTCGGGGGAGGTGATGAAGTCGCCGCGACGTCCGGCATTGCCCGACGTCGTGTAGAAGCCGGCCGGCCCGTAGAGCGCGGCGGCCATGAACTCATCGAACCGCAGTGGCTCCGTCGGGGAACCGACGTCGGTCGGCGACGACGCCACCTACGGGGTGATGGCGCCGGTGAGCGTGGACAGGTCGCCGAAGCGCAGCACCGTGCCGGGCAGGATCCCGATCAGCAGCGTCGCGACGGTGCATATGGTCAGCGCGGCCACCAGGGCGCTGGGGACCTTGATCGGCGCCACATCGCCGTCCGGAGCAGGCTTCATCCACATCTCACGCAGGATCGTGCCGTAGTAGGCCAGGGCGATCACCGAGTTGACCGCGCCGACGACGGCGAGCGCCGCGCCCCAACTCGTGCCGGCCGCCAGCACCGCCTTGAAGGCGGTGAACTTGGCGATCCATCCACCAAGCGGCGGAAGACCGGCGAGCGAGGCCATGAACACCGTCATCGTCACCGCCAGACCTGGGGCGTACGAGAACAGGCCACCGAATGACGAGATCTCCCCGCTGCGGGTCTTGCGTGAGACCGCCAGGATGACGGCGAACGCCCCGAGGTTCATCGCCGCATAGACGAGGAGATAGGTGACCACGGCCGTCAGCGGCTGCTCGCCGACCTTGGCCATGTCGGCGACGGCCAGCGGCATGAGGATGAAGCCGCCCTGGCTGATCGAGGAGTAGGCCAACATGCGCACGATGTTCGTCTGTTTGAGGGCGAGCACGTTGCCGACGGTCATCGTGATCGCGGCGATGACCCCGATGAACGGCTGCCAGACCTTCCCGGCGGTCGGGAAGGCCACGTAGATCAACTCGACGAGGGCGACGAATCCGGCGGCCTTGGAGGCAACGGAGAGGAAGGCCGTGATCGGTGTGGGGGCGCCCTCGTAGGTGTCGGGAGCCCATGTATGGAACGGCACGGCCGAGACCTTGAAGGCGAAGCCGACGAGTACGAAGACGATGGCGACGACACCCACGGAGCTGGTGCCGTTGCCCCGGACGTACGCGCCGATGCCCGACAGCAACGTGGTGCCGCTCTCGCCGTAGAGCAGCGACATGCCGTACAACATCACAGCCGAGGCGAACACGCCGAGCAGGAAGTACTTCGTGCCGGCCTCGTTCGACTTGAGATCCCGCTTGCGCCAGGCGGCGAGCATGTAGGCCGGGATCGAGAGGAGTTCGAGGGCGACGAAGATGGAGATGAGGTCGCGACTCGAACCCATCATCATCATCCCGAGGATCGACGACAGCAGCAGAAAGTAATACTCCCCGCGGTGGTAGTCGCCGTCTTCGACGTAGTTCTGGGAGAGCAGGACCACCACGTAGCCGGCCAGGATGAACAACGCCTTGACGACGAGTGAGAAGTCGTCGACCACGTAGCTGCCGTTGAACATCGACCGCGCCGGGCCGCTATCGACGGCCAAGGTGAGGATGGGGATGAACGACAGCAGCAGACCGAATCCGGCGATCGAGGCGAGCACCCAGCGCTGGGCCTCCTCGATGAACAGGTCGACGATGACCAACAGGCAGATCACGCCAGCGAGCACGATCTCGGGGGCGAGCGCGTGGTAGTCCACCGCCGGCGACTTGAACGGCACCGCCTGGGCGAGGAGCGAGGAGAGCACGATCAGAACGCCTTCAGGGCGACCTTGACCGCCGGATCGAGGATCTTGAACATCAACTGCGGGTAGACACCGAGCACAAGAATGCCGACGAGCAGCGGGGTCCAGGCGATCCACTCGAAGATGTTGACGTCGTGGATGTCGGAGTGATGGTCGTCATTGGCCGCCGCTCCGACCGAGTGGGCCAGCGCCGGGGCACCAGGATCGGCGTGACCGGGCTCGTGGCCGTGCGCGTCGTGACCGTGCGGGTCGTGACCGTGCGCATCGAGGCCGTGAGCGTCGTGACCGGCGAATTCGGCGGTCGGTTCACCGAATGCCGTGCGCTGATAGAGCCACAGCAGGTAGCCGGCGGCGAGCACCGTGCCGACGGCGGCGATCACCATCAACACCCGGAACAGCGACTGGCTCAGGCCGGCGGCCGGGCTGTAGGCAGCCAGGATCGCCGGGAACTCACCCCAGAAGCCGGCCAGGCCGGGTAGTCCGAGCGAGGCCATGGCGCAGAAGCCGAGGATCCAGCCGAGCTTGGGCATTTGCTTGAGCATGCCGCTGAGCCGTTTGATCTCGAGCGTGTGGTAGCGCTCCTTCACCGAGCCGGCGACGAAGAAGAGCATGCCGGTGATCAGACCGTGGGCGACCATGCCGAACATCGCCGCGTTGACCCCCAGCGGGGTGAGCGTCGAGATGCCGAGCATCACGAACCCCATATGAGCCACCGAGGAGAAGGCGATCAACCGCTTCATGTCGGTCTGGGCCAGGCAGCCGAGCGCACCGTAGATGATGCCGATGACGGCCAGGATGCCGATCGCCGGCGCCCATTCCTTGGCGGCCTGGGGCAGCACCGGGATGGCGATACGCACGAAACCGTACGTGCCGAGCTTCAGCAGGATGGCAGCCAGGATCACCGAGCCCTGAGTGGGGGCCTGGGTATGAGCGTCGGGAAGCCAGGTGTGGAACGGGAACATCGGGACCTTGACGGCGAACCCGACGAACATCCCGGCGAAGATCCACACGGCCACGTTCTTGCCCAGTGAGGGGCCCGTTTCGATCAGCCGGAGGATCGAGAAGCCGTGATCGCTCGAGCCGCCCTTGGTCTGGAAGAACAGGGCGAGGAAGGCCACAAGCATCAGCGCTGAGCCGAACATCGTGTAGAGGAAGAACTTCAGCGACGCGTACTGGCGGTTCTCGCCACCCCACACGCCGATCATGAAGTACATCGGCAGCAGCACGAGCTCGAAGAAGACGAAGAACAGGATGAGGTCCTGGGCGACGAATGTGCCCGCCATGCCGACCTGCAGCACGAGCATCTGCATGAAGAACGCCTTGGGGTTCCCCGGTGACGGCACGTGGTTCCAGGAGTAGACCATCACCAGCAGGGTGATGATCATCGACAGGATGTACAGCGGCAGGCTCAGGCCGTCGAGACCGACGATGTAGCGGCTCGAGATCACCTCGATCCACTTGTGATCCACGAAGAACTGCAACTTGCCGCTCTGGTCGTAGTCGAAGTTGATCAAGGTGAGGATGCCGACCACCAGCGTCGCCGCGGCGGTCACCACAGCTATGCCCTTGGCCGTCACCTCGTCACTCTTGGGCACAAAGAACATCAGCACCACCCCCACGAGGGGGAGGAACGTGCCGACGCTCAAGAGCCAGTTGTTGTCAGAAAGCATGGGTGCTCCCTCAGGTATTCACGATGACGAGGACGAGGGCGCCGACCGCTGCAGCAGCGAACAGCAGCGCCCCGTATTGGTTGACCTTGCCGGACTGCATGGGCTGCAATGCCCCTCCGGTTGCCCGGGCACTGCTGCCCGAGCCGTTGACGATGCCGTCGACCAGACCTTGATCGACGTATTTGTAGACGAGTTCGCCCGTGCGGCGCCCGCCCTTGCCGACACCGTTGACGATGCCGTCGATGACGTTCTGGTTGACCCAGTACGCCGCCGCCGAAATGGGCCCGGTCAATCCCCGCACGATGACCTGCTCGTACAGATGGTCGAGGTAGTACTTGTTGACCAGGAACTTGTGACCGGCACCGAGCAGCTTGCTGCGCTCGGTGAGACCTTTGAGCCTGGAACCGGCCTCACCGAAGACGGCTTTGGAGATCGCCAGGCTGACGAGGAACCCGAGGGCGACGAGGGCGATCGACGGCAACGCCTTGACCCACTCGAACGCCGGACCCTCCGGAAGAGCGGTGGCCGACTCGTGGCCGAACGGCAGACCGATCGACGACTCGATCCATCGTTCGAAGGAGTGGAGTTTGAACGGCGCGGCGTTGAGGTAGCCCGACACGACGGCGAGAAAACCGAGGATGAGCAGCGGCGTCGTCAGCTGCCACGGCGAGTCGCTCGGGGCGAACGGCAACGGCTTGGAGTGATGGGCCTGCTGATGGTCGGGACTGGCCGCCGCGGCGCTTTGGCCGCTCCCTCGGTGGGCCTCGTCGCCGGCGCTTCCCTCGGCACCCGCGTGCACAAGCGCGTGGGCATCGGCGTGGTCGGCATGGTCGGCGACGAAGTGGGCGGCCCCGCCCCGGGCCTTGCCGAAGAAGGTGAGGTACGTCGCGCGGGTCATGTACGCCGTGGTCATGAACGCACCGATCAGGCCGACGATGAAGAACACCTTGTAGCCGTTGTGATCGGCCGAGTCGATGATCTCGTCCTTCGAGAAGAACCCGCTGAAGAACGGCACGCCGCACAGCGCTGCGGTCGACACCATCCACGTACCGAACGTGACCGGCATCTTGCGAGCGAGACCGCCCATGTCCTTCTTCATGTCGAAGCTGTGGTGGCTGGCCGTATGGCTGACGGAGCCGGCGCAGAGGAACAGGCAGCATTTGAAGAAGGCGTGGGTGAAGATGTGGAACACGGCCGGCACCCAGGCCCCGACGCCGAGGCCCATCATCATGTAACCGAGCTGCGATACGGTCGAGTAGGCGAGCACCTTCTTGATGTCGTTCTGCACGAACGCCAGGCCGGCGGCGATCAGGATCGTGATCCCGCCGATCACCGCGATCAGATTGAAATGCTGCCCGAGCAGGTTGATCTGCAGGCCGACGTGGAACACCGGATACAGCCGGGCCACGAGGAACACTCCGGCGACGACCATCGTCGAGGAGTGGAGCAACGACGACACCGGCGTCGGGCCGGCCATGGCGTCGGGCAGCCAGGTATGCAGCGGGAACTGGCCGCTCTTGCCAATGGCGGCGATGAACAGGGCGACCGCCGCCCACATCAGCACCTTCTTGGACTCGAACTCGCCCGTTGCGGCCATCTCGTTGATCTTGGAGATGTCGAGAGTCTTGAAAATGCCGAGCAGCATCGCCGTGCCGACGAGCAGCCCGATGTCGCCGGTGCGCACGGTGAAGAACGCCTTGAGCGCCGCCTTGGAGTTGGCCGTCTCCTCCCACCAGTGGCCGATAAGCAAGAACGAGCAGAGACCCATGATCTCCCAGCCGAGAATCAGCTGACTCATGTCGGGGGCCAGCACCATCGCCAGCATGCCCGACGAGAACAGCACCAGCGAGGCGAAGAAATGGGTGAAGCGCCGGTCGCCGCGCACGTACTCGGTGGAATAGAGCAGCACGAGCGTCGAGATGAACGTGACGAGGAGCAGCAGCATGACGGCGAGACCGTCGATATGCGAACCGATCGTGAACGAGAACGGTCCCGACTGCCACCACGTCCACGTATGGCGGACGGCGGCGACCTCCTCGCCCTCGACGCCGCGGCCGGTGTGGTCGATCCACTGCTTCGCCGTGCCCGCCGCGATCACCAGTGAGGCGATCATCGACGCCAGGGCGATCTCTGAGCCTCCCTTGGGCATCCTCTTGCCGAAGAAGATGATGGCGAAGAAGGCGATCCCGGGAATCAGCGGGATCAGCCAGGCGTGTTCAAGAAACCACATGCGCGCCTCAGCCCTTCATCTGCGAGAGCTCGTCCAACGCGATGGAGCGCCGGTTCCGGTAGATCAGCAACACCAGACCCAGGCCCACACCGACCTCGGCGGCAGCCACCGCGATGATGTACAGGGCGAACGTCTGGCCCGAGACATCGCGGTGCTTGAGGGCGAAGGCCAGCAGGTTGATGTTCACCGAGTTGAGGATCAACTCGATCGACATCAGTACCAACACGGCGTTCTTGCGGGCGATGACGCCGTAGACCCCGATGCAGAACAGTGCGGCGCCGAGCAGCAGAAACTCATTGATCAGCATTGCGTCAGTCCTTCCTGGCCAGGACGATGGCGCCGATGACGGCAGCCAGCAGCACGAAGGACAGCGCCCAGAACGGCAACAGATAGTCCTTGAAGATCGAGTCGGACACCGAGGTCACGGCGCCCGTACCACTCGGATCGGCCAGACCCCCGACGCCGAAATTCGTCGGCAGCCGCTCATCGCCGAAGGTGTCGATCAGCACATAGCCGAGGGTTCCGGCGAGGAGCAGGGCGACCGGAATGCCGATGGCGTAGTTCTTGTTGTTGAGACCCGCCTCGCCACCGATGGAGGCGCGGGTGAGCATGGCACCGAAGAGGAACAGCACCATGACCGCCCCGACGTACACGAGCACCTGGGTGACCGCCACGAACTCGGCGGCGAGCATCAGGTACTGAGCTGCGGCGCCGCCGAGCACCACGATCAGCCAGAGGGCGGCATGAAACACATTGTTCGAGGTCACGACCCGGATCGCGGCAATGATCATGCCGAGAGCGACGATGCCGAAACCGATCTGTTGAGCGACATTGATGTCGTTGGCGAGAGCGAGCATCACTTCTTCTTCTTGTCCGCGCCGGCTTCGAGCTCCGGTGCTTCGGGGACGGTTTCCATCCACTCGCCGAGCTTGGTCTTGTCGTGCAGCAGATCGGCGATGCGCGGCTCGGAATACTCGTACTCCGGGCTCCAGAACAGGGCGTCGAACGGGCAGACCTCGACGCAGATGCCGCAATACATGCACAGGGCATAGTCGATGTCGAACCGGTCGAGCTTGTTGACCTGGCGAGGCTTCCCGCCGGCCCGCCGCGGCGGAGCCATCTCCTTGTGACCTTCGATGTAGATGCACCAGTCGGGGCACGAACGGGCGCACAGCATGCACGAGGTGCAGTTGTCCTCGCGCAGGGCGATCACGCCGCGAGCCCGGATCGGCGGAGCTTCCTTTTCCCGCGGATACTGCACGGTGTTCGCCCCGCCGCCCATTTTCTTGGGCTTGATGGTCTGCGCCATCGTCCCCAGCGTGACCCCGAGACCCTTGACCAGGCCGGGCATCTTCGGTTTGAGCCCCATCAGAACAAGTCCTTCATCAGAACGCCACCTTGAGGATTGCGGTCACCATGATGTTGATCAGGGAGATCGGGATGAGGGCCTTCCAGGCGAAACGCTGCAGCTGATCCTCACGGAAGCGGGGATACGAGAAGCGGGCCCACATGATCAGGAAGCTGAGCAGCATCATCTTGGTCAACATGATGAGCGGGCCGACGACATTCATCCAGTTGGCCACCTCGCCGAGGTTGTCCCACCCGAACCACGTGAACGGCACACCCCAGCCGCCGAGGAACAGCGCCGAGGCGATGAGGGAGAACACGCCCACGGTGGCGAACTCGGCGATGAAGAAGATCAGGAAGCGGAACCCCGAGTACTCGGTCATATAGCCGGCGACCAGCTCGGATTCGGCGATCGGCATGTCGAACGGTGGCTGGGTCAGCTCGGCCTGGACGGCGATCATGAACACCACGAAACCCACGAACTGGGTGATGACGTACGGGTTGCCCAGCCACGAGAACCCGAAGATCGAGTCGCCGTTCTGCCGGGCGACGATCGTGTTCAGATTCATCGACTCGGCCTGGATGACCACGCCGATGACGGCGAGCACCATCGGCAACTCATAGGCGATGAGCTGGCCGGCGGCCCGCAGACCTCCGAGCAGCGAGTACTTGTTGGCCGACGACCACCCGGCCATCAGAATGCCGAGCACGCTGATCGACGACACCGCCAAGGCGTAGAACACCCCCGCCTCGAAGTTGGTGAACCAGGCATCGGGCCCGAACGGCACCACGGCGATGAGCAGGAACGTGGACGCCAGCACCACCAGCGGCGCCATTTTGAAGATGCGCACATCGGCGCCGTCGGGGTGGAGGTCTTCCTTCTGCAGGAACTTGCCGACCTCGGCGAACAGCTGCAGCGAGCCATACGGCCCGGCTTCCATCGGCCCGAGACGACTCTGCATGAAGCTCATCATCTTGAACAGGAACAGATAGACGATCGTGCCGGCCGGCAACAGCACGGCGACGATGCCACCGAGCACCCGCAGCAGCGACGCCCCCCAGTACGGAATACTCGCGATCATGCCTGCACCGACCGTGGCGAGGGAAGCGCCAGCGACGAGCCACCAGCGGCGCGACGAGGAAGCGCAGC
>JANMJD010000287.1:0-23139 GCA_031371195.1 Actinomycetes bacterium | reverse complement strand
CTGGTGATCCATCCGACGACCCGCTCCTCATCGGGTCCGCAGTGCCACACAGGTTCGTCACCGATCACATCGGCAGGGTCGTCGGGATCGGGCTCGACGACGAACATCATCAGCTTGCGCTTCGGGCCACCGTTGGCCATCTCGGCCTCGACCGCCTCCCGGCCAATGAACGGGTGATCGAACTTCAGGACACGATCCATGCCTGCCTCGAGGGGGGTGTAGATCGGCCGGTACTCGCGGAACCAGGTACCGAAGTTCTTCTCGAGGCGCATCGTGATCAACGCCCGGAAGCCGAACAGCGCCATGCCGTGGGGCTTGCCGGCCTCCCAGATCAGATCGAACAGGTAGCGCTGATACTCGGGCGCGCACCAGATCTCGTAGCCGAGATCTCCGGTATAGGTCATCCGCGACAGCCAGACGGTCGCCATGCCGATATCGATCTTGCGGAACGCCATGAACGGGAAGTCCTTGTTGGCCAGCGACGTACGCGTCAGCGGCTGGAGCACTTCGCGGGCCAGTGGACCGGCGACGGTCAGGCCGACCATCGACAGTGCCAGTACCTCGAAGCGGATCGGGGAATCCACCGGGAGATGGGCCAGGAACCATCGGGGGTGGTGGACCTCGGCGGCCTGCGAGCCGAACAGGAAGAACTCGTCGTCACCGACCCGCGACACCGAGAATTCGCCCTCGATGCGGCCCTGCGGGTTGAGCATCGCCGTCAGTACGGTGCGTCCGATGCGGGGGAGCGAGTTGGTGAACAGGCCCTGCAGCCACTCGGCGGCGCCCTCGCCCGACACCCGGTACTTGGCGAAGTTGGAGGCCTCGGAGAAGCCGACGCGCTCTCGCACGGCGCGCGATTCCTCGGCCACGACCGGGAAGGCGTTGGAGCGGTGGAAGGTGACGTCCTCGTGCGGGTCTTCGCCGGGCCGCTGGAACCACAACGGGTGCTCCAGGCCGAAGCCCGCTCCCCAGACCGCATTGTGCGATGTCAGGCGGTCGTAGATCGGGGTGGTATGCAGAGGGCGGGCGGCCTGCAGTTCCTCGTTCGGGAAGGTGATCCGGAAGCGGCGCGAGTAGTTCTCGCGCACCTTGGCGTTCGTGTACCCGAGCGTGGCGAAGTCGCCGTACCGGGCGACATCCATCGCCCAGATGTCGGCCCCCGGGTCGCCGTCGACCATCCAGTTGGCGAGCGACAACCCGACGCCGCCCCCCTGCGACAGCCCGGCCATCACTGCACAGGCCGACCACATGCCGCGCATGCCCTTGATCGGCCCGACCAGCGGGTTACCGTCGGGCGAGAAGGTGAACGGCCCGTTGACGAACTTCTGGATGCCGGCGCGCCCGATGGCGGGGAAGTGGGCGAAGGCCCGCTCCAACTCGGGGGCGATGCGGTCGAGATCGTGGTCGAGGAGTTGGAACACGAAGTCCCAGGGGGTCTCATGCGGTGACCAGGGCCGATTGTCCTGCTCATAGGTGCCGAGCAGGATCGATTGGCCCTCCTGGCGAGCGTAGATCTCACCGGCGAAGTCGATCATGTGGGGGAGTTCACGGCCGTTGGTGGCGTTGTACTCGATCACCTCCGGCATCGGCTCGGTCATCAGATAGTGGTGCTCCATGGCCAGCACCGGTAGTTCCAGACCGGCCATCCGGCCGACCTCGCGGGCCCACAGGCCGCCGCAGTTGACGACGTGTTCGGCGTGGATCACCTGACCGTCGCGGTCGGTCTGCACGTCCCAGGTGCCATCGGGGCGTTGAGACAGGCCGGTCACCCAGGTATCGAGGTACACCTCGGCACCCCGGTTGCGGGCGCAGATGGCGTAGGCGTGGGTGACGCCATACGGGTCGACCGAGCCCTCGTCCTCGTCGAAGAGGGCGCCGACGAAGAACTTCTCCTCGAGCAGCGGATTGAGCTCTTTGGCCTCCTTCATGGAGATCATCTCCATATGCATGCCCAGGTACCGCCCGCGGGCCTGAGCCATACGCAGCCAGTCGAGTCGCTCGGGCGTGTCGGCCAGTTGGATGCCGCCGGGCAGGTGGATACCGCAGTTCTGCCCCGACTCGGCCTCGATCTCGCGGTACAGGTTGACCGTGTACTGCTGCAGGCGGGCGACGTTCGGGTCACCGTTCAGGGTGTGCATGCCGCCGGCGGCGTGCCAGGTGGAGCCCGCGGTGAGCTGCTTGCGCTCCAACAGCACGACGTCGGTCCACCCCATCTTGGTGAGGTGATAGAGCACGCTCGCCCCGACCACGCCTCCACCGACGACGACGACCTGCGCTTGCGATTTCACCAACGACCTCCGGGTTTGGGAGCGGCCAGACTAGTCCGCGGTTTCCGGCACACTTGTACCAAGAACCGGGCGTCCGGCGGCAGTCTTCGCATCCACCGGAGCGGGACGCGATACTCGTACGGCACACGGACCGACGTGTCATGACGACCAAGGAGAAACCGCGATGCCTGCACCCGCCGCGCCCATCTCGGTGCAGCTGTACTCGCTGCGCGAGCAGGCCGCTACCGACTTCCCCGGTGTTCTGCGGCGGCTCGGCGAGATCGGCTTCGTCGGAGTCGAGCTTGCCGGATTCCACGGTCTGTCGGTTGTCGAATTCAACTCGGTGATCGCCGAGGCGGGCCTGGTCGTGTCGAGCGCCCATCTCGGTGACGTGTCACCCGACGCATTCAACGCCGCGCTCGACGACATCCAAGCCGTCGGCTGTGACACCGCCGTGCAGGCATTCCTCCCCCCGGCGGTCTTCACCGACACCGACGAGATCGCCCGTTGTGCCGAGGCGCTCAACGTCGCCAACGACATCGCCCGTAGCCGTGGCGTGTCGCTCGGCTACCACAACCACTGGTGGGAGTTTCAGAACACGTTCGACGGCCGTCGGGGTTGGGACATCTTCTTCGACCAGCTCAGCTCCGATATTTTCGCCGAACTCGACGTCTACTGGGCCACGGTCGGTGGCGTCGAGCCGAGCCAGGTGATCGCCGATCTCGGTGACCGGTTGCGCCTGTTGCACGTGAAGGACGGTCCGGCCGACGACCCGGCCGTCGCCATGGTCGCGGTCGGGTCCGGCACGCTCGACATCGCGGGAATCCTGGGCGGAGCGCCGACAGCCCAGTGGCACATCGTCGAGTTGGATCGGTGCAACACCGACATGTTCACGGCCATAGCCGACAGCCACGAGTACCTCGTCGGTCACGGCCTGTCGCGGGGCCACGACTGATGACGAGCACCCCTCGGGTCAGTCGAATCGCCATCCTCGGCTGCGGAAACATCGCGCCGGTCTACGTCAACACCCTCAAGGAACTCGGCTGGGTCGACGTAGCCGCCTTCGTCGACGGCATCCCCGAGCGTGCCGCCGCCTTCGCCGAACGCCACGGCGGACGGGCGATGACGTTCGACGAACTGCTCGTCGACGACACGATCGAGGCGGTGGTCAATCTCACCCCGGCGCAGGCCCACACGGCGGTGTCGCGGCAGCTCTTGGAAGCCGGCAGGGCGGTGTTCAGCGAGAAGCCCCTCGGGACCGATTTCGTCGAAGGCCGAGCGCTCGTCGACTTGGCCGATGCACGCGGGCTGCGGCTGGGCTGCGCCCCCGACACGTTCATGGGGGCCGGGCTGCAGGCCGCCCGGGCGGCGATCGACCGCGGGGCGATCGGTGAGCCGCTGGCGGCCAACGCCTTCTTCCTGGGGTTCGGGCCGGAGTGGTGGCACCCGAATCCCGAGATCTTCTACGGGCCGGGCGCGGGGCCGTTGTTCGACATGGGGCCGTACTACCTGACCGCCCTGACCGCCCTGCTCGGCCCGGCGACCTCGATTGCCGGGTCGGCCAAGATCGGCGTTGCCGACCGGGTGATCCACGCCAAGGGGCGGGTGGGTGGTGTGGTGACGGCCACGGTGCCGACCCACGTATCGAGCCTCATCGACTTCGCTTCGGGAGCCTCGGCGACGCTGGTGACCAGCTTCGATGTCAAGGCGAGTCGGCTGGCGAACATCGAGATCTACGGCAGCGATGCGACCCTCTCGGTGCCCGATCCCAACTTCTTCGGTGGTTCCGTGACGATCCGCGGCGTGCTTGGCGGGGAGTGGCGCGAAGTGCCGCTGCCCAAGGTGAACATCCCTCAACAACGCGGCATCGGCCTCGCCGACATGCTCTCGGCGACCGCCGCCGGACGACCGCACCGGGCCTCGGGCGAACTGGCCCTCCACGTGTTGGAGCTGATGACGAGCGCCATCAGATCGTCCGATGAGGGTCGCCGGCTCGACCTGACGACCACTTGCGAGCGTCCGGCGCCGATGCGCTTCGGCCTGGACACAAACACCTTCGACGACTGATCCGCAGCCGGTCTGCGGACTTGCGAACACCTGGAGCAATTCATATGGACACCCTGCGATACGGCCTGGTCGGCGGCGGCTTCATCACTCAATTCCACCTACGGGCGCTGGAGCAGGTCCGCGGGATCGAAGTCGCCGGACTGACCTCGCGAACGCCACCCCACGAACTGGCCGCGTCGGTCCACGAGCGCGATCTCGGACCCGCCGTGGTGTACGACAGCGTGCGTGAGATGGCCCACCACGTCGACGTCATCGCCCTGTACAACCCCAACTTCAGCCGGATCGACACGATGGAGCAGATCGCCGCAGCGGTCGCCGACGGGGCGCAGCTGCGGGGCTTGATCTGCGAGAAGCCGTTGGGTCGAAATCTCGCCGAGGCCCGCCGGGTCGCCGAACTCGCCGCGCAGATCGGGGTGCCGACGGCATATTTCGAGAACCAGATCCACATGAAGATGCTTCAGCAGGCTCGGGCGCAACTCGCCGGCGTCGAGGCGACGATGGGTCCGCTCACCCTCGCCCGCTCCGGCGAGGAGCATGCCGGTCCGCACAACGGCTGGTTCTGGGACCCGACCCAACAGGGTGGGGGAGTCCTCTCCGACATGGGCTGTCATTGCCTGGCGGTCGGCTGGTATCTGCTGACCCCGGCAGGTAGATCGCCGCTCCATCTCGTTCCCCAGTCCGTGTCCGCCGACGTCGCCTTGCTGAAGTGGGGCCAGCCGCGTTGGCGGGCTCAGCTGCTCGAGCAGCACGGAGTCGACTACGCCGCGACTCCCGCCGAAGACTTCGCCACCGGCACGGTGACATACGCCGATCCCGAGACCGGGCAGCGCTCCAAGGCGCAGTTCACCGTCTCGTGGATGTACGACAAGCAGGGATTGCGCCTCCTGGTCGACGGGATCGGACCGGGCTACGCGCTCGAGGCCAACAGCCTGCGATCACCGCTCGAGGTCTTCATCGGCGACGCCGCGGCCGATGGTGTCGCCGACTCCGAACTGGCCCTCGAGAAGGCCACGGCGTCGCGTGGTCTGCTGGCGATCCAGCCGAACGAGGCCGATCTGTACGGCTACACCGACGAGAACATCGATGCCGCCCGTGCCTTCCGTGAGGGAACGAGCGCGCTGCTCGACTTCGACTACGGCGTCGAGATCGTCCGCCTGACCATGGCGGCGTACCTCTCGGCCGAGGAAGGCCGCGTCGTCGACCTCACCGACGCGGCCACGCTTGCCCACCTGGAGACCTACGTGCCGGCGATCCAGCGCGGCGAGGGCGCCACGCAACTGCTGTAGGCCGCGCCCGGAGCATGGTCAGCGGGGTAGAACGACGGGGGCGCCGGACGCGGCGCTGTCGTACGAGGCGAGCACCAGCCGCACGGCCTCGAGTCCGTCGGCGCCCGTGCAGACCACGTCGCGGGTGCCGTCGATGGCGGCGAGGAAGTTGACGATGTGCTGGGAGTGGGCGTCCAACCCTTGAAGTTCGTAGCGGGCCGTATCGGTCGCCACCCAGTCGCCGCGTGGTGAGGACCGGAACCGATGAATCAGGACGTTCTCCCCGACACGGCTGTCGACCTCGATCGAGCCCTCGGTGCCGTGGATCCAGAACCCCTCGTGCCAACCGGTTGCCGTCCACGCCACCTCGACATGGCCGAGCGCACCGGAGGTGTAGCCGAGCACGGAGATCGCCGTGTCCTCGACCTCAATGTCGTACTTGAGTGTGCCGGTGCGGGCGAAGACGTCGGCGACATCGCCGCACAGGTAGCGGGCGAGGTCGAACAGGTGGCAACCGTTGTCGAGCAGCGTGCCACCACCCGACTGGGCCTTGGAGCCGAAGACGCCGCGTACCGTTGGTGAACCGCCCCAGTCATGGGCTTGGCGGAACCGCGCCGAGGTGATCCGCCCGATATCGCCGCGCTCGATCATCGTGTGCGCCCGTGCGGCGGCGTTCCACGACCGCAGGTGGTGTCCGACCAGGTAGACGACACCAGCGGCGGCGCAGGCATCGATCATCTCCTGCGCCCGGCCGAGGTCGAGCGAGACGGGCTTCTCGCACAGGACGTGCTTGCCGGCCGCCGCCGCGTCGAGCGTGATCGGGTGGTGCGAGGCGTTCGGCGTGCAGATCGAGACGGCGTCGATCGTGGGGTCGGCGAGCAACTCGTGGTAGTCCGTGTACCCGGTCGGGATCGCCCATTCCTGCTGTCGCAACGCCAGGGTCGCCGGATTGTTGTCGCACAGGGCGGCCACCTCGACGCCGGCCACCCGGTATCCCCTCAGATGGGTGTGGGCGATCACTCCGGTGCCGATGATGCCGACGCGGTGCGTCGTCACTGGCCCACGCTCTCGGAGCCGGCCTTGGCCGCCGCGGCGGCGCGATCGGAGGCACCGGGGACCGGTTCGAGCGCCTCGACATTGGGAGCGAAGTTGGTGGCGGTGTTCGTCGTGCGCGCCGTCCATCGACAGGCGTTGGCGATCACCTGCAGTATCTGCGGGTTGCGATACGTCGGGTACTCCTCGTGGCCCGGGCGGAAGTAGACGATCTTGCCGTGGCCGCGTTGCCATGTGGCACAACTCCGGAAGATCTCGCCACCCTGGAACCACGAGACCATCAACAGGTGCTCCGGAGTGGGGACGTCGAAGCGTTCGCCGTACATCTCCTCGACCGGAAGCTCGATGTACGGCGGCAGCCCGGCCATGACCGGATGCGATGGTTCGACGACCCACAGCCGCTCCTTTTCGTCGGCCACGCGCCATTGCAGCGAGCAGTTCGTACCCATCAGCCGCCGGAAGATCTTCGAATAGTGACCCGAGTGCAGGACGACCAGGCCCATCCCCGAGAGGACCTGCTGCTGGACCTGGTCGACGATGGCGTCGTCGACCAGATGGTGGCCCATATGGCCCCACCAGAGCATCACATCGGTCGACTCGATCACCTCGGGAGTGAGTCCGTGAGATGGCTCTCCGAGCGTGGCCGTGCGGATGACGAACTCGGTGTTCGGCGCGAGCCCTTCGGCGAGCGCCCCGTGGATGCCGGTCGGATAGATCGCAGCGATCTCGGGCTCACGCACTTCGTGCAGATATTCGTTCCAGATGGTGACGTTGATCGATCGCATGGTTCCTCGGCAGTCTGGTCGGCGTAGGCGGTTCGCAATCCATGATGGAGCGGATGTGCTCGCCGGTGGTAATCGGCAGCCGTTCTCCGCGATGTCGTCGAGGTGCCGTGGCGCCAGGCGCTACCGTCGCGCCGATGGATTGGCTGACGGACTCGATCATGACCCGCCGCGGTGTTGCCGCGGGGCAGGTGGGAGAGACCCACCATCTCACCGAGGAGATGCAGGGGGTGTTCCATTACACGATCGGCCCGTACTCCGATCCGGTGCTCCGCATCAAGCCGGGTGACCGGGTGATCGTCGATACCCGCGATGCCTTCGAGGGGGCGATCAGGACCGAGGCCGACATGCCCTCGGCCAAGCTGACGATGCCGTTCGTCAACCCGCAGAACGGGCCGATCATGGTCGAGGGTGCCGAGGTCGGCGATTGCCTGGCGGTCCATATCGAGTCGATGAAGCCGCGGGGCGACGATCCGCACGGGGCCTGCGCGATGATCCCCCAGTTCGGCGCGCTCACCGGGACATCCTTGACCGCGACGCTCAACCCGTCGCTGCCCGAGATCGTGCGCGTCGTCAAGGTCGACGAGGAGTGGGTCTACTGGAGCGAGCGGGTCACGCTGCCGTACAAGCCGCACATCGGAACGCTGAGCACGTCACCGACGATCGACTCGATCTCGTCGCTCAATCCCGACAGCCACGGTGGAAACATGGACCTGCCCGATATGGGCCCCGGTTCGATCACCTACCTGCCGGTCCGCTCGCCCGAGGCTCGGTTGTTCATCGGCGACGCCCACGCCTGCCAGGGCGATGGCGAGGTGTGCGGCACGGCGATCGAGTACTCCTCGACGACCACGATCCATGTCGATCTGATCAAGGGCTGGACGATCGACTGGCCGCGGCTCGAGAACCACGAGATGATCATGTCGATCGGCAGCGCCCGCCCGCTCGAGGATGCCACCCGTATCGCCTACCGCGACCTCATCTACTGGATGGAGGCCGACTACGGCTACGACCGCTGGGACGCATACATGATGCTCAGCCAGTGCGGTCGGGTTCGACTGGGCAACTTCGTCGATCCGAAGTACACCGTCGGCGCCGGTATCTCCAAGACCTACCTCGCCTGACGTCCCCTCCACTCTCGATCACGACCAGGAGTCTCACCATGGATCTCGGACTGAAGCACAAGCGAGTCATCATCACCGGCGGGACCAAAGGCATCGGCCGGGCCGTCGCCGAGACGTTCGCCGACGAGGGCGCCGATGTAGCCATCTGCGCCCGAAACGCCGAGGAGGTCGCGGCGACGGTGGCGGCGCTCGCCCGGCGCGGGGTGCGGGCGACCGGCCGCGCCGTCGATGTCGGTGACGGTCCGGCGCTGAAGGCCTGGGTGGCCGACGTGGCCACCGAGTTCGGCGGAATCGACGCCGTCGTCGCCAACGTCAGCGCGCTGTCGATCGGCGCGGCCGAGGAAAACTGGCAGGCCACGTTCAACGTCGACGTCATGGGCGCCGTGCGCCTCGTCGACGCGGCGATGCCCCACTTGGAACTCTCCGACACACCGTCGATCGTGACCATCTCGAGCGTCTCGGGACGCGAGATCGACTTCGCCTCGGGCCCGTACGGCGCGTTCAAGGCGGCGTTGATCCACTACACGCAGGGTCTTGCCTATCACCTGGCCGGCAAGGGGATCCGGGCGAACACCGTGTCGCCGGGCAACACGTACTTCCCCGGCGGGGTGTGGAACCAGATCGAGCACGGCAACCCGGGCCTGTATGAAATGGCGCTGGGGATGAACCCGACCGGCCGGATGGGCACGCCTCAGGAGATGGCCGACGCCGTCGTCTTCCTGTCGAGCCGCCGGGCGAGCTTCATCACCGGCACCAACCTCGTCGTCGACGGCGCCCTGACCAAGGGCGTCCAGCTGTAGCTCGGGGAGCGGTCCTTTCCCGGCCGTCGGCCGGGTGGGGACGAACGACGCCGGCCGCGGTGGAGTCACGTCGAGGCAACGGCCGTCAGGATGTCGATCCGGGCCGCCCGGCGAGCGGGCATCAATGACACGGCGACACCGGCGAGCACTGCGATCAGGGCGATCGTGACGAGTGAGCCGACTGGGACCACCAAACGCTCGAAGCCCTGGTCGCCGAGCGTGTGGACCATCGCCCAGCCGAGGAAGACTCCGACCGTCAGACCGAGCACGGTGCCGAACAAGGCAATGATCGCCGACTCCCAGCGCACCGATGAGCGGACCTGCGCCCGGCTCATACCGACGGCCCG
This sequence comes from Actinomycetes bacterium, assembly GCA_031371195.1. Taxonomy (GTDB): domain Bacteria; phylum Actinomycetota; class Acidimicrobiia; order Acidimicrobiales; family Ilumatobacteraceae; genus JANMJD01. Next base: position 13,434 of record JANMJD010000287.1, on the reverse strand, counting down.
CAACAGGCCGAGTTCACGCTTGCGTTCGTGGATCGAGAGCGCCAGGGTGTTGGCGATTCCGAGCAACGCAATCACCACAGCCAGCCCGAGAAGGGCGTACATGAGTGTGAGGATCGTATTGATCTGGCCGTTCTGCTGGGTGATGAACTCCCCGGTGGTGAGCACCTTGGCGGTCGGGTACCCGGCGGCAGCCTGATCGACGATCGTGGTGTCATCCGCCTTGACGTAGATGCGTGCGTCGAGGTTGACGGGCAGGTTCGCTTCGAATGCGGCCAGATCCACGAACCGGTCGCCGAAGAACTCGGTGGCGTGGTCGTAGGTGGCTCGCACGACGAAGGTGACTGCGCCGCTGGGGAAGGTGACGGTGCGGGTGTCGCCGAGTTGCACCGCGCCCGGACCCGCTTGAGCCTTGACCGCGATGCCATCGGCACCGAGACGGGCGAGATCGCCCTCGATATGACCGAGGTCGAACAAGGCTCCGATCGTCGAGGTGTCGTAGGCGCTCAGGAAGCCCGGTGCGCCGTCGATCTCCACCGCGCTGCTGCGTTGTTCGGAGATGACCTGCACCCCGTCCCGACTCGCCAGTGTCGCCGCGAAGTCTGGGCTCACGCCGCTCGAGCTGTCGAACGAGCCCGAATCGACGATCACCGTGCCGCGAAAGTCCCGACGGAACTCTCCCGCCCCCGTGGCCTTCAGCGACGAGGCGAAGATCATCAGGAAGCTGACCAACGCGACACCGATCATCAGCGACGATGCCGTGCGAGCCGTGCGAGCCGGGCTGCGCATCGCGTTCTGTCGCGCGATCATCCCGGAGGTTCCACGCAGCGCGGTGATCGGCGCACCGAACAGTGCGGCGACCGGTCGGGCGAGCACGGGCCCGAGCACCGAGACGGCAAGGAACAACGCCACGGCGCCGACCCCGACCAGCTTGACGTTGGCGGCACTGAGGCCCATCACCAGCGCGGCAGCGGCGACCACGGTGGCGGCGAAGCCGACGATGACTCGCCGAGTCGATACAGCGGAACGGTCCTGGGCGACGTCGCGTAGGGCGGCAATCGGCGCGACCCGCGACGCCCGCCGGGCGGGCATCACGGCTGAGATCACGGTGACGACGAAACCGACGGTCATCGAGATGATCACCGTCGGAGTAGAGATGACCGTTGTGCCCAGCGGAATATCGACCCCGAGTGCACTGAGCAGCGCCTGCAGTCCCTTGGCGACACCGACGCCGGCGACGAGGCCGACGGCTGACGACGCAAAGCCCGTGACCGCCGCCTCGGCCAGGACGGCGCGCCGTACCTGGCGACCACTGGCGCCGACGGCTCGGAGCAGGGCCATCTCCTTGGTCCGTTGCGACACGATGATCGAGAACGTGTTGTTGATGATGAACGCGCCGACGAACACGGCGATCAGGGCAAAGATCGTGAGGAAGATCCCGAACTGGCTGATGTCCTTGCCGATGTCGTCCTGGTGCTCCTTGGTGAGCGTCGCCCCCGAAATCACCTCGTTGGAGGAACCCACGAGCGGGGTGAGGCGGCCGACCAGGGCGTCGGGCGATACCCCCGGATCGGCGGTGACGGCGATCGCATTGACCTGACCGGGCGCGGTCAGCACCGACTGGGCCGTGGCGTCGTCGAACAGCACGACCGACAGCGCTCCCGGGGTGTCGACGTCGCCGAAGCGGGTGATGCCGACGACGGTGGCCGTCTGGGGTTCGCCCTTCGACAACACCGTCGTCTCGTCGCCGACATGCAGCTTGGCGACATCCGCCGAATGCTTGTCGATGGCGATCTCCCCCTGTGCCGCGGGGGCGCGGCCGGAGCTGAGTATGAACGGATTGAGCTGCGGGACGGTCACCCAGTTCATGCCGAGCACGCCGGTCTGCGGCGAGCCGACGGCCTTGCCGGCATGGTCGAGTATCTGGGCGTATCCGGAGACCTCGATGCTCACGGCGCCGACGCCGTCGACGGCGCGGATCGTGTCGAGCAACGCCGCGTCGATCGGGCGGCCGCTCTGGCCGTAGCCGAGGTCGAGCGGGCTGGTCGCCCGGACATAGGCATCGGTTCCGGCATCCGCCTTGCTCAGCACGCTGTCGAAGGTGCCCTTGATGGTGTCGGTGAGGATGAGGGTGCCGGCGAGAAAGGCGACACCGAGGATGACGGCGAAGGCCGTGGCGAGCAGCCGCAGCCGGTTGGCGGCGAGTTGCTTGAAGGTGAGGGTGGCGATCATGGCGGTTCAGTTCCCCAGGTTCTTCATGCGGTCCAGGACGGTGATGGCGGTCGGGTCGGCGAGGTCATCGACCACGTGCCCGTCGGCGAGGAAGACGGCCCGGTGGGCGTACGCCGCCGCCGTCGGGTCGTGGGTGACCATCACGACGGTCTGGTCGAGTTCACGCACGGCGTTACGCAGGAAGGTGAGGATCTCGGCACCGGCCCGTGAGTCGAGGTTGCCGGTGGGCTCGTCGGCGAAGATGATCTCGGGGCGTGAGGCGAGGGCCCGGGCGACGGCGACCCGCTGCTGTTGACCGCCCGACAGCTCCGATGGACGGTGGGTCAAGCGGGTGCGCAGCCCGACGGTGTCGATCACATGATCAAGCCATTCGGCGTCGGGCCGGCGGCGCGCCAGCGACATCGGCAACGTGATGTTCTCCAACGCGTTCAGGGTCGGGATCAGGTTGAATGACTGGAAAACGAACCCGATGCGGTCGCGTCGCAGCATCGTGAGCTCCTTGTCGTTCAATCCGGCGAGGTCGATGTCACCGATCCGGATCGCGCCCGACGTGAGAGTGTCGAGCCCGGCGAGGCAGTGCAGCAGTGTCGACTTGCCGGACCCGGACGGGCCCATCATCGCCGTGAATCGCCCCGCCTCGAATCCGACGCTCACATGCTGCAGCGCGTGCACCGCTGCATCGTGTGTGCCGTAGGTCTTGGTCGCATCGACGGCCTGCGCAACCAGGCGTCGTCGCGTCATAGGTCGGTCCGGTGGCGTGAGGATCGCAGCCGGTGGTGGAGTGAGGATCGCGGTAGTGGTCATGCCGCCCACGATGCACTTTGGCGGCCCCCACCCGCATCGGGCGGGCGACGCTTACCGCCGCTGATCGGGATGAACGATCGCCTGGCCAACTCATCCGCCAGACGCATGCGCATCTCATCCTGTGGGGCGATGCGTGATGCCCGCCGTAGGGGTTACGGTCATTTGATGAGCGTGTTCCACAAGTTCGGGCGCGATGTGCGCGCTCATCGGTGGGACTACGGCTCGGCTGGGGCGATGGTCGTGGTGGCGATCGTCGCGCTGATCAGCCGGATCGACGTGCAGGATGTCGATGCGCATCGATTTCATGCCGACACGGTATGGAGTTGGGCGGTCACGATCGCCGTCTGTGCCGGTCTGGCCGGACGCCGCCGGTGGCCCCTGCGATCGCTCGCCGTCGGCCTCCTGTTGGTGGTTCCGCTCGAAGTCGCCAAGCATCGAGACACCGTGGTCTTCTTCGCGATGGTCATCGCGCTCTACAGCGTGGCAGCCTGCCATCCGCGGCGGCTGGCCTGGCGGGCCCTGGCGATGATCGGCGCGCTGTATGCGGTGCTGATCGGCAACGAGACGATCATCATTTCGGCGGCACCGCTGCTCGGCCCGCTGTTCCTTGCTGCCGGCTACGCGCTGGGTCGGATCGTTCGACTCGGCCGGGCCCGACAGGAACGCGAGGTCGAGGCCGCAGTCGAACGGGCCGCCCGACTCCGCGAGGTTGCCGCATTGGGTGCGACCCGCGAGCGGTTGCGGATGGCCCAGGAACTCCACGATGTCGTCGCCCATTCGTTAAGCGTGATCGCCGTCCAGGCAGGCATCGGCGCCCACCTGACGACCATGTCGACATCCGCATCGACGACGATGGACACGGTGCGACGCCGACGGCCGATGCCGCGAGCCACGAGGGTGGGAACGGTTTGATCGGAATGAAGGAACGAGCGCAGATGTACGGCGGCGAGGTGTGTTGCGGACCGCGACCCGGCGGCGGCTTCCGCGTGCAGCCAACGCTGCCGTACTTCGCGAATCCGACCTCGACCGAGACGTCAGCGACGAACGCCGTCCCGCCGATCGCCGCGGTCGCGGCCCGGCGACGCCTCCAGCCGGGGATCTGGGACGTTGTCCTGGCGGCCGGCATCGTCGTCGTGTCGACCATCGAGATCCTCGCCTACGACCCGGTCGTCGGCGGACCGCGCTACGCACATACCGGAGCATGGGCATGGCTGTTGCGCATCGCCTGCTGTCTGACGTTGGCGGCTCGACGGCGTCATCCAAATCTCGCCTACGCCACCGCCTGGATGCTCGGACTGGCGCTGACCATCGGCGACTACCAGGTCGGCACCATCGTCTTCGTGTTGTGGATCGGCCTGTATACCGTGGCGAGCCATGCCACACCGGAGCGGCTCGTCGGCACGGTCATCGGCACATATGTGGGTACTGCCGTGATCGCCTGGTCCCGGCCGCCCGACTTGACCACCCCCGGTGCGGTCTGGCTCGGTGTCTTCCTCACTGCGTCGGCAGTCGCCGGTTACGTGGCCCAACACGAACGACAACGCCGTGCCCTCCATCTGGCCGAGCGCGAGGCAACCGCCGACGGGCAGTCCAGACGCTCGGAGCTTGCCGTCGCCGGTGAGCGGCTGCGCATCGCCGATGAACTCGGCACCGTCATCACCCGATCCATCCGGACCATCGCGACGCACGCCGCCACCGGATCGCAACTCGTCGACCTCGACCCGGCTGCCGCCAAGGCCACCCTCGACACGATCTCGACGATCAGCCGCGATGCCCTCAACGATCTGCGGCGGCTGCTCAAACGAATCCGCACCGAGAGCGAGCCCGTGATGTATTCACCGATCACTCCGACTGTTGACGTGGTCTCGCTCGGAGATGCCCGATGACTCCGGCGATCCGAATCGTGGTGGCCGACGACCAGGCGCTGGTCCGTAGCGGGTTCCTGGCCCTCCTGCGATCCGAGGCGGGAATCGAGGTGGTCGGTGAGGCGTCCAACGGCTTGGAGGCCGTGCGTGTCGCCAAGGCGAAACAGCCCGACGTGATCCTGATGGACATCCGCATGCCCGAGATGGACGGGTTGGAGGCCACCCGGCTGATCACCGCCGACCCGTCGCTCAATATGGTCCGCATCCTCGTGTTGACCACGTTCGACCTTGATGCATACGTCCACGAAGCCCTGCGCGCCGGTGCCTCCGGCTTCCTACTGAAGGACACCCTGCCGCCCGAACTGCTGGCGGCCGTCCGCGTCGTCGCTTCGGGCGAGGCGCTGCTCGCGCCGAGCATCACTCGCCGGCTGATCGAGGACTTCGTCCGCCGCCCGATCACCCAGATCGCCGATTCGCGGCTGGACCAATTGACCAGCCGCGAGCGCGAGGTTCTGACCGCTGTGGCCAAAGGGCTCTCCAACACCGAGTTGGCCGAGCAACTGTTCATGAGCCACGCGACCGCGAAAACCCACGTCAGCCACCTGCTGGCGAAGTTCGCCGCCCGAGACCGTGCCCAACTCGTCGTCGTCGCCTACGAAACCGGACTCGTCTCGCCCGGGCAGTCCTAGCCGGGCGACACCTCCTCGTGCACCGTGAACGACGTGTACAGCAGGTTTCCGTTCGCCTCGCCTCGTCGGCCGCCACCCGGAATGTATCTATGATCGATCGCGGGGCTCAATTGGATAGCGGTCCGTGGAGGCCGTTCACCGAGGAGGCACTATGCCGGGCAAGGCGAATCCATCACGAAGCGACGAACCGCCGGAGCCGCCGCTCCGGTTCGATGCCACGATCACCACGACCGAACGAGCGGCGGCCATCGAAACGGTGACCGCCATGGACCTCGATCGGTTGCCCGACCTCAATGGCGAGGTGCGTGTGCTGCTGACCTTGGAGGAAGTGGGTGCTCTCGTCGAGAGCGGGCACGAGGTCCATCTTCGAGCCGCACTTCGGGTCACCCCGCTCGACCGCTCGTTGATCCTCGACGATCGCAGCGCTCAGGAGTGGCTCGAGCAGCAGGTCGAGGGCATCGCCCGGCAGGGAGGTTCGTGATGTACCGCACGATCGCCCAACTCGACTCGACCACCAGCCTGCTGGCGGCCTGGTTCCCTCAGTTCTTCACCCGCATCCAGCTCCCCGAAACGTCCGTCGAAGGACGGCCGATCTACGCGCTGCGTATGCGCGCCGGCACACCCGGGGATCGGCGCAGCGTGGTGATCGTCGGAGGGACGCATTCCCGCGAGTTGATGAACCCCGATGCGATCATCGAACTCGCCGTCGACATGCTCGTCAGCTACGCCAACGGCACCCCGATCACGTATGGCGGGCGTACCTGGCCGGCCGACCATGTGAAGCTCGTGGTCGACGCCTTGGACATCTGGTTCGTTCCGTGCAGCAATCCCGACGGCAGAAACCATGTGATGACCGTCGACGACCTGTGGCGCAAGAACCGCCGTGACAATCCCGGTACGACGTGCGACGGCGTCGACCTCAATCGCAACCTCGACGTGTTGTGGGGCGTGGCGCAGGGCAGCACCTCGTGCTCGCCATGCAGCGAGGTGTACTGCGGGCCATCGGTGTTCAGCGAGCCGGAGACACGCAACATCAAGCACCTCCTCGACACGAACCGTGTCGTCACCTTCGCCGATGTGCATTCGTACTCGGAACTCGTCCTGCATCCGTGGGGGCACGCCGCGACGCAGACCACCGATCCGACGAAGCGATTCACCGGGCTGCCGACCGGTACCTGCACACCAAGCGTGCCGACCGGATACCAGGAGTACATGGATCCCCGTGATCTGAAGCGATTCGTCGCCGTCGGCGACCAGATCGTCAGCGACATCGCCGCGGTCCGCGGCAGGTCATACACCCGGCAGCCCGGCATCGACCTGTACGCGACGACCGGCACTCACAGCGATTACGCCTATGCGCGGCATATCGCCGACCCGAAGCTGTACAAGACGTATGGCTTCACCTTCGAGACCGGCCCCTATGTGGGAGACGTCCGCCAATCGTTCCATCCGACCGATCCGACACTGATCAAGATCGATGCCAAGGCAGCCATGCTGGCCCTGCTCATCGAGTCGGTCTGTGCGATCGAACTCATCGGGCTCCCGATCTTCGGTGGCGGTGGGGAGCTTTCGGCGATGCGTCGCATCCGCGACGATCTGCTGGCCACCACCGAGGCCGGACAGGCATGGATCGCCCTGTTCGAACGGGCGCAGGTTCCGGCGATCGGTGTGATTCTGCGGGACCAGGAACTCGTGCAGGCCGCCACCGACCTACTCAGGACCGTTGCCCGACTCAGCGAGGATTCCGGTCTGGTACTCGACCGGCGGGAGGCCGAGCGGGCCATGGTGCTGCTCGGTACCGTTATCGAGCGGTCGGAGTCGACGTCGGTTCAGCGCGACCTCGAAGCGATCCGCCGCCGGCTCGGCCAGACGATGGGCAAGCCGACGTCTCGTGTCATCGAGACATTGCTCGCCCGACGGCCCGATCGACGCCAGGCCCGCCCATCGGCCAGGAAGGCGAAGAAGTAGCCCGGGGGCTGCGTCAGCGGCGGCCGGTCCACATGCGCCCGAGCAGACGGATGTGTCCGTCGGCGGCCTGGTGTTCCTCGTCGGCGCGGTCGGCCTCGTCGAGCTCCCGACGAGCGCGCCGTCACCGCAACCGATTTCGAGTACGTGTGCACCGGGTGCGGCGTGCGCACGGATCCGTGCCACCGTTGCCGCGAGGTCGATCGGGTACTTGCGCTGGTCGGTGATCATCCACCCATGCTCCCACCTCGTCGACGCGTCCCGTCGGCCGACGTCCAGGCGGCGGGTCGAACGACGGCGATCGCTGTCTGTCAGTAGTCGGTGGCCACGCCGCCCTCGGCGACACGACGGGCGACGAAGGCGTCGAGTTGCTCACGGGCGGCCGGGTCCATAGGGGGAGCCTCGTAGGCATCCAGGAACCGGGTGACCAGGGATTTCGCCTTGACCTCGGCAGTCGGGCTCCCCGCCTCCTCCCAGGCCTCGTAGTTGCGCCAGTCCGAGATGAGCGGCCGGTAGAAGGCGTCGCGGAAGCGTTCCTGGGTGTGGGCGGTGCCGAAGAAGTGGCCGCCGGGGCCGACTTCCTCGATGGTGTCGATCGCCAGCGATGCATCATCGACGACCACGGGTTCCATCATCCGGGCGACCATCTGCAGCAGGTCGGCGTCGAGGATCATCTTCTCCAAGCTGGCATGCAACCCGCCCTCCATCCACCCGGCGCCATGCATCATGAAATTGACGCCACCCATCACGCAGCCCCACAGCGAGAACACGCTCTCATAGGCGGCCTGGGCGTCGAGGGCGTTGGCGGCACAGACGTTCGACGACCGGTACGGCACCGAGTAGCGCCGGGCCAATTGACCGCCGATCATCGCCGTGCGCACGTACTCGGGTGTGCCGAAGGCTGGCGCGCCCGACTGCATGTCCACGTTCGAGGTGAATCCGCCATAGACCGCCGGGGTTCCCGGGTTGATGATCTGGAGGAACGTGATGCCGGCCAGGGCCTCGGCGTTCTGCTGGGCCAGCGCCCCGGCCAACGTGATCGGAGCCATCGCCCCGGCCAGCGTGAACGGGGTCATCACGATCGGTTGGTTGTGGCGGGCGAACTCGATCATTCCCTGCGACATCGGCACATCGAGGCGCAAGGGGGAGTTGGAGTTGATCACCGAGACGACCGAGGGCTCACGCAACAGCGTGTCGTTATCGATCTGCCGGGCGATCTTGACCATCTCGAGCGCGTCCTGGTTGCGCTTGCGGCCGAGGCTGTAACAGTGCAGGTGCTTGTCGGTCACGGTCAACATGTCGTGCATCGCGTGGAGGTGCCGCACGGAGTGGTGCATGTCGATCGGCTCCACCGGATACCCGGGGATGAAGTGGATGATGTTGAGGATCTGGGCGAGCTTGAGCAGGTCGCGGAAACCTTCGCGGTCACCGGCCTTGCGCACGCCGTTGCGATCGATGTAGTGCGGGGCGCTGGCGACCGAGCCGAACGCCATCCACCGGCCGCCGATGCGCAGGTTGCGAGCCGGATTCCACGAGTGCAGCGTGAACTCCGACGGCACGAGGGCCATCTTCGACTCGATCATCTCCCGGCTGAAGCGAATGCGCCCGTTGGACTCGTCGACCGACGCGCCGGCCTCGCGCATGATCGAACGCGACTCGGGGCACAGGAACTCCATGCCGATCCGCTCGAGGATGGTCAGTGACGCCTCGTGGATTGATTCGAGTTCGTCTGCCGAGACGACCTCGGTGTGATTCAGGCGGAAGTACGGCTGGGCCGAGGTGGCCTGGAGGGGCAGGGCCGAGCGCTGTGACGCATCGGCGCGCCCGCCCCGGCGGCGGATGGGGCCTCCGGGTTCTGTGTCTCGCATCGTGTCCCCTCGGATCGGTGGTGCCCTGCGACGTTACATCACATGCCGGCATAAGCGGTACGAACGTCCCGGAAACGAATTGTTCCGCCGCCAGGTCGGTGCCGGGCGCGCGACTGCGGGGCGGCCGGAGTGGCGAGACACCGACCGCCCCACGCTCGTGCGTGGGTCAGTAGCTCTGGTGCTCGAGGTCGTTCGTCGCGTTGAGCAATAGCACCACCAGATTGAAAACCAACCCGAAACCGAGTCCACAGGCCGCAGCCACACCGGCAACCCCCTGGGCCTCGACGCTCTCGGGCGGAATCACCTGTCCAGCGCCGATGCCCAGTCGTGCGGCCAGGTAGCACAGGTTCTGGAAGAACTTGAGCACGTTGCTCGACTTCCCCTCGGTCTGCTGCATCTCCTCGGCGAAGATCGCCACCTCGAGGGCGAAAAGCACGATGCCCTCGACGATGGTGATCACGCCGTTGACCTTGACCGCTTTTTGGATGTCGGCCGGAGTGCTTCCCTCGCGCTTCTGGGCGACCAGCAGCACGAGCAACTCCAGGGCGCCGACTCCGAACTCGATGCCCCACGCGGATCGCTGCAGGGACACCTCCTCGTCGTCGCCGACCGGGAAGGCCCCCGCGGCGTGGATGACCGTCAGACCGAATCGGATGAACTCGAGGGTGCTGATCTTCCCGGTCTCAGCCTCTTGCTTGTCGAAGTCGCCGGCGGCCGCGGCAATCGCCGCCTTTGCCTGCAGGATGCCCAGGACGTCGTCGACGCCCCCGGCAATCGTGGCGATCGCACCACCCCAGTATGAATACTGCTTCGCTGCGGTGCTCGTGGTGCTCTTGGCCGGGCTCCCGCCCCCGGGTCCACCCGATCCGTTTGCGCCCGAGTCCGCATCGGTCGAGACGGCGGCAAAGGCCGTCGCAACCGGCGGATCCGCGACGACCGCCATCTCCCGGAACGCCACCGGTGCGCCGCCTGCCGCCACCGGTGCGCCGCCTGCCGCCACCGGGGCGGGCGCCGGGACCGACGTGTCGGCACCCAGCAGGGCGAAGGCTTCCTGCCAGGTGGTCGATGGATCGTCGAGCCCGTCGGTGCCGGTGGCGAACGGGGCTTCACCCGTGAGCAGCTTGTACCCGATGGTCGCCGGGATGGCGACGATCAGGGCGATCAGGTCGAGGATCGTCAGGTCGGCATCGGCGATCTCCCGGTAGAGCGCACTGAAGAAGGGCACATCGATGACCGCGTTGGCTCCCTGCCGCAGCATTTCGACAAGGTCCTCGATGAACTCGATGATGCCGACGACGACCTTCTCCAATGCGTCGAGCACCCCGATGAGGGCGTCGGCGCCGAGTGCCTGGAACATCTGCGCCACGGTCATGTCGCCGTTGAACCCGGCGGAGATGTCGCTGCCGATGTTCTGGAAGGTCTCCATCATCGAGGCGATCGTCGGCTCGATGATGTCGGTGTAGAACGCGGTCATCGGATCGGTCGGCTGTTGGCGGGGCGGCGTCATGTCGAGCCCGCCGCCATGCACCATGTGGTACCGCCCCCAGTCGGCCGACGGGTCGGTATGGGCCGCTCCGACGAACCTCGATTGGGTAGCCGAGAGCGACGATTGCTGGTTGGCTCCCGTCGAGCGGACCTGATCGTTGGCGTGCCCGGGCGGCTCCATCGTGGCGACCTGCTGCTTGAGCCATTCGAAGCCGTTCGTGACCTTCGTCGCCAGCGCGGCAAGGGCGGCCTCGCCGAAGTCGACGCTGTGGTTCGCCATGTTGACGAGCACCTTGTGGGTCAGCTTGATGTCGTCCCAGTCGAAGAGGAAGCCGAGCCACTGGATGATGGCGGCCAGATCGATGCCGAGCACGTTCTTCAGCACCCAGTTCAGCGCGCTCGCCACGTGTTCCAGGGCATCGAGGACGAACTCGAACACCTCACCGGCGATCTGGACCACGAATCGCCAGGCGTCCTCCACGCCCTCGATGAAGAACGACTCCACGGCTGCACCGGCGTTCTCGATCCAATGCAGGACGTCGCCGGCGGCCGCGTCGATGGTGTCGCCGAGGGAACCGAGCATGGAGCTTGCCGCCGAGCCGTCGAGGTAGGCGGGCTGGGCGCCGAGCGTCATGCCCCACGCGTCGCCGGCGGCCACCGGCGAGGCGAGGGTCAACGCCGGGGCGTCGGCGGCCCGTGTCCGTGCATGGATCGCGGCAGTGGGGCTCCCATCGGCGGGCAGGGTGCTGCTCATACCGATGAGTCGGGACACGGCGGACGCGGCGGCGTCGAGTGTCTGATCGGGAGGCGGATTGGCGAGCACCGGTTGACCGGACTTCGGGCCGGAGGTGAACACCGCCGCCTTCAGATCGTCGCCCTTGGTGATCGCGCCGAGGCCGTTCAACACGCTCGCCGCCGGGTTGATGTCGATCACTGCGTCGCCGACCCCGGAGAGGTGCAGGATGCCGCTGGAAATGGTCGCCGTGGGGGTGACTACCGTGATGCACCCCGACTCGTCAGTGGTCACCGATGCCGCTGCGTCGGGTCCCGTCAGGTGCGATACGCCGTTGACGGTGAGGTAGGTCAGCTGCGACGTGGCCAGTTGCAAGGTCTGGAACAGCGCCGGGTTGGCGGCCGCGTCGGTGACGGCGATCCGGGTCGTGTACGTGTCGTAGGTGATGGCACTGCCCGTGTCGGCGAGCGGCACGATCGTCTCGGTCCACATCGAAGTCTTCGGGTCCTGCCAGAAGTAGCCGAGCCGTTGATCACCGGTGACGAAGAACACCTGGTTGTTGCGCCGGACACGGCTGCGCATCGCGGCGATCTGTGTGGTCGAGTCGCGCAGTGGGATCGGTGCCCTCCACTGCCCGGCGCTACGGGAGGTGTAGAGCGCATGCTCGTCACCGGCGATCGCCCAAACCGAGGTCGTGGTGCCGTCGCTGCGGGTCACCAGGCGGGTGATGTTCCCCGCCTGCGCCGGGGTGCAGACCACGCTCGATGCGCTGCCCGAGGCGCTGAACAGCAGCACGCCGGCACCGGCGACGAACAGGTCGCTCGAATTCCCGCTGCCGGGGACCACGTCGATGCTCGTCATCCCCGAAGGGATCGTGAACGCATAATTCGATGTCTTGTGGAATTTCGGATCGGGCAGGCTGGTGAACTCCAACCGCTGGTCGGAGCCGACGTCGTAGAGGGCGAAGACGCCCTGATCGCCGAAGACCTGGCCGACGGCCATCGCCCGCATCCCATCGAGGTTGACCGAGTCGGGGAAGACGAACGGCGTCCACATCCACGAGCTGTCACCGGTGTTCGGGTTGACCTGATAGCGACCGACCTTGCCCGCCGACTCGGCGACCGCGATTACCAGCGGCAGGCCGTTGTTGTCGTCACCGCCGATGAGGATGTCGGTGATCTCGATCGGCCCGGTTGCCCATGGACGGGCTACCAGCTTCGAACCGGCGGTTGTCCAGTCGAATGCGTGGGGGTCGTTCGGGAGCGGTGGGCTGACGTACATCGTGGTCGCCGTCGCAGCGGTGGACACTGCCGCCGCGAGGCCGAGGGTGATCGTGCCGTTGGGGCTCTGGCTGATGGCGAAGGTCGTGACGATCATCCCGGCACCCAGGGCCGACGACAGGTCGGTTTCGATCCAGCCGGCACCGGTCAGCCCGGCGACGGTGAGCAGTCGCAGAACACCATCTGTCCCGATGGCGAAGACCATCGGGTTGCCGGAACTGTCCTCGGCCACGGCGAAAGTGTTGCGGGCATCAACGGGGCGGGCCGCCGCGTGATTGGTCATCAGCTGCGAGGTGACATTGGCACCGGCCGCAGTGCCGATTGTGGTGCCTCCAACCTTTGGAGGCGTATCAATGAGGAGCGTTGTCATGGAAGGTTCCTTCTCGTCGTCAATCAGTGGCTGGCTTTGTACTGGACGTCGAAACGAAGTCCGAAGTCATCGAGCATCGTTGCATCGGCGAAGAAGAACTCATCGCCGGCCGGAAGGATCACTCGTTGACCGACGTTTGAGAGCGC
>JANMJD010000221.1:0-27609 GCA_031371195.1 Actinomycetes bacterium | reverse complement strand
CGGGCAAAGGCGTAACCGGCCAACGAGCACAGCACCAGGTGGGCGACGACCGAGATGGCCGAGACCTGCACCGAGTTGAGGAACCATCGGGGAAACGAGGTCTTGGTCAACACGTCGGCGTAGCCGGTGAGGTGGATCCCTCCCGGGATCAGCTTGGGCAGGCTGCGGCTCTTGATGATCTCCTCCTTGCTCATGATCGAGCTGGAGAGCATGTAGAAGAGTGGAAAGGCGAACACGATCGCCGTCGGCAGCAGGACGACATGCAAGGGCGAGAACGGCAGCAACCCGCGGCGGCGCCGGGTCCGACGCGGCAGGGGCACGTCGTTGGGAGCGATCGCCAGCGTCATCCGAACGCCCTGCGTCCCGTGCGCCGCGAGTAGACCACCATGACCAGCGCCAGCAGCAGGCTGACCAGGGCCAGAGCTACGGCGATCGCTGCGCCGTAGCCGTACTTGTGAGCCTTGAGAAAGGCCACCTGGAACAGGAGGAACACGACCGAGTTGGTCTTGCCCACCGGGCCGCCATTGGTCGTGGTGATGATCAGGTCGAAAAACTGGAAGGCAGTGATCACTCCCCAGACCGCCTCGAACACGCTGACCGGCGTGAGCGACGGCACCACGACGTGACGGAACGTCGCCCACCGATAGGCGCCGTCGACCTTGGCCGCTTCGATCACGTCACCGGGGATGTCCTGCAGCGCGGCCAGATAGACGACCACGTTGAATCCGACCGAGCCCCATAGCGAGATGAGGACGAGCAGGATCATCGCCTGCGCCGGGCTCTGGAAGAACGGCTGGCGGGTCATGCCGAGGGCGTCGAGCACATCGTTGGCGATACCGAAATCCTTGTTGAAGACGAAGGTCGCCAAGATCCCGGTCGCCGCCGCCGAGGCGACGAACGGCACGAAGATGCACGTACGGTAGAAGCCCTTCATCCGCAGCGGTTGGTTGAGGGCGAGAGCGATCAACAGCCCGATGATCATCGACGAGGGCACGAACAACACCGTGTAGAACAGCGTGTTCTTGACCGCCTGCCACACCCGGGGGTCGTCGACCATGGTGCGGTAATTGGCGAGCCCGACGTTGCGGCCGGCCACGATGAAGTCGGTCTTCTGAGTGCTCAGCCACGCCGCCCACGCCGCGGGGAAGATGGTCAGGCCGATGATCACGACCGCCGCGGGGGCGATGAAGCCCCAACCGGTCAACGTGCGGCGCAGGGACGGACTGAACACCCTGGTGCCCGAGCGCGGTGATGCGCCGGGCCGGGCGACGGCAACAGCCACGACTCAGCCCGCGGCGGAGTCGGACAGGGCTTTGTTGCCGCCGTCGACGGCGGCCTTCAAGGCCGCGTCGGGCTTCGCCTGGCCGAGCAGCACGGCGGCGATCTGCTCACCGAGGGCCAACGACACCTCGGGGTACGCAACGATCGGCGGACGGGCCCGGGTGTTCCCCAGATTGTCGAAGAACTGCTGGTAACCCGGCAGATCGGCGGCCGCCTTGGTGAATGCCGGCTGCTTGGCCGAGCCACCGCGGATCGGCAGATTGAGCAGCTCGATCGACCAACGGGCGTCCTGCTCGGGTTGGGTGAGCCAGGCGACGAAGTCGCTTGCCGCCTGGGCGCGGCGAGCGTCACCATGGTCGAACAGCATCCACAGATCCTGGCCACCGGTGGTGTCGTGGTGGCCGTCATAGCCGGGGAGCACCTGCACACCGAAGTCGGCCTTCGCCGCCTGCAGATCCGACAGCGCCCACGGGCCGGTGATCAGCATCGCCACCTTGTCGTTGGTGAACAACGACTGGGCCTGATCGCCGGCGGCATCGAGTAGGACGCTCTTGTCGTCGACGGCCATCGCCCGCAACAGCTCCAACGATGCAGCGACTTTCGGGGAGTCGTAGCCGACGGTCTTGCCGTCGGCGCCGAGGACGTCGAGACCCTGCTGCCAGATCATCGGCAGAAAGGTCGAGACCGTGCCCTCGGTGGCGCTGACGTTGTAGGCGGTGCCGAACACCGAATCGCCCGTGTTGGTGAGTTGCTTGGCGATGGAGCGGAAGTCGTCCCACGTCCAGTCGGCCCCCGGCTCGGCCACCCCGGCGGCGGCGAACACCCGCTTGTTGTAGATCACGCCGATGTCGCCGACGACAGCGGGGTAGGCGACCGTCTTGCCGTCGATCGTCGCCGCGGCCCGCTCGCTCGGCCAGAAGTCGTCCCAACCGACGGCCGGGTCCTTGACGTCGTTGGTGAGGTCGATGACCTTGGCGCTGCGCGACAGCGCCGCGGCATCCGATCCGTAGACGTAGGCCACGTCGGGATAGGTGTCGGTCCCGAGTGTCACCTCGAGCTTCGAGCGCATCTCGTCGGGCACAGCGCCCTCTTCGATGGCGACGGTGACGTCGGGATGGGCGGTGTGGTAGTCGTCGGCCAGCGTCTGCAGTGCCTGGGCGGCGATGTCGACCTGCCCCGACCAGAAGGTCAGCGTGATCGGGCCGGAGGCTGACGGCTTGTCACTGCCCCCGCAGCCGGCAGCGACGCCGAGAGCCAGGACCCCGAGGATGGCGTATGTGCGGCGCATGGCCATCACCCGTCCGCCAGCGCGGCGTCACCGGCGGTCTTCGCCGCAGCAAGTGCATCGGCGACCGAGGACTGACCGAGGAGCACTGCGGCGATCTGCTCGCCCAGCGCCCCCGAGTAGGCCGGGTACACCGTCGTCTGCGGACGGGCATCCTTCGAATTGGCGAAGTTGTCGAGGAACTGCTGGTAAGCCGGGGTGGTCGTGATCGCCGCCGCCCACTCGGGGGTGTTCTTGGTGGCGTTGCGGACCGGCATGTTGCCGATCCCGACCGACCAGACGGCGTCCTGCTCGGGTTGGGTGAGGAACTGGAGGAACTTGGCCGCCGCGGCCACCCGGGCCGGGCCGTTGTCGAACACCATCCAGTTGTCGGGGCCGCTGACCGTGCGATGGTCGCCGTTGAACGCCGGGATCGGCACCACGCCGTAGTCGATCTTGGCGGCGGCGATGTCGTAAAGCGCCCATGGGCCGGTGATCGTCATGCCGATCTTGCCCGCCTCGAACAGCTTCACCACCGACTCGGAGTTGGCGTCGACGTACATGCTCTTGTCGTCGACCGCCATGCCTCGCAGCAAGTCCAAGGCCTTGGCGAACGCCGGGTCGTCGAACGTGGCGGTCTTGCCATCGTCGCTGATCGCCTTGCCCCCCCTGTTGCCAGACCATCGGCCAGAACCGCCATACCGTGTCCTCGTCACCCGAGACGGGGTACGAAGCGCCGAAGACCTTCTGGTCGACATTGGTGATCTGCTTGGCCGCGGCCCGGTAGTCGTCCCACGACCAGTCGGCGGTCGGCTCGGCAACACCGGCATCGGCGAACAACTGCTTGTTGTAGACGAGAGCGAGGTTGTCGACCAGGGCCGGAACGGCGACCACCTTGCCGTCGACCGTGGCCACGGCCCGCTCGCCCTCGAAGAAGTCATTCCAACCGAAGGCGGGATCGGCCACGGCCTGGGTGAGGTCGGCCACTTTGGCACTGCGTGACAGTGCCGGAGTGTCGGTGCCGAATACGTAGGCGATATCGGGGTAGGTGTCGGTCGAGAGCACCGTCGTCAGTTTGGTCAGCATCGTGTCGCCGGTCGCGCCCTGCTCGACGTTGACCGTGATGCCCGGATTGGCGACATGAAATTTCTCGGCGAGCTGCTTCATCGTGTCGGCGGCGATCTCGATGTTGGCATGCCACATTGTGATCGACACCGGCCCCGTCGCTGCGGCGCCGGCCGTCGTCGCCGCCTGCTTGTCGCTGCCCCCGCAGGCGACCAGACCGACGAGCGCGACCCCGGCGAGGGCCAACCCCTTGAACGAACGGTTTCTCATGCTGTTCCCCTTGTCATGGTTGCCCTTGTCATGGTCGCCCTTGTCATGGTTGCCCTTGTCATCGTTGCCCTTGTCACGGTCTCCCCCTTTGTGACGTTCTCCGCAGTCACGGTCGACAATCTGCAGTGGTGGAATCGGCCTGTCGCCTACGAAAGCACGACGGACCTGGTCAAACGATTGGGACGATCGGGATCGAGGCCACGGCGCTCGGCCAGTGCAACGCCGAGGCGCTGGGCGACGACGAGTTGGGCCAGCGGATCGAGTTCGGGTTCGCACCACACACCTGCCCCGGTCGCCTGTAGGTCGGCGATCAAGCCGCGGGGTGGTGGACCGAACACGAACACCAGCGAGTGCGCCCCGGCAACAGCGATCGGACCGTGTCGATAGTCCATTGCCAGGTGGCTCTCGCTCCATGCCTGGGCCATTTCGCCAACCTTCAACGCCGCCTCGTGGGCGAGACCGAGCGTCCACCCCATCCCGAGGAAGACCACGTGCTCGACGCCGTCGATCGAGGGAAGCGGAAGGTCGAGCGCCAGCCGCGCCTGGCCCCCCAGGTCGGCCCGGTCACCGAGGGCGGCGCGGGCCATGGCGATCAAGGTCGTCGGGAACCGGGTTTGCACCACCGACTGCTCGTCCGCTTCCGTGATCCGGATGGTCGTATCGACGAGCGCATCGAACTCCCCCGATACCACCGGGCCGACGGCTGTCACCCCCAGACGATGTCCCACCCGTGGGGCGTCTCGCAACGCCTGCAGCACCTCGGTCGTGGTGGCCGAACGGGAGATGGCCACGACGTGGTCGTATTGGCGACGGGGCGGGTCACTGGCGAAGGCGGCATCGGACTCCCCCACTCCGGCCTCCTCGCGGAGCCGGGCGATGATCTGGGCGACGAAGGCCGACGTGCCGCAACCGAGCAGCAGCGCCCGCCCCGAGCCGACGAGCGAGGCACCATCGATGGCGGCACGGGTTCGGGCGTGCTCCCAGAGGTCGGGTTGGCTGGCGATCTCGCGGGCGGTGGCCGAGATCGGCATGGCTCCCATGGGGGCAGCGTAAGATCGTCGCGCGGTCCACGCAAGGATCGCGCAAAAACGATCAACGTTGAGTGCGCGTCACGACCGGAGCCTGTTTCACCCATGTGCCAATCGCATCGCCTCGTCACTCCCGATCTGCCGATGCGGGAGTGGGACCCGGTCCCCCAGGTACGGCTGGCGGTCACCGACGTGCCCCACCCGCGGTATCCCGTCATCGATGCCCACAACCACCTCGGTCGCTGGCTGGCGCCGCCGGGGCAGTGGATGATCCCCGATGTGGGGGAGTTGATCGCCTTGATGGACGAGCGCAACGTCACCCACATCGTCAACCTCGACGGCCGCTGGGGAGCCGAGTTGGAGGAGAACCTCGACCGCTACGACCGGCGTCGGCCCGAGCGTTTCACCACGTTCTGCCATCTCGACTGGTCGGACTTCGAACAACCCAGGCCGACCGCCGCGCTGATCGCCTCGCTACGCGCCTCGGCCGCCGCCGGCGCACGCGGCCTCAAGGTCTGGAAGGACCTCGGGCTGCACGTCCGCGACGCCAATGGACGCCTGGTGATGCCCGACGACCGGCGGCTCCTGCCCGTGTGGGAGGCGGCCGGCGAACTCGGGCTGCCGATCTGCATCCATACCGCCGATCCGGTGGCGTTCTTCGAGCCGCTCGACGAACGCAATGAACGCCTCGACGAACTCGGCGAGGTGCCCGACTGGTGGTTCGGCGACCGATCCCGATACCCGACGTTCATGCGGCTGATCGAGTCGTTGGAGCACCTTGTCGCGGCCACACCGGGCACCCGGTTCATGGGCGCCCATGTCGGCTGTTTCGCCGAGGATCTCGGCTGGGTGTCGCGAATGCTGGGCACCTACGCCAACTTCGCCGTCGATATCGGCGGGCGTCTGGGCGAAATCGGCCGCCAACCCCGCCGATTCCGCCGACTCGTCGCCGATCACCCTGACCAGGTCATTTTCGGCACCGATTGCTTTCCGGCCGACTCGGCGACCTATGCCTTGCACTACCGCTTCTGCGAGACCGACGACGAGCACTTCGCCTACCACACCTGGGACGGCATCGCCCCCCAGGGTCGTTGGCGCATCTCGGGGGTGCACCTGCCGAGCGCCGCACTGCGCCGTGTGTACGCGGGCAATGCCCGGGCGTTTCTCAACCTTCGAACGTGACCGAACCGCGGCCGACCGACGGGCGGTGTCGGATGCCGTGCGCTTCTTGTCGCGCCTCGGCGACGTCGACGCACCGGGGCGCGACAAGAACGAGCCCGCCGCAGCCGGACGAGCCCGCGCAGCCGGACGGGCACGCGCCGCCCGGGCACGCGCCACTCGGCCATCCCCGTCGCCGTCAGCCCAGAGTCACGCGCAGAGCTTCGGGCAGCAGATCGCCATGGGCGACGGTCAACTCGTCGCACAACTGCCAGATCTCGTCGATCGACAACACCGACGACGTATTGGGATCGAGCATCGCCGCCTGACGGACGAGCCGCGGGTCGCCGGTGATCGCCGCCTGGACGGTCAGCTCGCCAACGTTGACGAATGTGCGGTTCAGCGCGGCGAGCTGCACCGGTAGGTCGCCCACGACGGTCGGGGTCAGACCGGTCCGGTCGACCAGGCACGGCACTTCGACGCAGCAGTCCTCGGGGAGGTTGGTGATCAGGCCCTGGTTGCGAACGTTGCCGTAGACGACTCGGGGCGTTCCCGTCTCGATCGAATGCACGATCTGAATGGCGTATTCCAGGCTGCGCTCGATCTCGAAGTCCTGTCCGGCAGCCAGCGTCGCTTTGATCTCGTCGTACTCCTTGAGTGTCTCGATGCTCCGGTCGATGTATTCGTTGGGGATCAACCGAAACCGTTCGACCAGCTCAGGACGCTTGAGAAAGTACGGCAGGTACTCGGCCGAATGCTCCGACGACTCGGTGGGGAAGTAGCCGAACCGGCGATACATCTCGACCCGCACGCGGCGTTGCAGCTCCGGATCGGCCTCGATCAACGCCGCCAGGCGGGGATACAGGTCCTCACCGAAGTGCTCGAACCGCAGGATCCACGCCTGATGATTGACCCCGGCGCCGTGAAAGGTGACCTCGTCGAACGGCACACCGACGAGTTCGGCCAGCGTATGAGTGGTGTGTTGGATCGAGTGGCACAGCCCGACCACGTTGCGGATCGGGGTTGCGGCGTACGTGTACCAGATGTTCATCGCCATCGGGTTGGTGTAGTTGAGCAGCCAGGCATTGGGATTGGACACCGCAGCCATGTCATCGCCGATGCCCTGCAGCACCGGGAACGTGCGCAGCGCCCGGAAGATGCCGCCGATGCCGAGCGTGTCGCCGATGGTCTGGGTGACGCCGTACTTCGCCGGGATCCGCAGGTCGGTGCAGGTCGAATCGAACATGCCGACCTGCACCATGTTGAGCACGTAGTCGGCCCCGTCGAGCGCGGCGCGCCGATCGGCATGGGCCTCGATCACCGCCGAGGCGCCGCATTGGGCCGCCGTCCAGCGGGCCATCGCCGTCGCCGTCTCCAGCCGATCGGGGTTGTTGTCGTGGAGCCGGATCGTCGAGCCGTGCAGTTCGGGGAAGCTGAACAGGTCGCCGAGCAGGTCCTTGGTGAAGACCACCGAACCGGCGCCGACGAAGGTGATGGTTGCCATGGCGGCAATTCTCGTTTACCGTGCAACATCGTGCAACGTTCTTGCGCGAAACGCGCACTCCGTCTCGTCCGTCCGTTGGCCGTGTCGACGTTGCTGTCGACGTTGGTATCGACGTCGGAGTCGATGTGGACGTCGACGGTTCGAGGGGGTATCTAGGTGGCGTCGATCACCGTCGAACGGGTCAGCCGGGTCTTTCCCGGTGGGGTCCGTGCGCTCGACGACGTCAGCCTCGAGATCGCCGATGGCGAGTTCATGGTGCTCGTCGGCCCCTCCGGGTGCGGCAAATCGACGATGCTACGCAGCCTGGCGGGCCTCGAGGAGATCGATGGTGGTCGCATCTGGCTCGGTGGGCTCGATGTGACCGAGCAGGGTCCTCAAGAGCGCGACATGGCGATGGTCTTCCAGAACTACGCCCTGTACCCCCATAAGACCGTCGCCGAGAATCTGGAGTTCGGTCTGCGGATGCGCAAGGTGCCCGCGGCCGAGCGATCGGCCCGCGTCGCCGACGCCGCCCGAATCCTCGGCCTCGACACGCTGCTCCAGCGCAAGCCGAACGCCCTCTCGGGCGGGCAACGCCAGCGCGTGGCGATGGGCCGGGCCATCGTGCGCCAGCCGCAGGCGTTCCTGATGGACGAGCCGCTGTCGAACCTCGACGCCAAGCTGCGGGTGACGATGCGGGCCGAACTGACCAAACTCCACCAGCGCTTCGGAGTCACCACGGTGTACGTCACCCACGACCAGGTGGAAGCGATGACCTTGGGTACACGCGTGGCGGTGATGCGCGACGGCGTCATCCAGCAGTGCGACTCACCCAAGACGTTGTTCGACCATCCGGTCAACCTGTTCGTCGGGGCGTTCATCGGTTCCCCGTCGATGAACCTGGTCGGCGGAACAGCCGATGGCGACGTCGTGCACGCCGGGTCGTGGCGGCTGCCGCTCGTCGCCGACCGATTGGCCGACCGATTGCCCAGCCGATTGGCCAGCCGTCTGGATGGCCGGCCACACGACGTGATCGTCGGCATCCGCCCGACCGACTTCGCTCTCGCCGATCGGGCGCCGGACCACTGGCCGCGTGTCGAGATCACCGCGCTCACCGTGGAGGAGCTGGGCTCCGAGACGATGGTCCTGTTCCTCCTCGACGCCCCCAAGGTGAGCGCCGAGGTGCTCGATGCCCTGCACGCCGAGACCGGCGACGACCAGGTCGGGTTGTTCGCCGACGAGGATCGGGCCCAGTTCACCGCCCGTATCGACGGACGCACCGACGTCCGGCCCGGAGACCGGCTGACGTTGGCCATCGATGCCGATCGCATGCACTTCTTCGACCCGGTGGACGGCGGCGCCCGGTGAGCGAGCGACGCACCATCCGGAGGGCGGACCGGATCTCGGGGGTGCTCGATCTGCTGGCCGAGAACCACAGTCTGAGTGTCGTCGAGCTGGCCGGCCGGTACGACGTCTCCCTGGCCACGATCCGTCGCGACCTGCAGATGCTCGAGGAGCAGAAGCTCCTCGCCCGCACGCACGGTGGCGCGTTGGCCGAGAACGTGGCCTATGAGCTGCCGCTGCGATACCGCGACGGCCAGGCCCGCGAGGCCAAGCGGATGATCGCCCGAGAGGCGGCCCGTCGCATCCCGTCCGGTGGTGCGGTGGTCGCCTTGACCGGCGGGACAACGACGACCGAGGTCGCCAAGTGTCTCGCCGACCGCAGCGACATCACCGTCGTGACCAATGCCCTCAACATCGCTACGCGCCTCGCCGTACGCCCGCGCACGAAGGTGATCGTCACCGGAGGGGTGGCCCGCGCTCAGAGCTACGAACTGGTCGGGCCGATGGCCGAACGGACGTTGGCCAGCCTCAATATCGAGGTTGCCTTCGTCGGCGTCGACGGGATCAGCGCCACCGGAGGGATCTCCACCCACGACGAGGTCGAAGCCCACACCAACGCCGTGCTCGTGGGCCAGGCCCGCAAGGTGATCGTCGTCTGCGACAGCTCGAAGATCGGCCGGATCACCCTGGCCCGCATCGCCCCGATCAGCGCGGTCCACACCCTGATCACGTCGCAGAATGCTGACGCCGAGGCGCTCGAGGCCATCCAACGAGCCGGGGTGGAAGTACATGTCGTCGACGCCTGACCCGTGGTTCCTGTTCGCCTTCGACCATCGCGAGTCATTCCGCCGCCTGGTGGGCTCGACCGACCCGGCCGCCATCGTGAGCGCGAAGTCGCTGCTCTTCGACGGTTTCGAGCAGGCGTTCGAGACGCTTCGGTCCGGGGGCCGGACGGCGGGTGCAGCAATTCTGGTCGACGAGCAGTACGGCACAGACTTCGTCGGCGCGGCCCGTGCGCTCGGGGCGCAGGTGGTGATGCCGGTCGAGGCGTCCGGGCGGGCCGAGTTGGCGTTCGAATATGGAGACGCCTTCGGCGAACACATCGAACGGTTCGATCCCGATGCCATCAAGGTGCTCGTGCGGTGGGATCCGCACGGCGACGCACCGCTCAACGGCCGCCAGGGCGAACTCCTCGCCACGTTGTCGGGTTGGATGCGGGCCCACGATCGTCGCTTGATCATCGAGTTCCTCACCCCGGCGCGCGAACCGTCATCGGCGCGGGCCGAGCTGATGGTCGAGGCGGTCGCGCAGATCCGCGCCGCCGGAGCCCAGCCCGACCTCTGGAAAGTCGAAGGTCTCGACGATGCCGCCTCGTGTGCGTCGGTCGCCGCGGCGATCACCGCCGGGGGGAGGAGCAGTGATGTCGGCGCTGTCGTCCTTGGACGGGGTACGACATTGGAGCGCGCCCAGGGTTGGCTGAATGCGGCCCGGACCGTGCCGACGTTCTGCGGCTTCGCCATCGGCAAGACGCTGTGGCAGACCGCGATGCAGGCCCATCTTCGGGGCGAGATCGACCGCGCGACGGCGACGACCGAGATCGCCCAGCGGTATCTCGGCTTGATCGAGACCTGGCGAACGGTCTGATCAAGACCGTCAAGGCAGTCTGATCGAGCCCAAGTAAGCGGCCCGAACGATCCAGGTATCGTCGGGGCGGTGACGACACCTCCGGTTACGGCGAAACTCACCGACATCCACGCCGGGCACCGGTCGGTCGCCGGGGGGTTGGCCCGCGCCGCCGTCTTCGGAGTCAGCGACGGCCTGGTGTCCAACGTTTCGCTGGTCATCGGCTTCGCCGGCTCGGGGGTGGCGCCATCGGTCGTACGGCTCGCCGGCCTGGCCGGAGCGGTCGCCGGCGCGGCGAGTATGGCCGCCGGCGAATGGGTGTCGATATCGGCGCAGAACGAGTTGGTCAACCGCGAGCTCGAGGTGGAGCGGCGCGAGATCGCCCGCAACCCGCGCTCCGAGACTGCCGAATTGGCGGCGATCTACGAGGGTCACGGTATGTCGCGAGACGTCGCCCGCACCGCCGCCGGCGAGGTGATGCGTTCTCCCGAAGCCGCACTCACGGTCCACGTGCGCGAAGAACTCGGCGTCGATCCGGGCTCGCTCGGCTCCCCCTGGGCGGCAGCGGTTCTCTCGCTGGTGTGCTTCCTCGTCGGTGCCTTGCTCCCGGTGATCCCGTGGTTCGGCGGTTCCGGCAACGGCGCCAAACTCGCCTCGGTGGTGATCGGCGTGGTCGCCGCCGCCTTCGTCGGAGCGGGAATCGGCAAGGTTGCCGAACGCTCGATCAGCCGATCCGCCCTTCGTCAGGTCGTCATCCTGTTGATCGCCTGCGGCGTGACGTACCTGGTGGGCAGCCTGCTCGGCGTCAGCATCTCGTAGTTACGAGGGCCCGACAACCTCCACGACGCAGCCGACACCCGGGCCAGGGCCGAACCGCGCCGTCAGCGGCTCTGCTGGCGGGTCGGGGCGATCTTCAGGATCACCCGCTCACTCTCCACCTCACCGGCGTAGGGGGCCCCGGTGTACTTGTGCGAGACGGCGTCGATGTGGGCCCGTGCCGCGTCGCCGCGCACCGTTTCGACCACGGTGCCACGCACCTCGGAGAAGCTGTACGGGTTGCCGGCGGCCCAGATGGCGACCGTCACACTCGGGTTGGCCTCGACCGCCTTGAACTTGGCCCGATGGACCTCGGTGTTGATCAGGATGTGGTCGTCGTCGGCGTCGACCCACATCACGTGCGACATGATCGCCCCGGAGGGCAGGTGGACGGAGAGCGTTCCGAAGTTGGCACCCTGGGCAAGTTCCTTGATCGCGGCATCGAGCATGTCGGCAGCCTATTGGGCGAGCTACCGTCCGGACCATGGCTCTCAACGTCCTCGGCACCGACCTCGACGACTGCTGCACCGCCCCGATGACCGGGTTCTTCCGTGATGGCTTCTGCCACACCGGTCCCGACGACATCGGAGTGCATACCGTGTGCGTCGAGATGACCGAGGAGTTTTTGCAGTTCTCGAAGTCCTCGGGCAACGATTTGAGTACTCCCATGCCGCAGTACGGATTCCCCGGGTTGCAGCCGGGCGATCACTGGTGCGTGTGCGCCGCACGCTGGAAGGAGGCCTACGACGCGGGCTTCGCCGCTCCGGTGCGCCTGGAATCGTGCCATCAGTACTCGTTGGAGTTCGTCACCATGGCCGAGCTACGCGCCCACGCCGTGTCTCCGTGAACAGGCTATGAACGACCTGCTCAGCGGCCGGATCGCCATTGTGACCGGGGGTGCGGCCGGTATCGGTGGCGGCATCTCGCGGCGCCTGGCGGCCAACGGGGCGACGGTCGTGATCAACGACATCAACGACCGTCTGCTGACGGCCAAGGTCGACGAGATCGTCGCGGCCGGCGGCTCGGCGATCGCTGCTCCCGGCGATATCCGATCCACGGCGACCGTCACCTCGGTCGGTGCTGCGGCCGCAGCCGTCGACGGCGGTCGGGTCGACATCCTGGTCAACAACGTCGGCGACTACCGGCCCGCCGGCCGGTTCGTCACGACCTCCGACGACCAGTGGGATCAGCTCTACGCGATCAATCTGCAGCACGTCTTTCGGATGTGCCGTGCCATCGCGCCGACGATGGTCGCCGCAGGCTCGGGCTCGATCGTCACCGTCTCGACGGTCGAGGCGTTGCGCGGCATCCCCAACAACGCCGTCTACTCGGCGTTCAACGCGGCGGTGAACGCGTTCACCAGGAGCCTCGCCGTCGAGTTGGGCCGCGACGGCGTGCGGGTCAACGCCATCGCCCCCGACCTCGCCGATACGTTGCAGACACCGGCCGAGATGATGCTGCGCGGTCGCGACCCCGAGATGATCCGCCACTGGATGCCACTCGGCCGTTGGGGCCAACCCGACGACTACGGCGACGTCGTGGTGTTCCTGGCCGGCGACATGGCCCGGATGGTCACCGGCCACGTCGTCCCCGTCGATGGCGGCACCACTGCGGCCAGCGGTTGGTACCTCCGTCGCGACGGCAGGGGCTGGACCAACCTCCCGGACGCGCCCTGAGGTCGTCCGCCCTGCTCAGCGGCGATGGAAGGCGGGGCTGGTGGCATCGGCGGGGATCTCGGCGAGCGGCACGCGCACCTCGGCGAGGGTCGGGCCGACCTTCTCGGCGATGGGGGCCAACTTGGCCAGATCGAAGCCGTAGACCCCGGCGATGTTCTCCGACAGCATCATCCGCAACTCCCGCTCGGGCGTGTCGTGGAACGAACGGCGCAGATGTTCGCGGGTATACGGCCAACACGCCTCGTTGTGCGGATAGTCGCTCCCCCACATCAACTTGTGGGCACCGATGGACTTGTACGTCTCGGCCTCGGTCGGCGACGGGAAGCTCATCCCCAACCACACATTGCGATCGACGTAGAAGCTCGGCTTCTCAGCCAGTCGGGCCTCGATCGGCATGCCCATCTCGCCGATCCGGCCGTGCTGCATCTGGGAGTGGAAGCTGTCCCACATCTCCACGAGCGGCGGCAGCCACGACGCGCCGATCTCGGTGAGCACGAACTTCAACCTCGGAAACCGCTCGAACACGCCCGAGAGCACGAGTGCGGTCAGTGCACGACGCGAATAGAACTGCGTCTCGACCATCCACATCAGCATCGCCGCCGAGTGCTTGCCGTAGTTGGGCGCCCCACCGCCGGAATGGTGGTTGACGACCAGGCCGAGTTCCTCACAGGTTCGCCACAGCGGGTCGTAGTACGTCGAGTAGAGCGGCTCGATGTCGGCGCGGTCGGGCGGTGCACCGGGGATCAGCACGCCGCCGCGTAGGCCGTGGGCGGCGATCCACTTGGCGTCCTCGACCGCGTCATCGACGTCGTTGAGGAACACCTGGCCGATGCCGGCCCGGCGGTCGGGCTCCTCGGCGCACCAGTCGGCCAGCCAGCGGTTGTGGGCACGGATACCGGCCCGGCGCAGCTCGTAGTCGGCGGCGGTCGGCTGCGGGGCGATGTGCTGTGCCGTCGGGAAGAACGGCGGAACCGTGTTGGGGAACACCACCTCGCCGACCTGGCCATCGGCCTCGAGGTCGCGCATCCGTCGGGCGCTGTCCCAGTTACGCGACCGCCCGTCGTCCTGCAGGTCGCGGAAAGGGTTCTTGTATCGGCCCCGCCATGCGTCGAACCGGTCGAGATACTCCGCCTCGAGATAGGAGCGATACGTCTCGTGGTTCGCCCCCGCATGACAGTCCGCCGAGATCAGGGTGAGGTGTTGTCCCATTGCTGCTCCTCCTAGACGGTCGAGCCTAACGACGACCCCCCACCGACCATCAACGGGGCGACGGGGCGATCGCTGCTCTCCATGGTCGTGTGATCCGCTGGGCCGACCCAGCTTGACGATCTACAGAGGTCCGAGTCGACCGGTAGGCCAAATGGCCCAGTGACTGCCGCGGGGCGTCATCTCTACGGTGAATACCACGATCAGTGGTCTTTAGTGACGTTAAGTAGCGTTCGGTACTGGGCGTCGCCGATTTCGCTGATCGGATCATGACAACCGGCGGAACCGAAGGAAACACATGAAATACTCCAGCATCCGATCTGCCGCTCTAGGTGTCGGGCTTACGCTCAGCGCGGTCGGCATCGTCTCATACGGTCCCGCAGATGCCGATGCACTGCCATCGAAGGCGGCTGTGTGCTTTCAAGCCCTGGTCGATGTGCACAACCGGTTGAGTCCGGTGGTCGAGGCCAGTGGAATCCCCTTGACGTTGAGGGTCGGCCCCTGGGATCCGGCAGGTACCGATCTGATCGTCGGAACCGGCTACGACGCCGAGGTCCTCAAGGTCGCCGGCGGCAGCATCGAGCTCCACCTGAACTGTGGAACCGATCGGGCCGTCTCACGCCGCCAGATGCGGGCTGCATTCCGTTTCCTTGTGGCCCACGAGTACACCCACGTACTGCAGAACGCGTACGGCTGGCCGGCATTCGATCCCGAAGGCGAGCACTCCGCCGACTGCGCCGCCGTCCTCATGATGTGGAGTTGGGGCTGGGCGATGCCATCGGGAGCGCTCGAGGGTTCGCACGGTGGGTGCCCGGCCGACATGTTCCAGCAGGAGTTCGACTGGCTGACCGGAATCGGCGTCGCCCTCTGATCTGCGGACCCTGGCGCCGCTCAGCGGCCCAGGCCGATCACCAGCCCGGCAACCGCGCCGTGATATGTCACCATCACTGCCAAGGGGCCCCAGCGCAGCGGCTTGACGAACAGATTCCATGCCAGCACGGCATCGGAGACGACGAACAGCGCCGCTCCGAGCGTCAGCCACCCTCGATCGGTCGTCGCCATCACCACCGCCATCGTCGAGATGACGACGAGATACACCCCGACCGCAGGTGCCAATTTGCCGCTCGAACGAACGATCCGCGGCGCCAGGACCCCGACCACCGCCAGCGTCACCAGCAGAGCAGCCGGCAACCGTCGCGTGGTCGTGCCGATGACGATGCCGCCGACGGCGAACAACACATGCCCGATCAGGAAGGCGACCAAGCCGCCGACGAATTGATCGACCCGGTCGAGCAGCGCGATGTCACCGACCAGACAGCCGACCAAGGCGGCGACGAACCACGGACGGGCGGTTGACGGCACTGCCTCGCCGACGACCGCCGCAACGATCAGCGCCGAGGTGACGAGCACCTTCGAGACCGCCTCGGTACGCGGCAGTGGACGAACCCGTGACACCCAATTCGGCACCGCGGCACACGCCGCCACCACACAGACGACGGCGAACACCACGGTTCCTCCTCGACTCGCCGCAGTCGCTCGCGGATCGGGGCGAATCTACCGCTCGCCGACCAGGCGGCCGCCTTCGAGGCGAAGCACCTGGTCGGCTCGCTCGAAGGCGACCTCGCGGTGCGACACAGCGAGCACGGTCATTCCCGCCGCAGCCAGGTTCTCCCACAGTTGCAGCTCCGTCTCGACGTCGAGAGCGCTGGACAGATCGTCGAGGACCACCAGCTCGGGAGCATGGATGAGCGCACGTGCCGTTGCCACGCGTTGGCGTTGCCCGCCCGAGAGCCGCAGCCCGCGTGGACCGATCATCGTGGCCAGGCCGTCGGGCATCTCGGCAACGTCGACATCGACGACAGCCAACCGCAGGGCGACGGCCAGCGACGCCGGAGCGAGCGCGCCGGTGGCGATGGCTCCGAGGGCGACGTTGTCGGCCAGTGAATCCGAGATCAGCTGCGGCACCTGAGGCAGGAACGAGGCGTGCGGCGGGGTGAGGAAGGCCGCCCGGTCGGTGAGCAATTCGCCGTTCCAACGAACGTCACCACCGACATCGGCCTGATGAGCTAGGCCGAGCAGTGCCCGCAGCATCGTGCTCTTTCCCGAGCCGATCGGCCCGGTGATCACCGTGAAGCTCCCCCGGACCACCGAGAACGACACCTCCTGCAGCCCCGACCCGCCGTTGTACGTCGCCCGTAGATCGGCGACGTCGAAGCGCCGCAGCGGCACCCGCAATACGGGCTCCGCGGCCGGGCGAACCCGGGTCGTCCTGGCTCCGATCGGCAGTACGCGGGGCACAACGATGTTCGCTGCCGCCCCATCGGCGACCAACGGACTCATCCGCCCGAAGGCAACCTCGGCCTGTTTGCGTCTGGCCAGTACCCGACCGACCATCCGGGGGAGAAAGCTCAGCCAGCCGAGGTACGCGGTGAACACCGCCAGGTCTCCGACCGAGAAGCGACCCGAGGCCATCGCCCCGGTCGTGACCAGCAGCACCAGCCCGAGCCCGACGTCGGCGACACCATTGCTGAACGCCTGGACCCCCTCCTCGAGCACCCGATCCCGCACCGCGGTATGCCGACGGTGGTCGACCAACCGGCGTAATCGCGCCAAGGCATGGGATGACGCGTCGTTCACCTTGATGGTCGTCACCGAGGTCATCAGATCGCCAAGCAGACCGCTGACCTGCGACGTCGCAGCCCGGTCGGCCGCCCGATAGCGCTTGATCCGCCCGTCGAGAGCGCGCGTCGCCATGGCTACACCGGCGAGCGGGATGACAAGCACGCCCGCCGCCCGGGCATCGAGGCGGCCGAGGATGAAGCCGGCCAGGACGGTGAACACCAGTCCGGCGCTCACGTCGACCCAACCGTCGATGAACATCGCCACATCCTCGGCATCGTCGCGGAAGTGGGTGATCGCCTCGCCGGCCGAGCCGACGGGACGGCCGGCTTCCGGTCCCCCGCTGGCCATCTGGGCGATGAGCATGTTCGCCCGCAGAAATGTCTGCATGTGCACCCACACCTGCGTCCACACGAGCGCGCCCCAATGGATCGAAGCCATGCGCAGGGTCTCGTTGATCACGATGGCCACGGCCAGCCGGTACACGCGGCCGGTGTCGCCGGCGCGCAGGGCGGTGAATCCCTGGCCGAGCAACCAGCCGCTGAGTACGGGGAAGGTGCAGAAGGCGATGAACAGCACCAGTCCGAGGATGAACATACGGCGCTGATGTCCGGCCACTCGCAGGGCGAGCTGCCACAGTTTCACGACGCCACCCCCACGATCTCGATGTCGCCGGTGCCGCTGACCGGGTCGAATTCGTCGACATCGATCTCGTCGGCGGCGATCGTGTCGACATCGATCTCGTCGACATCGACGGAGTCGTCAAGGGCGAGGGCCAAAAGACGGTGGAAGCGGCTGGCCGGGTCACCGGCGAGGCGTTCGCGGTCGTCGAACTCGACCACGCGGCCGTGATCGAAGACCATGATGTCGTCGGTCCGACGCAGCGTGGACAGCCGATGGGCGATGATCAACGTGGTCCGTCCGGCGGTCAACTCGCCCACCGCAGCTTCCAACCGCGCCTCGGTCTCCGGATCGACACGCGCCGTCGGCTCGTCGAGCACGATCAGGTCGGGGCGGCGGAGCCAGACACGGGCGAGCGACAGCAACTGCGCCTCACCGGCGGACAGGCCCTCGCCGCCGGGGCCGAGCTGACGGTGGATGTCGCCGTCGGCAACGCTGGCCAGCCCGGCCCGGCGCAACGCGTCGATCACCTCGGCATCGGTCGGCGCGTCGTCGAACAGCGTCACGTTGTCGCGGATCGTCCCGGAAAGCAACTCGACTTCCTGAGGAATCAGCGCTACTCGACGGCGCAGTTCGCTCATCGGGATCTGGGCGAGCGGCACACCCCCCAGGCGAACGGTTCCGGCTGTTGCTTCCACCAGGCGCAGCACCAATCGGGAGAACGTCGTCTTGCCGCTGCCGGTGCGCCCGACGATCCCGATCCGACGACCGGGTTCGACGTGTACGGACACCTCGTGCAGGACCACCTCGTCGTCGCCGTAGTCGAACGACACCCGGTCGAAGTCGATCGCCAGAGCTCCGCTCGGCGGACTGATCGTGCCCTCGTCCTTGATCTCTGCGGCGATCGCCATCAGGTCCATCACCCGCACCATGGCCCCGTGGGCCTTCTGCACCGTCTCCAACTCGTGGACGAAATCCTCGAGCGGCCGGCTGATCAACTGCACGTATTGGAACAGCAGGAAGGCGGTGCCGATCGAGATCGTCCCCCGGGCCACCAATAGGCCGCTGGCCGCGAGCGCCACTGCCGAGGCGGCTCCGACCGCGCCTTCCACGATCCACCACAGTCGTAGAAAGGCCCGTTCCCGCTTGATTGCGCTGCCCACGACCGCGGCGCTCTCCTCGACGAATCGCCAGACCGCGTGGGAACCCGCCCCGTTGGCCCGCAGGTCTTCCGACGCCGTCAATCGCTCCTCGATACCGCCGTACAAACGGGCGTAGCTGCCCATCTCGTCGGAGGACTCGGTGACGGCTCGATGCCGGCCGGCGACGATCAAGCGGACCGAGATCGCCAGGTAGGCCGAGGTACCCGCCGCCAGGCGCCAGTCGACCACCGCGAGTACGACGACGATACCGACCACGCTCATCACGGCGCTCACCGCCCGCGGCACCACCCGGCCGAGAAAGTCCGATACCGACGTGACATCGCCGTCGACCCGCTGGATCAGCTCGCCCGGGGTGTGACGGCGGTGAAACTCGTGGTCCAGACCCAACACGTGGGCGGCCATACTCATCCGGATCTTGTTCGTCGTGCGCCACGCGGTGATGGTGGCAAACCAGGCGACGACGACCGAGCACAACTGGGCGCCGATGGCCACCAACAGATAGGCCACGGCGAACCGGGCGAGCACCGCACCGGTCGTCCCGGCGGCGGCGCGGTCGAGCAGCGTACGTACGATCAGCGGTCCCACGAGCCCGAACACCGAACCCACGGCCAGCAGCGCGCCCAACCCGGCCCAACGCGCGGCGTCGGGCCGGAGCAACCCCAGCAGGGCGCGCCATCGGGATGTCACTGGATCGGACATCCCTCCATTGTCACCCACTCGACTGGGCCGATTCGTACGATTATTCCGCCGTCTCCTGATCCGGAGCATTCGCTCCGCGAGCGCATGCCTGAGCCCCGGCAATGTTCGCCGGCAGCGGGAGGCAGCCGGCAATACCGCCGCCCGATACGGTGACATCTCGATGCAAGGACCGACTCCGGTGAGCTCCGACGTGTACTACTCCGGGCTGTACTGGAACAACCGCGAAGAAGTCGTGTCCTACATGAACGAGTTGGCCACGGGCGACCCCCATACGCATTGGTGGCAGCACACGCTGGCGTGGCGGGGTCGACCCTTCAAACGGGCGTTGGCGATCAACTGCGGCAACGGATGGGTGGAGCGCGACCTGATCACCCACGGTGTCGTCGAGTCCGCCATCGGCATCGACTTCAGCGCCGAGCTGTTGACGATGGCTCGCACCGAGGCCGAGGCCTGTGGCCTGCCCATCGACTACCTCGAAGTCGACATCAATACGTACGACTTCGACCTCGACGGCATCGACCTCGTGATCAACCTGGCCGCCGCGCACCACATCGCCTCGATCGATCGGGTTTTCCGCCATCTCGCCCGGCTCGTTTCCCCCGATGGTGCGTTCGTCTCGTACGACTACGTCGGCCCGCACCGCAACCTCTACCCCACCGGCCAATGGGAGGCGATGTGGCAGGCCAATCAGGCACTGCCGGCGGAGTATCGCCGCGACCTCCGCTACGCCCACCTACCGGCGATGCTCGCCGCCGATCCGACCGAGGCGATCCACTCGGAGTTGATCGTCCCGACGATGAAGCGCTACTTCGACCTGCCCGTGGAGCAGTACCTCGGTGGCGGGGTCGCCTACGAGTTGCTGTCGTTCAACCCCGCGTTCCACGACCCGGCGCGTGATTCGGCCGACCTCATCCATCAGGTGCTCGACGCAGATCGCGCCTTTCGAGCCGCCGATCCGGCCGCCAACAGTCTCTTCGCCTACCTCGTCGCCGTTCCCGGCCCGATGCCCGATCCGACACAACTCGCCCGGTGGACCAACGAGGAGGAGGTTCGGGAGTCGGCCGCCCGGGCCAACGGCGGGCGCTACTACCCGCCGACGATGATCGAGGCGTTGCATCACCGGATCTACGAACTCGAAGCCGCCGGAGCCGACCTGGAGTACCCCGTCGCCATCGAGGATTGGCGTGTGATGCTCAAGCGAGCTCCGGGAGCCCGACGGCTGATCGATACCGCCCGTCGCCTGCGTCCGCCACGGCCCTGAGCGGATCGGCGGCCCAGAGCCCATCCATCGGTGCAGGGGTCAGACCGCCAGGCGCGCCGGACTGAGCATGTCGGGCGTGACGCCCCGCCGGAGCACATCGTCGGGGAACCGCCCTTCGGTGATCAGGCCGCGCATCGATGCCGCCATCGCCGGCGACGTCTCGATTCCCCAACCACCCTGCCCGCACAACCACCACAGCCCGTCGACGTCGGGGTCGGCGCCGCACACCGGCGTGCGGTCGGGGGCGAACGTCCGCAGACCGGCCCACGAGGCCTTCAGCGAACGAAGGTTGAGCGTGGTCGTGCGATTGACCTCGTCGATCACGTAGGCGATGTCGAGCTCCTCGGGCCGGGCGTCGCACGGCTCGCTGGGATGCTCGTCGGCCGGGGAGCACTGGATGTTCGGCCCCTCGGGTTGCCAGTAGTACTTCTCGGTGACGTCGGAGACGTGAGGGCCGAACGGCTCGATGGCCGCGTTCGTCGGACACACCGCCATCGTTCGCCGCTTCGGCTGCAGCCCGAGCGGACGGGCCCCGGCGCGCGCCCCGAGTACGTCGGTCCACGCCCCGGCGGCGAGCACCACCTGACCGGCCGAGACGGTGCGGCCGGAATCGGACCTGACGTCGAACCCGCCTGCATGCCGATCGATGGCCACCACGTCATACCACTTCTCGATCTGGGCGCCGGCGGCGATCGCGCCGCGCACCCAGCCCTGATGAAGCGCCATCACATCGATGCTGCACGCCGCCCGTTCGAGGCACGCTGCAGCAAGCACTTCGGGTCGCAGATGCGGACAGATCTCGACCGCCCCATCGACGCCGACGTCCTCGACGAGCGGGGTGGCGGCGACCATGTCGGCGACGATCTGCATGTCGTCGGGCTCGGCGACGAACAGGGACAGTCGCGGCGTGAGCACTTCGGAGATGTCGAGCACCGTCGGGGCCGCCTCGAGAAAAGCCCGACTCGCTGAAAGCAGACCACGCACGATCGGCGGGCCGTAGCTCTCGAGGAACAACGCGGCCGACCGGCCGGTCGTGTGATACGCCAATTGACCTTCGCGCTCGACGAGCAGGACGTTCAAGCCCGCCATCGTCAGCTCGTAGGTCACCGAGACGCCGGCGATACCGCCGCCGATGACGACAATGTCGTAGGTCGCTTCGCTCACAACCCCGAACGTAGCGGGTCGCACTCGCCATTCACGTCTGCCGCACTCGCCGGGCGTCGACTCACCGTGCCGGGCGCACGGCGCGCGTCGCTACAGGCCGAGGAGTTCCTTCCAGCGCTGCGGAAATGCGGATTCCACCTGCTGCGGAGTCATCCTCAACGTGGCTTCGGGGACCTGGTCGACGATCGCCCGGGCCTCGGCATAGTGATGCGTCACATTGGCCGCCCCCTCGAACATGCGGCGGCGCAAAGCTGTGAGCTCGGTCGGCGGCTCAGCGTGGAGGAAGCCCCAGGCGCAGGCGGCGACCCTCAGATCGTGCATCACCGGGGCGCGGCCGAATATCGACGCCCGTCGCAGGGCGACGCCCAGGAGGCCGTGGACGACGTCGTCGCGACGCTCGCCGAGCTGCAGTTTCAACTGCGGCGCAAATCGCTTGGCCAATCCGATGGCGTAACCCTGATCGGGACCCTGATAGCCGAGACGGGCCCCGTGCGGCTGGCGACCGACGAGATCACCCGGGCGATCGGCCGACCAGGCGTCGGGAATCGAATCGGGCGACGAATAGGCGCGAACCGAAGCAGTGGAACTCGTGGGCACGAAGGGGGGTGCAGCCATAGCGCCAGCAATTTAGTCGACCGGCCCCGCTCGCTACTGATCCGCACGGTCGACCCGTCCGCGTGGCCGAACATGAACGGTGTCCGCTCGCGCTGCGCCCGATGGCTACCCTCGACCCATGAGTTCGCTGCCCCCGCCCCCACCGCCATCCTCGGGCCCGCAGCCGCCATACCCCGGGTCATACGACGGCGGCTACCAGCCGCATGCGGCTGCGGCCCCGAACCACCCGCAGGCGGTCACGGCCCTGGTCCTCGGAATCGTCGGCCTGGCCGTCTGCGGCGTCTGCGGACCATTCGCGCTGTTCATCGGCAGGCGGGCGATGCGGGAGATCGACGCCAGCGCGGGACGCCAGGGTGGTCGGGGGTTCGCCCAGGCGGGCTTCATCATGGGCATCGTCTCGAGCTGCCTGTTGGTGGTCGGAGTGCTCGCGCTCCTACTGTTCGTCGTCGCCGCCGGATCCAGCCGTCTACGTTAGAACGGCTGCGTCGCCCGACGGACGGGCTAGGCGTGCAGCAGGCCATAGACGAGTGAGTCGCTGAGCGCCTGCCACGATGCCTCGATGATGTTCGCCGAGACGCCGATGGTCGTCCAACTGCGCTGGCCATTGGTGGCGTCGATCAGCACGCGGGTCACGGCACCGGTCGCGGTGGCTCCATCAAGGATGCGCACCTTGTAGTCGGTGAGATGGATGTGGTCGATCTGCGGAAAGCGCCGGACCAGAGCCGAGCGCAACGCCTTGTCGATGGCGTTGACCGGACCATTGCCTTCGGCCGTGTGCACGTAACGCTCCTCGCCCACCCACACCTTCACCGTCGCCTCGGTGGTGAACGCGCCGCTGGGCAGTTCGTCGGTGATCACCCGCATCGACTCGACGGTGAACTGGTCCTGCGTCCACCCTGCGGCCTTGCGCATCAGCAGTTCGAGCGATGCGTCAGCCGCCTCGAAGTGGTAGCCCTCGTGTTCCAGGCGCTTGAGCTCGTCGATCACGCTGTTGATCACCGAGCCGTCCATCTCCAGGCCGAGTTCGTCGGCCTTGATCTTGATCGTCGCCCGCCCGGCCATCTCCGACACCACGAAGCGGGTGCCGTTGCCGACCAGTTCGGGGTCGACGTGCTCGTAGGCGTCCTTGGCCCGCACGATGGCGCTGACGTGCAGCCCGGCCTTGTGGGCGAATGCGCTGGCCCCGACGTAGGGCGCCTGCGGATTGAGCGGCCGGTTGAGTACCTCGGCGATGTGATGGCTGACTGCGGTGAGCCGCTCGATACGGCCCTCGGGAAGGACGTCGTAGCCCATCTTGAGCTGGAGGTTCGCGATCACGGTGGTCAGATTGGTATTGCCGGTGCGCTCGCCGAGACCGTTCATGCAGCCCTGCACCTGCCGAGCGCCCGACTCGACAGCGGCCATGGCGTTGGCGACGGCGCACCCGGTGTCGTCGTGGCAGTGGATGGCGAGCGTGACATCGTCCTTGAAGTGGGCCTTCACCGAGGCGACGATCGCACCCACCTCGTGAGGCAACGACCCGCCGTTGGTGTCGCACAGCACCAGATGCGAGGCACCCCTCACGACGGCCGCCTCGAGGGCACGCATGGCGAACTCAGGATTGCGCTTGTAGCCGTCGAAGAAATGTTCGGCATCGACCATCACCCGCCGGCCGTGCCCCCGGAGGAACTCGACCGAATCGGCAATCATCGCCTCGCCCTCGTCGAGCGTCGTGTTCAGGGCGTTGAGCACGTGATAGTCCCAGCTCTTGGCCACGATGCACACCGCCTCGGTGCCCGCCTCGATCAGGTTGCGCAGTGTGGCGTCGTCGTCGACCTTGCCCTTCGGGCGACGCGTCGAGCCGAACGCGACGAGTGTCGACGTCTCCAGGTGCAGTTCGGTGGCAGCCCGCCGGAAGAACTCGATGTCCTTCGGGTTGGCGCCCGGCCAACCGCCCTCGATCCACATGACCCCCAGCGTGTCGAGTTGCTCGGCAATGCGCAGCTTGTCTTCCACCGTTGCCGAGACTCCTTCGACTTGAAGGCCGTCGCGCAAGGTGGTGTCGAAGATCTCGACTCGTTGGCGGGTCATGGCGGGTACTCCGTTGGTGGTACTGGGTGTGCGGGTGACGATGGGCGGCGATCCCGACGATGCAGCTGATCGCCGGGTGGGTGGTGAGCCGGTGGCAGCGGGTGGCGAACGATCTCACCCGGGAAATGAAAGAGCCGCCCCAGAGGGCGGCCCATACGCGCACGTGGAACTCCACGTGCGCTACCGAATGATGATTCCGGTGTTCGGGGAGGAAGTCACGCCCAAGAGCCTACCGCAGCGAGGTCGGCCGGTCTACCGCAAACGGCATCTCGGCCGGAAGCATGTCGCGGCGAGGCTTGGATCCCTCATTGTCGTCACCGAACGGTAACATTGGCCGTCGGTACAGACGACTCGTCGGTCAGCGGTGCAGACGACTCGTCGGCGGGCATCGTTCGCAGCAGGGCTCGATCGGTGGACGTGACCGGGTAGCTGGGTGTGGGCGAACGAGGAGGCGTGACGATGATCGTGACCGACCACGAGCACAGGACTCGACCGGGGACCACCATCCGTCGAGTGATGCAGGCAATCCTCGCCGTCTTCGGCCTCGGGTGTTTCGGATTGGCCACGATGGCGGACCGCGCCGGCGGCCACACCCCGATTGCACAACAAGCGGCCGGGGCCGGCATCGAGTCCCTGACGGCGGCAGCCACGGCGACCGAGCGGGCGAGCCGCATCCCCAACTCCTCCGCCCCCGTCGGCGGTTCGACGTCGGCGGGTTGGATCGTCAACTGCCCGTACAGCCACACCTTGGCCGACGATCCGATCGTGTTCCCGAACATGCCCGGGATGAGCCATTCGCATGACTTCCTGGGGTCGACCGATACCAACGCGGCGTCAACCGACGGCTCGATGCGTGGCGCACCCACGACGTGCGGTCTGAAGACCGACACCGCCGGGTATTGGGTCCCGACGTTGTCGAACGATGGCGCAGTGATCCATCCGGTCGACAAACAGCCCGGCCTGAACGGCGCGACGTCGTCGCAGAACATCTATTACCGCAACCCGATCGGACTGTCGGTACAGCCGATTCCTGCAGGGCTGCGGATGGTGTCGGGCAATTCCAAGGCGACGGGAGTCGCCGACAACCCGCACCTCGGCCACGACATCTGGTGGGGGTGCAGCGACAACTCGATCTCGGCGAAGCTGGTCGCTCCGCCCGCTTCGTGCCCGGAAGGCATCATCACCGTCCACATCCACTTTCCGGACTGCTGGAACGGCATCAGCCTCGACAGCCCCGATCATCAGAGCCACGTGGCATGGTCGAGCAGCGGGCGCTGCCCCGCCACACACCCCGTGCACATCGCCGAGGTGACGATCCGCCTGGAATGGGTGGTCGGTCCGACGACCGGGGCGATCTCGTTGGCGTCGGGGCCGACCTACACGATCCACGGGGACTTCTGGAACACCTGGGATCAGGCAGCGCTCGACAACCTGACCGCCACCTGCGTGAATGCCGGTAAGGACTGCGGCAAGTTCCGCTGAGCCCCGATTGAGCTGAGTCCCCGCATCGCCGGGGATCGCACGTTCGGCGGTCGTCCACCTGCGCAATTGCGCTTTTTCCAAACCTTGGGAGCCCGCTAGGCGTGTTTTGCCGTGCCTTGAACTCCCCTCGCCGTCGCTCTGTTACAGATTCATTACGAAAAGTGTTGCTTTATCGTAACTAAACTGTAATAATCGGTCCTGTCGGAAATGGCGGGTGGCGGAAAGAAAGGCGGATGCAGCGTGAAAGCTTCATCTCATCCCAGCGGTCCCCGTGGCCGGAAGTCCATCGTGCGCTCGGCGGTCATCATCGCCGTGGCGGTCGGAATCACCTCGGCCGGAATGGTCGGCTCCAGCTCGGCCAGTCCGGAATCGACCGAGCCGGCGCCAGCCGATACGGCGGCTGCGGCGCCCGCATCGGGCGCCTCGATCGACGCCGCGGTAGCGGCCGATGCGAGTGCACCGATGGATCCCAACATGCCGATGGCGCCAGCGGCCGTCTCGGCGAACACGACCAGCGACATCCTGGTCGTGAGCAAGGTCGCCCCCGGTGACATCTCGAAGGTCGGCGGAAGCTCGTCGGCCGGATGGGAGGTCAGTTGCCCATTCTCGCACGCCTTGAAGGACGACCCGATCGTCTTCTTCGGCAAGCCGGGAGCCAGCCATCAGCACGACTTCATGGGGGCAAAGACGACCAACGCCTCGTCGACGACGGCGACGATGCAGGCGGCCAGCGCCGGCACGACCTGCGCGGCGAAGGATGACACGTCGGCTTATTGGGTGCCGACCCTGTTCAGCAACGGCACCGAAGTCCACCCGGTCGTCGGAGTGAACGGGCCGACGGGGGTCAAGAGCCGCCAGACCATGTACTACCGCAATCCCACGGGTCGCAAGCTGCATCCGTTCCCGGCCGGGCTTCGCATTCTGGCCGGCAATCCAATGGCCAAGAGCGCCAAGGAGAACCCGCAGCTCGGCCACAACATCTGGTGGGGGTGCAGCGACAACTCGATCTCGGCGAAGCTGGTCGCCCCGCCGTCGAGCTGCCCCCGCGGCATGATCACCATCCACATCAACTTCCCCAACTGCTGGGACGGCGTCAACCTCGACAGCCCCAACCACCAGAGTCACGTGGCCTACTCGTCGGGCGGAAACTGCCCGTCGTCGCACCCGGTGATCATTCCCCGGCTGACGATCCGCAACGAGTACATCGTCGGCAAGAGCACGGGGAAGATCACCCTGGCGACAGGCGACCCGTTCACCATGCACGGAGATTTCTGGAACCAGTGGAAGCAGCCCGCCCTGGAGAAGCTGGTCGCCTCGTGCTTCAACGCCGGCAAGAACTGCGGCAAGCTCAGCGGCTGACCCGTCCGGGTCGGAGCCCGAGACCGGGCGACGTCACGTCGTCTTCCGGTTGGCCCGTGCCGCGCTGAACGGCACATCGAATGGCCGCCCCGCTTCGGTGGGGCGGCCATTGCCGTTTTCGACCGTGGAGTCCCGGTTCTACGCCAGACGGGCAGCGATCCGGTCGGCGATCTCGGTGGTCGTTCCCGACCCACCATCGCTGCAGGCGGCGCGGATGCGATCGGCGGCCGCACTCTCGCCGAGGAAGTCGAGCATCAGCGCGGCGGACAGGATCGCCGCCGTCGGGTTGGCCTTGCCCGTCCCGACGATGTCGGGGGCCGAGCCATGAACCGGTTCGATCAT
>JANMJD010000278.1:0-1842 GCA_031371195.1 Actinomycetes bacterium | reverse complement strand
ATTCCGACGTCATCGAGCAGCAGAATTGAGCACTGGCTCGCGGGCATCAGCTCTTCGAGGGCGCAGACCACGGAGTCGAGCACCACCGGCAGCGGCGCTCCCGAGGTAATCTCGGCCATCACGGCGGTTTGGTGATCGAGGACGGCGGTGACCTCACTTCCGGAAAGCACGTTCACCCTCCCATCGGTACCCCACCGCCCGGACCGTACGCAGCCATCTCGGATGCTGCGGATCGGCCTCGACCTTGAGCCGCAGGCGATAGACGTGTTCGGTGACCGTGGCCTCGTTCTGCCAGCCCGAATCGCTCGACCACACCGCGGCGAGCAGTTCCGACCGCCGAAAAGCCCGACGGGGATGATCGACAAGATAGGCGAGCAGGTCAAACTCCTTGGCCGCCAATTCAATCGACGTCCCATCGACCCAGACGTTGCGCGACTCCCGATCGATCTCGACACCCAATCCAGTCGGGGTGAACAGCTGCTTGCCGCCCGACGTCGGCTCGGCGCTACGGCGAAGTAGCGACCGGGCACGGGCGGCCAACTCGCCCGGAGAGAACGGCTTGACCAAGTAGTCGTCAGCCCCAAGGTCGAGGCCGACGATCCGGTCCATCTCGCTGTCTCGCCCCGACAGCACGATGATCGGCA
Organism: Actinomycetes bacterium; assembly: GCA_031371195.1. Classification (GTDB taxonomy): domain Bacteria; phylum Actinomycetota; class Acidimicrobiia; order Acidimicrobiales; family Ilumatobacteraceae; genus JANMJD01. Next base: position 1,198 of record JANMJD010000278.1, on the reverse strand, counting down.
AACGCCAACGCCCGTCACGAGCCTCGCTCGTACGCACACGGTTCAAGATGTCGAGGCCCCCAAGCCCAGGCAACGACAAGTCGAGCACCACCAACGACAACGACGACGACTCGATCACATCCATTGCGGCCAACCCGTTTTCGACGGCGAGCACCTCGAACCCGTCGGCTTCCAGCGCCCACGTCACCGCCGTACGAACCCCGTCGTCGTCGTCGACGACCAACACCTGACGACCGGTTTGCACCCCGTCAACGTAGTCGTTGTTGGAATGTTGACAAAGCGTTCATCGCCTGGCGAGCGTGGCGTGTCTACCGTGCGAGATGTGTGACGTCGAACACCTGGGGGCCATGGGTTACGGCGCTTGGCGGCCGTCGTTGGCCGATTCACGACGACAACGAGAAGGGGATTGTCTCTCATGAAACTTGCTTTGTACCTGCCCAACTTCCGCGACAAGGTGACTGTCAAAGAACTCGAAGACCTCACCGCGCTCGCCGAGGACCTCGACTTCGACTCCGTCTGGACGCTCGACCGAATCGTCGTTCCCGAAGCCTCCGATAGCGGAGAGCTCAAGTACCCATTCGGGATGATGGAACAGTTCCCGTTACAGATGCCCGTATCAGCCCGCGGCGAGTGGCTCCATGGCATGCCGCTTATCCCGTGGCTCGCCGCCAAGACCACCAAGGTCCGCATCGGCATGAGCATCATCGACACGCCCTACCGCTCCCCCGGCGTGCTCGCCGGCGAAATCGCCACCATCGACCACCTCTCGAACGGTCGCGTCAACGTCGGCATCGGCTCCGGGTGGATGCCCGAAGAGTTTGCCGCCGCGAGCGCGTCGCACATCTTCCCCCGGCGCCACGCCCACGTGCGCGAGACCATCGAAATCATGCAGGGCATCTGGACGAACGAACTGTTCGAGTACCACGGCGAGTTCGCCGACTTCGACTCGTGTGGATTCGGCGCCAAGCCCGTCCAGGACCCACACCCGCCGATCTACTTCAGCGGTCTCAAGGACCCGAAGCGCTCCGCGGCCCGCATCGCCAAGTACGGCCTCGCGGGCTGGATCGGTATCCAGGACACGCCCGAGGAGATCACCCGGTGGCGCACCGAAATCCAACGTGAGCACGTCGACATGGGGAGCGACCGCTCACTCGACGACGGTTTCGACATGTGCAGCATGATCTGGTTCGTGATCACC
>JANMJD010000187.1:0-5123 GCA_031371195.1 Actinomycetes bacterium | reverse complement strand
GCTGCGCCGAGTTCGGCGATGAGTTCTTCGACTGCGTAGGCGTCGTCTCCGAATCGGCCGGTGAGGTCGCGGGCGAGCCTGCTGGGGTGAGCTGTCCAATGGACATGCTCATGACAGGTCGTGGAGTAGTAGATCGCGGGGTGCTCGAACTGGCTGAGGTGGGGGACGTGGATGCGGTCGTCGGCCGGGATGTAGCAGGCGCGGTTGCCGCCCGTGATCACGTCTGCGCCGATCGACGCGAAGTAGGTGTCGGCGGCGGCGATTCGCTCCGGTGTGTCGCGTGGCTCGTCGCGATCGGTCAGTGTCGAGTCGGCGCCGTCGACTTGTTCGGCGGCGAACACGGCGAAGACTCGTGACACCAGTCGGCCGCGGGGTGCGGTCGGTGTGCCGCTGTCGTCGGGTTCGTTGGTTGAGTCGTCGCGCTCGGTGGCGGGTCGGGCGGGCTTCCACAGCAGCACGTGCGTGGCACGTTCGCCGCGTCGTACTTGTGCGCCGTGTCGTTGCCATCCTCGATAGGTCTGAACCGGCCGGTCTTTTGCATCAGGTCCGGGTGGGTGTTGGGACCTTGCTGGTCGCTCGGGTTTGAGCGTAGTAGAGGGCTTCGAACTCGGCGGGTGGGATGTCGCCGAGCTCGCTGTGGAGCCGGTTCTCCGGGGGTCGGGCGTCGACGTGAGACACGGATCTGTGCGTCTGGGCTGGTGGGAGGGCTCGTGTCGGCGATCTGAGAATTGCAACAGGTGTGGTGCACGTGGGTGTTGTCGGTGGTCATGTGGGGGTCCGTGGGGTGTTGAGCTGTGTCATGAGTTCCCGGTTGGCGGCTCGGGCGGCGGCGAGGTCTTGGTCGCGTTCTTCGAGTTGGAGCCGCAGATCGATGGTGTGTTGTTGGAGCGTGCCGATCTGTTGTTTGAGTTGGTCGATGTCGTCGGGGACGCCGAGACCGGATTCGTGCCATGCCTGTTCGCCGAGCGACTCGGAAAGGCGCTGTTCGAGTTGGTGAACCCGGGCGGCGAGGCGAACGGCGCGTTGGTGCGCGTTGGTCAGGTCGGTTTGCAGCGACGCCCGGCTGACGGCGGGTCCGGCGCCTGCAGGGTTGGAGGGTTGGGCTTCGGCGGTGTGGATCTGTTCGAGGAGGTCGCGGTGGCGGTAGAAGAAGCTGCGGTCGACTCCGGCGCGTCGGGCGATGCCGCTGACGCTGATCTCGTTGCCTTGGTTGGTGGCGTCGTTGAGGGCTGTGAGTACGCGTTGGCGACGGCGCGCGGAGTCGGCGCGTCGTCCTTGGGTCATGGCAGTGCTGCGGGTGTTGGTGTTGGTCATGCGAGTCTTTCAGGGCGCAGGTCGGGCGTGATTTGGCGGATGCGGGGCATGCCGATCATGACAGAACGGTGGCCCCGCACGGCGGCGACCGCAGTGTCGATGTGGGCTCGTTCATCAGCGGTGAGGTCGTCGAGGCCCGCGTGGACCCGGGCGATGAGTCGACGCACACGGACGATTTCTTCTTCCGACGGCATGGCTTCAACGCGTGCCCATTCATCGATGTCGGTCGCGGCGAGGACGCGTTCGCGGTTGCGTAAGAGGTCGTCGAGGTAGGCGTGTAGGTCGGGCAGGTAGGAGACGTCGGTGCGGAAGTGGTCACAGCCGGTGCAGCGGAACCGGAACGGGCAGGCGTTGCCGCCGGCTTGGACGTTGGACGGCTCGGCGCAGACCCCGAAGGGGACGGCGACCTCGCCGATGGCGCGGCGGGCGTGTTCGGAGTCAAGGAGTTGCTGGGCGGTTCGCCAGATGCGGTTGCCGTGCCGGTCGAACTGCATGGCAGCGACCCGGTCAATAGCTTCGCGACGACGGTTCTCGCCGACCCGGTAGTACGCCTTGGTGGCATCGAGCTTGCGGTGGTCCATCAGCTCGCGGAGCACGTCGATGCCGACCCCGGCGTCGGCGTGGCGTTGCGCGTAGGTGTGGCGGTAGGCGTAGAGAACGATCTTGGTCTTGTCGAACTCGGCACCATCCGCGGTGAGCAACATCGGCATGCGGCTCACCCAAGTCCGGTGCGCGAACGCGAGACTGAACGCCGTGATGGCCTTGGTCCCATCAGGGTTGCGCCGGTCGGTGGGCAACAGTTTCAACTCGGCGAGCGGGGTGTCGGGCCAGCGGGCTCGCACACGCGCATGTTGGTCGATGAGGAGTTGGGCGGTGTTCTCGCTGATCGGCAGACGCCTGCCCAACCGGTTGGCTTTGTGGTTGTCATAGACCAGCACTGCTGCGCCGTCGTTGTCGCGGGTCAGACAATCCACGTTCAGTGTGCACAGCTCTTCAGGTCGTCGGCCGGTGTCGATGGCCAACTCGATGGCGCAGCGCATCACCGGGGAGCGCACCTCGTTGAGGTGGGCGCAGAGCTGACGCATGATCTCGACCGGGAGATCACGGCCCGGTTCGGGCGGCTCGGCTTTGTCGGGCACATCGGCGACACCGATCGTGAAATCCTCACCCAGGCCGGCGGCTGGCCTGCCGGGGCGGGTCAGGCCCATGGCTCGGGCTGTGGTCAGGACGGTGCGCACTTCCCGGCAGGTCCGGATCCGGGCATCGGCGCTGATCTGGCCGGCTGATTGGAGGTAGGCGAGCCGGTTCAGGAACGCTTCCATCGCGGCGCGGTCCAGCGCGGCGGGGATCTCGCCGCGGTCAGGTCGCATCCGCAGGCTCGCCGACAACCGGGCCACACAGCCCAGGTGATGACGCACGGCCGAGCCTCCTCTGGAGGTGGTCGACCGGCGCTTGGGGAGATCGTCGGCCGCCCACCGCTTGGCGATATCACGCAACCAGGGCTGCGTGATTTTCGTGAATGACAAGGTGCCGGTGTGACCGAACACGACCAGGTCCCATTCATCGTTGACGATTTCGGTCTCGGGGTTCGACAGTGCCCGGCGGGCGTGCGCGCTCACCGAGTTGCACAACGATTGAAGCGTCGGGTCGGGATCGGTCGCCATGACGTAGTCGGCGAGATTGGCTGCCTGCTGGGCGCGCAACCCGTTGCACCACAGCCGCAGGTCGGCCTCTTTGGTCTTGACGCCATCGAGTCGGCAGCGTTGTTGCAGCCCGACCAACAGCTCGGCGATCACGACCGGTGCCAGCCCCCGAAAACTGATCTGCCCGCCCCGCCCGACCGGTGTTTCGGTCCGCTGCCACCGCTGCTCGTCCAGGGCAGCGTCTCGGCGGCGGGCATGCCGGAGTCGGAGCTGGTGGGGTTCGCAGTAGAGGCCGTCGGGGTGACGTCGCTGCTGCACGCAGGCCACAACCGCGCATGGCTCGCACGCCCCAAGCGGCTGGGCCGTTGGATGCCCGCAGAACTCGGCCACGCCGACCCCGAGCGCGTCGGCTTGGTCGAGATGCGCTCGGCACAACCCTCGACCAGATGACACCCACTCCCGTCGACAACCCGCCAACGCGCACCCGCCCGGGCCCTTGGCCCAGCCGGTGCGGACCGGCAATAGATCGATCTCGTCGAAGCCGAGACCGTGACGATCAAGTCGACGCCGACACGACGCACAGATCCGGGACCGGGCCGGTGCCGTGGTCGAACAGTCCTGCCCGCAACAGACCGGGCGGCCCAGCAGCGGATGACCCGGTGGTGGAGACAGCACACTGGCCGCCCGGTCCCATCCCACCTCGCTGAGGAACACCGGGTCAACCAGGGCGGCGAGGCGAACGGCCCGCCCGTCGACACGGTCCGCCGTGACGAACACGTGCGAGCCGTCCCCCGTCGACACGGCAACGTCGGCGGAAACAGCGTGGAGAGAGACAGTCATTGGTCGGTTCCTGTCTGTGGTCGGGGACTTGGCACCCGGTCAACGGCGTCGCGTAACCGAACCGGGTCCGGATGGAGATACACCTGCGACGAACTCATCGAGACGTGACCCAGCAGTTCAGCGATCTCGTCGAGGCTGCCGCCGGAATCGGCCACGTTGCTGCCAAAGGCATGACGGAGTTGATGGGGTGACACCGGCTCGGAAAGACCCGCCCGCCGCGACCACCCCGTCATCAACTCGTTGACCGCGTCGGGTCGCATCGGCGCGCCCACCGGCCGCCGGAACAAATTGACCAACACGAAGTCGCTGGCCCGGGCTTCGAGCACCCCCAAGCGTTCGAACTCGTAGGTGTCGAAAGCCTGCACAACCAAGAAGTCCAACGGGACCACCCGTTGACGGCGGGACTTGGCCCACGCCCCGTTGGGGTTGTCGCGTCGAACCACATGCACATGAGCCCGCTTGACCTCGCAGCCCAACGGCCGGGAGTCCAACCCCAGATGGACATCGCAGCGACGTAGCCCGCACAACTCGCCCCGACGTAACCCCGCACGAGCCATCAACAGCACCATCAGCCGGTCTCGGGCCGACCGGCACGCACCCAACAACGCCACGATCTCGGCGTCGCTGGCCCGGTCCACCGCCGTCTCGGGTTCATGGAGGCGGTGACGGGCCCGCATCCGCCACAACATCGGGCCGTCTTCGCGTTGTGCTTGCTCGGGAAGATCACGTTCGCTGGCCAGTTCGTAGAGCATCGGGACCAGATGGGCGGGCGCCTGGCCTGAATCGACCGCGTGCACCACGAACCCCCGCACGGCGGCCAGCACCCCGTTGACCCGGCGTGCGCCGCGCACCGGTTCCCGGCCCGGGCCGCAGAGCACTTCGCCCATCTCGATCGGTGAAGCGTCGATGCCGCTCACCTCTGGTCCCGCATGGCGTAGCCACACCATGAACAAACCCACATGCTCGACGCCGTCATGCCAATGACGACCGCTACGCGCGCACCAACGCAAGAACAAGCTGATCCCACCCGCATAGGACTTCGTAGTCAGCTCCGAACCATCGCGGCCGACCCGGACATGACGCAGAAACGCGTCGGCCTCGCCAACCACGACCAGATCGTCATCGAGCACCGTCCAATACCGGACGCCCGACGGCAGCTTCACCGGGAACGCCCTCACCCGACGTCGCCGAACACGAACCGCTTGTCCTCAAGGCCCGCCCCAGTCACAGCCGTTATGCGTAACCGCCACGTGCACCACAGGCGCGGATACCTGTTGCACAACCGTTCAGAAGTCGCCTCTATGCAACATCGCGCGACAGTTCGCG
>JANMJD010000173.1:0-2993 GCA_031371195.1 Actinomycetes bacterium | reverse complement strand
GTTCCTTCTCGTCGTCAATCAGTGGCTGGCTTTGTACTGGACGTCGAAACGAAGTCCGAAGTCATCGAGCATCGTTGCATCGGCGAAGAAGAACTCATCGCCGGCCGGAAGGATCACTCGTTGACCGACGTTTGAGAGCGCCGACGCCAGGTTTGATTCCATGAATGAGAAGTCGGAGTTCTCCACTTCTGCCGACCACGCGCCGACCGAGTTCAGCAACACACTTCCGATGCCCATGCTGGCGATGACGTCGAAGATCTTCTGGACGAAGTTCTCGTCCTGTGTCTGCACCGGGGTCGCCGCGGCGAACGTCGGGGTGACGGTCAGTTTGCCGTCGATACCGGCAGCGATGACGAGATCGAGTGTCCAGGTCTGAGTGGTGGTGACGGTGCCGTCCCACGTCCTACTATTGAACGGGTACTCGGTGAATGTCGCTTGAATCGTGTAGGAGCCGGCGAAGTGGATGCTCGGCGTCGCGCCGGGCACCAGGGTGGCGACCACCGCCTTGGTGTTGCGGTCCTCCTCGTAGATGTTCATCGGCCAGTCAGTGCCGGCGATCCGGCCCCGACCGCCGTTGAGCGTGAGGTTGTCCCACGTGGACGTCGAGGTGTAAACAGCACCGGCCTTGGTGAAAGCCGGCAGACTGAGCGCCGAGGCGACGAGGGGGAGCACCTGACCCTCGACGTAGCCGGCGAGGAACAGGCTCGGGCTGATGACGAGGGCTCCGTCGTAGCTCTGCGACGAGATCGCACTCGCCGCCAGCGCCCCGTTGGGTGGTACGGCCGGCATCGACGCGTTGTCGGTGACCAGGAGAAAGTTCAGCGATCGTTGCCAGCTGGCGGTACCGCCCTGATAGGTCGAGAAGGTCGCACCCGTCGGGTTGAACAGCGGCGACTGCCCGGCTGCGGCGTTGGCGTCGTGGGCAGCGACCGCGTAGCCGAGGATGTAGGGATTGGCGGAGCCGGCGAGACTCGTGAAGTAGTTCTCGATGGCGTTCTGCCATTGCGTGAGCTGACCCGGAGTGATCGTCGAGCCGTCGGGCATCGGCATCGTGGTCCGAGTCGGGTCATAGCGGGCGATGTCGGCGTTCTGGAAGTCCATGAACAGATGGCTGATCGAGAACTGGTCGGCGGTGAAGTTCTGGAGGATCTGCTGGACGACCGGTGGCACGACCGTGCTGCTCTGCACGTCGGCCTGGGCGATCTGCTGCAGGTTGAGATTCACGTCGAAGGCGTAGACCCAGTTCTGGAAGTTGATGACGTGCTGCGTGGCGTTCGGTCCGAAACCCTCGTAATACGTGAACGATCCACTCGGCATGTTGATGTTGAAGATCACGGTCGACATGCTGCCAGCTACCGAAACGTCGATTGTTGGTGCCGTCAGAGTGGCGTTGATACTGATGCCCGTGTCGGCCATCGTGACTTGCAAAGTCTGATGAACGATCCCTTCCTTGAAGAGTTGACTTATCTGATAGTTGATCGTGTCCTGCGAGATCGCAGTCACCATCGGGAAGCCGGCTGAGTCGGTGGTCATCGGTTTCTCTTCTCTTGAGCATCTTGATCGAAAAATGGCAAATACAACTTGATGAAAGTTGCACCCCCGTGCCCTCGCCTTCGCCGCCAATCTTCCAAAGCGGGGAGGAGTGATCGAACCGTAAACCTCCGCCACTACCAGCGCAACATGTCAGTGGTCACACGGTTCCCATACTCGACGTGTTGCTCGTCACACCGGCGTGCTCAGCGGCTGAAGACGGCCTGTAGACGCTCGGTCCGGCCGGGGATCAGGGCGCGGTGATTACCGGCCGGGGAGCAATTCGGGAAGCCGGGCGTCGAACCGGTCGAGGACCGTTTCGAGGGCCATGCTCAGTCGTTCACCGTCGCCAGTGGCCAGCAGATCAAGGGTCAGGCCGGTGAACACGGCCTTCAGAACGGTTGCTTCGCGGCGGGCGTCGTCGTCGGCCATCCCGTGGGCGACGAATCGCTTCTCGATGTTCTCGCGCCAGGCCCCGATCTGGTCGGCCCGCACATCGCCGGCGAGTCCCGTCACCGTCGCATCGATCGCCGCCGCCTCGAGGCCGAGCCGGGTCAGATTGAGGTTTGCCCGCGACGACGAGATGTGCGCCCACCACCGCCGAAACAGCCGACTCTGGGTCGCGGCCGGCTCCTCCGCCAGCCACGCCGCCTCCAGCGTCTTGTGCACCTGTTGCACCCGCTCGAGCGCTGCGGCCAGCAACTCGGCCTTGGACCCGAAGTGGTGGGTCAAGCGGTTGACGCTCGTCCCGACGGCGTCGGCCATCGGCCGCAGCGTTGCCTCGCCCAACCCATGCTCGGCGAGGTAGGCGACCACTGCGTCGAGCAACTCCGCCCGGGCCTGGGGATCGGGGGGTCGTGCCATCGAACGGGAGGCTAGTGCGCCCGGTGGACGACGCCCGGCCGCAACCGACTACGCAGTCGGCCGATCGAGCCGCTATCTTGGCAGCTTCGCAGCGGTTTGCCGGTGCGATGGCGACGTGGCCGAATGGCTTAGGCAACGGCCTGCAAAGCCGTGTATCCGGGTTCGATTCCCGGCGTCGCCTCTCTATTTTCAGGCGTTCTCAACAACCATGCGTGCGTTCTGAACACTGTCGGACGAGCGTCAATGTGCTCCGGCGGCATCGGGCGATGCCGGATCCGCGCTCGTTCTCGACTACTCGGCAGCGCGTTCAGACTTGTCGCTGGTGCGCGTCCTGTGCGCGCCTTGGGCATCACCCCGTCGGGCGGACGGGTGGTTATGACGCTTGACGGTACTTCTGTTCCCAGAACGCCACGGCGGCCGCAAACCAGCAGGCGTCTGCGCACGCGTGCTCCAACGCCTCCTCGCCCTCACCGCCGCGATCTGGCACAACGAAACCACCGACCGACCAGGACCCGCCCGATCACTCCTCGCCTACGACCACTGACACCCTTGGAACCAATCATCTAGTGCTCTGACCACGAACGTTCGCGCGTTATGCG
>JANMJD010000118.1:0-4289 GCA_031371195.1 Actinomycetes bacterium | reverse complement strand
CGTTGCGCGGGCTGCTCAAGGCGTTGGGCGCACCGACCGACCTGGTCCCACGCAACGCCGTGGCCGGGACCGGACCGGCGTATCTCGACACGCCGGTCGGACGGGTGGCGGTGGTGATCTCATGGGAGGTGTTCTTCGGGGGGCGGGCCCGCGACGGCACGTCGCATGGAGGGCAGCTGCTGATCAACCCCACGAACGGGTCGAGTTATACCGGGACGGTGCTCCAGAGCCAACAGGTGGCGTCGTCGCGGCTTCGGGCGATCGAGACCGATCGCTGGGTCGTACAGGTCGCTCCCACGGGTTTCAGTGCCTTCGTGTCGCCCGAAGGGCACGTGTACGACCGTTCAGCCGTCAGCGCAGCCAAGGTCGGCATCCGCACCATCTCGATGCGCTCGGGCCGCACCCTCTACAACCGCCTCGGTGACCTGCCCTTCGTCGTGTCGGCCGCGCTGATGCTGACCTGGCTGCTCGGCCGGCAGAGACTTTCGTCCGACCGGAGCTCGGGTGCTACACCTCGAGCATCACGGTGACCGGTCCGTCGTTGACCAGTTCGACGGCCATCTCGGTGCGGAACCGACCGGTGGCGACCGTCGCCCCGAGTCTGCGGAGTTCGTCGATCACAACGTCGACCAGCGGCTCGGCGTGCTCCGGGCGGGCCGCGGCGATCCAGCTCGGGCGCCGGCCGCCCGCCGTGTCGCCATAGAGGGTGAATTGGCTGACGATCAGAATCGACCCGTCGGTGTCGGCGACCGAGCGATTCATCACTCCGGCATCGTCGTCGAGTACCCGCAGGTTCCAGATCTTGGCCGCCAACTTGCGGGCCTTGGCCGCGTCGTCGTCGTGGGTGACGCCGACCAGTACACACAGTCCAGGGCCGATCTCTCCGACGATCGCCCCGGCAACCGTTGCTTTGGCCCGAGATACCCGTTGCACCAGTCCACGCATCTCGTGCATGATCGCAGACATGGTCGCGCTGAGAGATGCATCGAGGGTCCGGGTGGCTGTTCCCGACGCCCGCGGCGGCGATCAGTCGTTGCGGATCACGTGGCACGCCGACCGCGCCGTGTACGTGTTGAGCATGTGGCGGGGCTCGGTCTGCATCGCCTCCACCTGCATCGCGCCCGACGATGCGGCCGCTTTGGCCGACGTGCTGGCCTCGGCGGCCGTAGCGTGGCCGCTCGTGACTGAAAATCCCGAGGCTGCGACCGCGTGAATCCCCTACAACTCAAGCTTGATGGAGTCAGCGCCGTCGTCGACGCTGTCCACGGCGGCCGGTTGGCCAGCCTGAGTGTGGGTGGGCGTGAGCTCCTCGCCGGCAACCTGCCCGGGAACCCGCTGCACTGGGGGTCGTATCCGATGGTTCCGTGGGTCGGCCGCACCCGACGAGGTCGGTTCTCCTTCGATGGTGTCGACTACGAGCTCCCGATCAACATGGAACCGCATGCGATCCACGGCACGGGTTTCACACGTTCGTGGACGGTGACCCGCTTCGGTTCCGATGCGCTGGAGATCGAGACACCGATCGGTGACGGCGACGGCTGGCCGTTCCCGGGTGTGGCCCGGCAGCGATTCGAGCTGGAAGCCGCATCCCTGACGTGTTGGATCGAGGTACACGCAACGGTGCGGATGCCGTCGTCGATCGGCTGGCACCCGTGGTTCGTCAAACCCGATGCCGTCGATTTCTCCCCGGCGACGATGTATCGGCGTGACGACGACTACGTCTGCACCAGCGAGACCATCGCTCCCCCGACTCCGCCGCCGTGGGATGACTGTTTCACCGACGTCCCCCAGCCGGTGTCGCTGACGTGGGGTGACTTCACGCTGGAGATCACCTCGTCGTGCGACCACTGGGTGCTCTACGACATGCCCGAGCACGCCACGTGCGCCGAACCGCAATCGGGTCCATCGAACAGTCTGAACCTCGGCGCCACGATCGTTGAGCCGGGAGAACCGTTCGTGCACTGGATGCGCCTCGCCTGGAATCGGTAGCCATTCCCCGTGGTTTCCAGCCGTGTGACGATTTCGTTCAGCGGGAAGGTCGCGCTTACCCGTCGGTAGGATCGCTCGAATGCCCCGTGCAGTGGACCCCAACGGCGCGCTCCGTCTTGCCTATCTGACCTACCGCGGGAAACCCCATGTGGGCGGTCAGGGCGTGTACACCCGCCATCTCACCAAGGCGTTGGTCGATCTCGGCCATCACGTCGAAGTGTTCAGCGGGCAGCCGTATCCGATTCTCGACGAGCGTGTGCCGCTCCATCAATTCCCCAGCCTCGATATCTGGAACGACTATTTTCCCGGCCGACTCCCCGGGTTCTGGGAGATCAAGTCCAAGGGCGATCTGGCCGAGGTTCTCACCCATCTCAAGGGCACCTTCGGTGAACCGCTCGGCTTCTCGGTACGCGTGCTGCCCGAACTCAAGAAGCGCCAGCGCCAGTTCGACCTGGTCCACGACAACCAATGTCTCGGCTATGGCATCCTGCGCGTCGACAAGTTCCTGCCGACCATCGTCACTCTGCACCATCCGATCACGCGTGACCGGGCGTTGGAGATGGCCCACACGCCAGACCGGCGCAAGCGGCGCGGCATCCGGCGCTGGTACGACTTCGTCGAGATGCAGGGTCGCGTCGCCTCGCGGATGCCCCGCGTCGTCGTCGTCTCGGAGAATTCGATCAAGGACATCCATTCCGACATGGGGGTGCCGCTTGAGAACATGCGGCTGGTCCCCGTCGGGGTCGACCCCGACCTGTTCAAGCCGGTCCCCGGCGTCACCCGCAAGCCGGGGCAGTTGATCACCACGGCGTCCGCCGATGTGGCGCTGAAGGGGCTGTCGTATCTGTTGGAAGCAATGGCCAAGTTGCGTACCGAGCGTGATGTCCGCCTGACCATCATCGGCAAACCCAAGCCGGGGGCGAGCCTTGACATGATCGACAAGCTCGGTCTGCGGCCGTACATCGATTTCGTCTCGGGGGTCTCCGACGAGCGGATCGTCGAGCTGTACTCCGAGGCCGAGCTGGCTGTGGTGCCGAGTTTGTACGAGGGTTTCAGCCTGCCGGCGATCGAGGCGATGTGCACCGGGATCTGCCTCGTCGCCACCGACGGCGGCGCTCTGCCCGAGGTCACCGGGGCCGATGGCGACACCGTACTCCAATGCCCCGCCGGCGACGCCGAGGCCCTTGCCGCCCAGATCCGTCGTGGTCTCGACGACCCGGCGCTGCGCGCCCGGGTCGGAGCCGCCGGACGTCAGCGGGTCGTCGAGCGGTGGAGTTGGAAGTACTGCGCCCAGCTCACTGTCGATCAGTACCGCGAGGTCCTCGCCATGCCCCAAAACGTCGCCAAGCTGCGCAACCGCTGATGCTCACCGTCCGTTACGAGAAGTTGGGGCTGCGGCCCGGTGACCTGTTCCTCGACGCCGGGGCCGGGTTCGGTCGCCACGCGTTCGAGGCGGCCCGGCGGGGTGCCCACGTTGTCGCGCTCGACTACGCGGCCGAGGAGTTGACCGGTACCCGGGCGACCTTCGGGGCGATGGCCGTGGCCGGGGAGATTCCGTGGGATCGCTTCGTCGGCGTGTTGCGCGGCGATGCGACCAGGCTGCCGTTCGCCGATGCCACGTTCGACCGCATCGTCACCTCCGAGGTGTTGGAGCATATTCAGGACGATGTCGCCGCGATCGGCGAGCTGACTCGCGTCCTGAAACCGGGCGGCGCCCTGGGGGTGACGGTGCCGACGTGGTGGCCCGAGAAGATCAACTGGATGCTCTCGGACGAATACCACGCCCCCAAGTCGGTTGGTGGCCACGTGCGCATCTATTCGGCCACAGAGTTGAAGGCAAAGCTCCGCTCGGCCGGACTCGACGTGATCGGTTCGCATCACGCCCATGCGCTGCACTCCCCGTACTGGTGGCTCAAATGCGCCGTCGGACCCCGCCGGGAGGATCACCCGCTCGTGACCAAATACCGCCGGTTCCTCGAGTGGGACATCATCAAAGGCCCGCGGTCCACCCGGCTGGCCGAGCGGGCGCTCAGCCCGGTACTCGGCAAGAGTCTCATCGTCTACGCCGTCAAGCCGGCCGATCAGCCGGCTCGCGTGCCGGCCATGGCGGGATCATGAGCCGGCTGCCCGATCTGCCCGGGGTGCTCACGGCAGACGAAGTCCATGAGACCGCCGAATGGATCGCCGGTCTGCAGATCGACAGTGGGATGATCCCGTGGTTCGAAGGCGGGCATTGCGATCCGTGGAACCACGTGGAGACGGCGATGGCCCTCGATGTCGCCGGTCTGCATCATCCGGCC
>JANMJD010000098.1:0-2903 GCA_031371195.1 Actinomycetes bacterium | reverse complement strand
GCACGGTTCGATGAACCTCGAGTTCGATCTGCAGACGGGCCGCCGCGGGTCGCGCCAGCAGGCCGTCGGGTCGCTCCTGGCCCGGGCCTGCGGAGCCGAGGCGGCACTGGTCGTCAACAACAACGCGGCGGCCGTGCTGCTCGTGCTGGCGGCGCTGGCCCGCGACCGCGAGGTGCTCGTGTCGCGGGGCGAGAGCGTCGAGATCGGCGGCGCGTTCCGGGTGCCCGAGGTGCTGGAGCAGTCGGGGGCACGGTTGCGCGACGTCGGCACGACGAACCGCACCCGCCTGGCGGACTATGCCGGTGCGTTGGGTCCCGACAGCGGCCTGATCCTCAAGATCCACCCGTCGAACTACCGCGTGGAAGGGTTCGTCGAGGAGACGACCGTCGCTGCGTTGTCGACCCTGGGCGTGCCGGTGGTGGCCGACATCGGCTCGGGCCTGCTCGATGCCACGTGCCCATGGTTGCCGGGTGGTCCGCCGGCCTGGCTGGCCGACGAGCCGGCTGCCCGCCAGACACTGGCTGCCGGGGCCGCACTGGTCACCTTCAGTGCAGACAAACTGCTCGGCGGACCCCAGGCGGGGATCATCGCCGGACGCGCCGATCTGGTCGCCCGCTGTGCCCGCCATCCGTTCGCCCGGGCGTTACGGCCCGGCGGGATGGTGCTCGCCGCGTTGCAGGAGACGGTGCTCGCCTACCTGCGCCGCGATGTCACCGACGTTCCCCTGTGGGCGATGATCGGCCGCCCGGTCGCCGAGTTGCAGCGCCGCGCCGACGCCATCCTCGCCGTGATCGGCGATGTCGGGGTACGGACCGAGTCGATGGCGGCGTTGCCGGGAGCCGGCTCGTTGCCCGGCATCACCGTCCCGTCGTGGGGGTTGGCCATCGAGGGCGACCGTCTCGGCGCGCTGCGCGCCGGTGAGGTCCCGATCATCGCCCGGGTCCGCGATGGACGCACGTTCCTCGACCTGCGCACGGTCGATCCATCCGACGATGAGGTCCTCGTGGCCGCTCTGCTCGTCGTGTGCGGGTCGGGCACGAGCGGCCCACGATGAGGGTCGTTGCCACCGCCGGCCATGTCGACCACGGCAAGTCGTCGTTGGTGCTGGCCCTCACCGGGACCGATCCCGACCGGTTCGAGGAGGAGAAGCGACGAGGGCTGACCATCGATCTCGGTTTCGCCCACACCGTCCTGCCCAACGGCGAGGGCGTGGCGTTCATCGACGTCCCTGGTCACGTGCGATTTCTTCGCAACATGCTGGCCGGCGTGGGTGCCGTCGATGCCTGTGTGTTCGTCGTGGCGGCCACCGAGGGCTGGAAGCCGCAGAGCGAGGAGCACCTGCGCATCCTCGAGTTGCTCGGTGTCGCCCGGGGCGTGATCGCCCTCACGAAGGTCGATCTGGTCGATGACGACCTGCTGGAGTTGGCAACGCTCGACGTGAGCGAACACGTGGTCGGCACGTTCCTGGAGCACGCTCCGATCGTGCCGGTCGCGGCGACCGCCCGGTGGGGGCTCGACGAGCTGCGCTCCGCCCTCGTCGGCCTGGTCGCCGACACCCCGCCGGCCGCCGACCGCGGCCGCGCCCGGCTGTGGGTCGACCGTGTCTTCGCCGCCAAGGGGAGCGGCACGGTGGTAACCGGCACGTTGACCGGTGGGTCGATGAGCGTTGGCGACCGGGTGGTCGTCGGAGCCGAGGCGCTCCATGCCCGGGTGCGGGCCATCCAGTCGTTGGGTGCGTCGGTCGAACGGATCGGCGCCGGGAACCGCGTCGCGCTCAACCTCGCCGGGGTCGAGTACACCGCCATCGGCCGCGGCGACGCAGTGACCCACCCCGATCGCTGGCACCTCACCTCCCGATTCGACGCCTCGCTGACGGTCCTCGACGGCGTCGACCACGAGGTCTCACGTCGTGGCGCCTATGCGGTGTACCTCGGCTCCGGGGAGTTTCCGGCGCGTCTGCGGATCCTGGGCACCGAGACGATCCCGCCCGGCGGTACCGGTTCGGTACGCCTGCACCTGCAGGGGGACGTTCCCCTGCTGCCCGGCGACCGGTTCGTGCTCCGCGAGGCGGGCCGCAACGAGACGGTCGGTGGCGGCGAGGTGCTCGACATCGCTCCCGTTCGTCCGGCCTCACGGGCGCGGCCCGATCGCTCGATCGAACGTGTCGTAGGTGAGCACGGTTGGATCACGGTCGACCGTCTCGAACTGCTCACCGGTGAGCGGCGCGAGCCGACCATCGGAGGGTGGATCGTTGCGCCGGGACGCGTCGAGGAACTGGCCGCCGCGTTACGAACCAGGGTGGCCGCCGCCGGTCCCCTGGGTCTCGACATCGCCGGGCTCGACGAGCGAGAACGTGCCGCGCTGGCTACCGTGCCCGATGTGCGGGTCGAGGCCGGCCGGGCGTTCCCGGTCGAGGTGCGCGACGAGTTCGCCGACCACCCGGCGCTCGCTGTGCTGAAGGCGGGCGGAATGGCGCCGCCGTCGATGGACACCGTGGATCGAGCGGTGTTGCGCGAACTTCTGCGCCGCAAGCTGGTCGTGGAGCGCGATGGCGTGATGTTCCACCCGGCGGCGATCGAAGGCGCCGCCCGAGTCGCCGCCGGCCTGTTGGCCGCCGCGCCGACGGGGTTCACCGTCGCCGAATTCCGCGATGCGATCAACGGTACCCGCAAACATGTGTTGCCTCTGCTCGGCGAGCTCGACGCCCGCGGTATCACCCGACGACGGGACGACGTCCGCATCGCCGGCCCGCGTCTGCCGGGCTGAGGAACGATCTGTTCACCGATGCGGAACACGGCTTGGCCGCGGCGCACTCGGGTCTGTCAAGCTCGTCGTGCCGGTAGGTGAGCCTGCCGGCAGCGGTTGAACTTTTGATGTCCATGACTACAGGTCCGGAACCGAGC
>JANMJD010000045.1:0-20046 GCA_031371195.1 Actinomycetes bacterium | reverse complement strand
ATCAGTTCGCAACTCGGACTCGGGCCGTTCGAGCACCCCTGCCCAGAACGACGTGTTGCATAATAGAGACGATCTAACCGATCAGTCAATTATCTCGGGGCAAGTTTCTCAGGGCAAGTTTCGCGGGCGGAGAAGTGGGTGGTGACGATTCGGCCGCAGCGCTGTCCCGCACTCGACGAGAGGTCCGAAACGACGAACGTGCGCTGCAGCCACCGGTCGAATCCATCGAAACGCGGAGTGAAGGGGCTGCGACCATGGACCGCCACGGTGTTGTCGATGATCAACATGTCTCCCGACTCGAGCACGACACCGGTGTGATGGGCGGCAACGACCGTGCTCAGCTGATCGAGTGCCCGCTGTGCCTGCAGGTCCGTGCCGACCATCAGATCGGCGTCGAACAGGACGTGCGGATGCGACGGATCGCCGTACAACACCGGAGCCGGCTCGCCGAGGCAGGACCGTCCGCCGGCGAGATATGACTCGTCGATCGCCGTGCGAAACCGGGGCTGGGCCAGAACATCCCTGGTCACGGGGTCCAGGAGCGGAGCGACCTCGCGTACCGAAGCGA
The DNA here is from genome assembly GCA_031371195.1 of Actinomycetes bacterium. Lineage (GTDB taxonomy): Bacteria > Actinomycetota > Acidimicrobiia > Acidimicrobiales > Ilumatobacteraceae > JANMJD01. The sequence continues at coordinate 19,478 of JANMJD010000045.1, read as the reverse complement.
GCGTGGTGCGAGCGACGCCGTCGCGGTCACCGCGCAGGCAGAGCAGGAGGAGGTAGTGGGGGCGGTGCGGATGGAACGCCGCTTCGGTGTGGAACATCAACTCCACCTTCGACGAGGTCGACACCTGGCGCTGTTCGCTGGCCCGCACGGGAACGATGTTCTGCACCAGGTCGCCACCGTGCTCGGGGAGGTAGCCGACCGGCTGACCGAGTAGGCGTGCCACGGTCAGCAAGTTCATCTCGCTGACCGAATCCTTCGAGGTCGCCTGGGTGGGATGGTCGGGTGTTCGACCGAGTTCACCGACGGGCACCCCGCGCACCAGGAGTGCGCCACTCCGGCCGGCATCGTCGGCGAATCCGACCACCGCGTCGTAGACGTCGGCCGGAACGGCGCGCCCGGCGCGCCCGGCGACGGCCACCATTGCGTGGAGGCCGCCGGCCTCGACGGCGCGGTTCGGGGGCTGCCACGAGTCGCCGACCTCGACGACAGCAGGCAGCGCGTGGGGACGATGGAGCGTGGTGGTCAACGACAAGGCGGCATCTCCAAGTAGCGGCGACGTTCCTGGATGGAACAGATGTTCCAAGTTTATCAGATACGGAGTAGATGTGCCAGAGTCTCCTTGAAGTCAGGCAGTTCTGACCCCGCTCGCGCCACTGGCGTAGCCTGACGGCGATGTTGGTTCAGGATCGGGTTCAGCAAGCGGCGACGTCGCTGTCGGCGGCAGAGCGCCGCGTCGCCGAGATCGTCGTGCGTCATCCCCAAACCGTCGCGTTCGGGACGGTCGCCGAACTGGCCGGTCGGGCGGGCTCGGGGGCGGCAACGGTGGTTCGGCTGGCCGGCAAGCTCGGCTTCGACGGGTTCTCGGCGCTGCAAGCTGCCGTGCAGGAGGAACTCACTCAACAACTGCGTCCGGCCGCCGCTCGTATCAAGGAGCTTGCCCGGCACGACGTGTTGGGGCGCACCCTGCAACGCGAGCTCGCCAATCTGCAAACGACGTTCGACGGGGTCGACCGTGGCGCGTACGACCGTACGGTCGAAACCCTGGCCACGGCCCGGCGGGTAGCAGTGCTGTCGGGCGATGCATCCGGGGGAGTGGCCCGCCAGTGTGTCGCCGAGTTGGCGTATCTCCGTGATGATGTCGAGTTGCTCGATGGCAATCCGGTCGTCCTCGGACGGCAGTTGTCACAGCTCGGTCGAACCGATCTCGTTGTCGCCATCGACCTACGCAGATACGACCAGTGGGTTGTCGACGCCGTGGGGGAGTTGGCCACGCGAGCGGTCCCCCACGTCGCCGTCACCGACAGCCGACTGTCACCGCTGACCGTCGCGGCCGTCGAGGTGTTCGTGGTCGGTGCCGACGCGGTCGGCCCGTTCGACAGCCACGCTGCGACGCTGGCGTTCCTCGGCGCGTTGTCGGCGTCCGTTGCCGAGCGACTCAAGGAGTCGGCCACCGAACGACTCGAACGAGTCGAGGCACTCTGGTCCTCCAGCGGAGCCCTACGTCCCGGCGTGTAGTCCCGCCACGTTCTGGTATCCATAAATCCTGGCATCCATAAACCGCCCATAATATTCGTTATGTCACAACAGGCAATGCGGGCAGGTGGATGTGTTCGATCGTCGACGCCGAGCGGTGAGAATCGAACAGCGATGCCGGTGAGCCCTCGGAACGTCAGCGCGGTTACATCGCTCGCAGGAGGGACGTCAGCTCGACGAAGCCGGGCATGTTGGCTTCGATCTCCTCCATGCCGCCCACGACACCGGTGAGATTGCAGATCGCCACATGCGACATCCCGTTGGCGGCGTAGCCCGACAGGCGCTCGGCGATGTCGTGGGCGCTGCCCAGGAACACCACGTCCTCGACCAGTTCGAAGGGCATCTCCGGGGCCAGCGCCCGCAGCTCGTTGGGATCGAGATCGTGCACGATGAGGTCGATGAAGCCCTTGCAATCGTCACCGAACGGGTGCTTGTAACCCCGCTTGGCCCACACATCGGCCGGGCAGAACAGGGCGAACAGCTTGCCGAGCGGGTCCTTTTCCATCAGATCGGCGATGTACTCCTTCGACTGGCCCAGCATCACGAACGGAAGGAGCGACGCCTCCACGTTCGGTCGGCTCGACTTGGCGGCCCAATCGTTGATCGTCGCCAGCTTCGTTCCGTACTCCCCCGGGCTCATCGGCCACGCCGGAATCCAGCCGTCGCCGTACTGGCCGGTCAACCGCAACATCCGCGGCCCGTGCCCGGCCACCCACACCTGCGGCTTGCCGACGGCGCTTTCCAGCGGGATGCCCATGCGGCCCGAGAGGCCCATATCGTCGGGCATCCGGCCGGTGTCGAGCAGGCTGCGCAACTCGCGCAGCACCTTTTCGCACTCGGCCACCGGGGTGTCGAACGGGTAGCCGAACGTCACCAGGCTCTCGGCCTCGCCGGACCCGACGCCGAGGATGAAACCACCCGGCACCATGTGTTGCAGCGTGAGGGCACTGCGGGCGAGGTCGGCCGCCTTGCGCCGAGTGGTGTCGGTGACCGACAGGCCGACGCCGAGTGGGGTCATCGTTCCGAGCACACCGGCGACGATGAACGGGTCGTAGTAGGCGTCGGGATCGGCGGCGATCTTGGCATAGGCCATATCGGGCCACAGATCGGGATGGAACACGCCGAGAATGTGGTCGGGCATCCAGACGTCGTCGGCCCCGATGGCGTGGGCCAGTTCCAACATCATCCTGGTGCCGTCGATCGGATGTTGCCCGGCGACGGTGATGCCGATCTTCATGGTCTTCCCCCTGCGACTTCCCGGCGACGAACGAACCGTCGACCGGAGGGAACCGTAGTGGGCGACCGTGCCGTGCCACGATGGCAGGGTCATGTCAAGACTCCGCGATCCTGAAGCCGGCTCGCTCACCGACGTGGCCGGGCTTCGAGTGGGCCACCATCAACGTGCCGGGCGTGGTTGGCTGACAGGATCCACTGTCGTGCTCACTCCCCCGGGCACCGTCGGCGGTGTCGACGTGCGTGGCGGCGGGCCGGGCACGCGTGAGACCGATCTGCTGCGCCCGGAAAATCTCGTCGGCCACGTACACGCCATCTGCCTCACCGGTGGGAGCGCGTACGGACTGGCGGCCGCCTCAGGGGTGATGTCGTTCCTCGCCGATCGTCACGTCGGCTTTCCGGTCGGCCCGGAGCCCGGTGAGGTCGTCCCGATCGTCCCGGCCGCGGTGATCTTCGACCTCGGCCGCGGCGGCCGATTTGCCAACCACCCCGACGACTCCTTCGGCCGTATCGCGGCCGAACGCGCCCGGCGCCGTGGCGTTCGTGAGGGGACGGTCGGAGCCGGAGTCGGGGCACGGGCCGGCGGACTGCGCGGCGGCGTCGGGATGAGCTCAGTGCGGTTGGCCGACGGAGCAACGGTCGCCGCCCTGGCGGTGGTCAACGCCGTCGGTCACGTGATCAACCCCGATACCGCACTCCCCTGGTTCGCCGATGACTCGCTCGGTCTGCGCCGCCCCGAGCGCGCTCAACGGTCGGCGCTGCGGGCCGTGCTGCTCCCCGAGGGGTCGAGTTCGGCGGGAGTCCAACCTCTCAATACGACGATCGGTATCGTCGCCACCGATGCCCGTCTCGACAAGGCGGAGTGCACCAGGTTCGCCCAGACCGCCCACGACGGATTGGCCCGAGCCGTGCGTCCGACTCATTCGATGTTCGACGGCGACACGATCTTCGCCCTCGCCACCGGTGCCCGCGAGCTTCCCATTCCAGTCGATGAGCAGGAGCGATTCGGCGCGCCCCGGTCGCGTCCCGGTGAGCTGAGCCGTCTCATCGAGGCCGGCGCAGCGTGTTTCGCCCGGGCCGTCACCCGCGCCGTGGTGTTGGCCGATCCCGGTGGCGGCGTGCCCTCCTATCGAGATCTGTGCCCCTCCGCCTTCACCCGCAGGCCCTCGCCCACGCGTGGAAGGAACTAGACGGACGTGACGGATCTGGTCGACACTCCGGGCGGGATGCGGCGCTGGGCGCTGGCCCATCGCCATGCGCGGCGGCGCATCGCGCTCGTACCGACGATGGGCGCGCTCCACGACGGCCACGTTCACCTGATCCGCGCGGCGCGAGATCTCGGCGATGTGGTGGTCGTCTCGATCTTCGTCAATCCCTTGCAGTTCAACCGTCGTGACGACTTCGAGCGCTATCCCCGCCCGCTCGACGACGACCTCGCCCGGTGCCGAATGATCGGCGTCGACGCGGTCTACGCCCCGACGGCGGCGGCTATGTACCCCGACGGTTTCCAGACCCATGTCGAACCGGGACCGCTGGCCGATCCGATGGAGGGCGCCGGCCGTCCGGGCCACTTCCGCGGAGTGGTCACGGTGGTCACCAAGCTGTTCAACGCGGTCACCCCCGACGTGGCCCTGTTCGGGCAGAAGGACTTCCAGCAGCTGGCGATCATCCGGCGGATGACCGTCGATCTCGACATGGGCGTCGACATCGTCGGCGTGCCGACCGTGCGCGAATCGGACGGGCTGGCGATGTCGAGCCGCAACCGCCGCCTCTCCCCCGCCGATCGGGATGCGGCTGTCGTCGTGCCGCGCTCGCTGCACACGGCGGAGGTGGCGTGGGCGGCCGGCGAACACTGCGCCGATCAGCTGATCGCCGTGGCGGCCGGAGTTGTCGGTGCCGAACCCCGCGCCCGTCTGGAGTACGTGCAGATCAGCGACGCGGCCACGCTCGAGCCGTTGACCACCGTCGATCGCCCGGCGGTCATTGCCATCGCCGTGTGGTTCGGCGACGTGCGGTTGATCGACAACCTGACGATCGACCCGCCCGGTTCCTGACGGCTGCTATCGGGCGACGAAGACGGCGATCAGCATGGCCACGGTGTTCATCATGGCGTGGGCGATGATCGACGGTCCGAGGCGGCGAAGCTGATAGGCGGCGACGCCGAACACTCCCCCGGCCGCACTGAGCACCATGATCAACCCGATGTTGCCCATCCCGCGGGAGGGATCGAAATGGGCGGCACCGAACACGATCGCCTGTGTGGTCAACGCCAGCCAGGCGGGCATCACCGACAGGAACCCACGGAGCACGACGCCGCGGAACAACAATTCCTCGACGAACGGCGCAGCGATGATCGCCGCAATCATCATGGCGATCAGGACGCCCCGTTCAGCGTTCAACCGCGAGAGTCCCTCGGTGTTCGACTTGAGCGGGATCCTCGTCGCCGTAACGATGAGTGCAGTGGGAATGGTCGCACCGTAGGTGGCCAGCCACGTCACCGGCCCCCATCCGACGTCGACGTAGCGGAAGCGGAAGCCGAGCATGTCGCGGACCCGGCCGGTCCCCCACCGATGAGCGGTCCACACGCAGTAGGCCACCATCGGGCCGTAGCCGAACAGTACCGACAATGCCACGTAGACGACGACCGGAAGTTCGAGCGAGCCGAGCGCGATCAGGGCGAAGCGGCTGCCGACCAGCGCTGCGGCCGTGACGGCCAGACCGCCGATGGCGGCCGCCACCGGCAGCGTCGGGTGGGGCTCCTTCACCGAATCCCGGGTCGGTCCGAGCGCCTGGTGGCCGGTCCACGAGGAGCCGTCCCAGTACCGCACCATGCCGGGCTGCCACGGATCGGGATGCCATCCGGGCGGTGTCATCGGCGGCCCCGACGGCATCGGGAGCGGCGGGGGCAACATGAGGTCCGAGGATATCCGGCGGTCCCGATCGCCGCTCGCGTGCTGCGTGCAGATCGATCGCGACGGTCGGCGTCGATGGCGGTCTACGCTCGACGGACGTTCAGCCGCGGCTCCTCCGCGCGAGAGAAGGTTTCACCATGGCCGACGACGAAGCACCACCGCCGTTGAAGATCATCATCGCCACGTTCCCGAACGTCGATCGCGCGCCCCGGGCATTGGCGTCGCTGGCGCCCGGGCTCGACGGCGGGATCGGCATGGCTGCGATTGTCACCCGCACCGACGAGGGCAAGGTCCGCTTCGTCGAGACCCACGATCGCACGGCCGGTCAGGGAGCACTGCATGGTGGCGGGCTCGGTGCGATCGGAGGCCTCATTGGGCTGGCGTTCGGACCGGCGGCGTTGCTCGGTGCTCCGATCGGGATGGCGGTCGGTGCGTTGATCGGCAAGCTGCGCGACACCGGCTTCGAAGATGACGATCTCAGAGCACTCGGCGACGACCTCCCGAGCGGCAGTGCCGCTCTCGTCGTCACCGTCGCCGAAGGAGATGTCGGCCGGGCGACACGGCTCTTGGCCGAGCTGCAGGCCGACCGCATCCTGCTCAAGGAGCTCGACGTCGAACTCGCCAACGCGCTCGACGAAATTGCCCGGCCGCTCCCACCGCCGATGACCCCGAGCGCTTCGTAGCATCACCGGCCATGCCCGGCACGCCCGATTTCTACCGTTCGCGCTCGTTGTGGCTCGACTCCCTCTCCGACGATCCTCTCACGCCGCGACCGGGACTCGAGACCTCGGGCGATGTCGATGTCGCCATCGTCGGCGGCGGGTTCACCGGCCTGTGGACTGCGTACTACCTGCTGAAAGCCGAGCCAGGTCTGCGCGTGGCGATTGTCGAGTCGGAGATTGCCGGCTTCGGTGCGAGTGGACGCAACGGTGGTTGGTGCTCCGCCCTGCTGCCGATGTCGATGGATTCCATCGCCGCCGCGCATGGGCGCGACGCGGCGATCCCCATGCAGCGACAGCTGACCGACACCGTGGTCGAGGTCGGGCGCGTTGCCGCGGCCGAAGGCATCGACTGCGATTTCGTCCAAGGTGGTACGTTCGCCGCGGCCACCAATCCGGCCCACCTCGACCGTCTCGCGGCCGACATCGCCGATGCCCGATCGTGGGGCTTCGGAGACGACGACCTGCGCCGACTCGACCGCCAGGAGGCCGGTGGTCGTATCGCCGTCGCCGGATTACTGGGAGCGAATCACACGCCGCACTGCGCGGCGATCCATCCGGCGAAGCTGGTTCGAGGCCTCGCCCGCACGGTCGAGGCCCTCGGAGCACGGATCTACGAACACACCGCCGCGGTCGAGATCGCCGCGGGACGCGTGGTCACCGAGCGAGGCACCCTGCGGGCCGAGACCGTCGTGCGGGCCACCGAGGGCTTCACCGCACAACTGCCGGGCCTACGCCGATCGATCGCCCCGTTGTACTCCCTGATGGTCGCCACCGAGCCGCTGCCGCACGCATTCTGGGACGAGGTGGGTTGGCGCGACCGGGACACATTCAACGACGCCCGTCATCTGATCATCTACGGCCAGCGCACCGCCGACAATCGCATCGCCTTCGGCGGACGCGGTGCCCCGTACCACTTCGCCAGTCGTGTCTCACCCGCTTTCGATCGGGAACCGGCGGTCCACGATGGGTTGCGCGCCACCTTGCGAGAGCTGTTTCCTCAGCTCAACGATGCCGAATTCACCCACGCATGGGGCGGCCCACTCGGTGCGCCGCGCGACTGGTATTGCTCGGTGGGACTCGACGAGGCGACCGGCATGGCCTGGGCGGGCGGCTACGTCGGCGACGGGGTGAGCACCACCAATCTGGCCGGTCGAACGCTGAGCGACCTGATCCTGCGGCGCCCGAGCGAGCTGACCAGGTTGCCCTGGGTAGGCCACCGCAGTCGCAAATGGGAGCCTGAACCGATCCGCTGGATGGCGATCAACGCGGTGTTGCGGCTGCCGAGCGGAGCCGATGCATACGAGGCCCGCACCGGGCGGCCGGAGAAGCGTCGCTCGTGGTTGCTGGGCAAGGTGCTCGGCCACTGACCGCTCGACACAGGTCGCCGGTGGGCCAGCGCCGGTGGCCAGGTAGCGCGCGACACAAGCACCCGGTCGGTCGTTCGTCCGTCGGTCCGGCGATGTCGCCGGTTGGCTATGCCGGAAACTCCGACGGCAGCATCGAGGCGAAGAGCCATTGGTCGAAGAAGGGCTGCATGTCACGCCCGGCGAGGCGGGAGGCGAGCGCGATGAACTGAGCCGTGCTCCCCGTGGCACCGCGGTGTTCGGCGGTCCAGGCGCGCAGCAGTTCGAAAAAGATCGTGTCGCCCAACTCATGGCGCAGGGCATGCACGACAAGCGCACCGCCCTCGTAGCTGGCGTAGCCGAACAGTGAGGACGCCACCGGCGACCCGGTGGGCCGGTCGCGCCGACCGTTGTCCTGTCCAAGCGCCGCAACGGCTTGGGCCTCGATCGGTTGCAGACCGGCGTGATCGATCCATAGCCACTGTGCATACGTGGCGAACGCCTCGTTCAGCCAGATGTCATCCCATTGCTCGGGCGACACGGAGTCGCCGAACCACTGATGGCCCAGTTCGTGGCTCAGCAGCAACTGCACGAATTCTCCCGGGTCCGCGACCTTCACGTCGTGACGGGAGAACTGGGATCGGCCGAGCGTCTCCATTGCCAGCCCGGGTGGGGAGTCGACGACGGCCAGCCCGTAGGACGAGAACGGGTACGGGCCGAACAGGTCGTCGAAGTAGTCGATCTGTTCGGCGGTCAACGCCAAAGTCGGGCCCAACTCCGCTCGATCGGACCGCAGTACGGCGTTGACCAGCGCAAGACCCCCAGGTCCGGTCCCTTCGACCAATTCGTAGTCACCGGTGATCACCTGCGCGAGGTACGGGGGCATCGGATCATCGCATCGCCAGGTCCATACCTCGCGGCCCTCGACGGTGTCATGGCTGAGGAGATGCCCGTTGGCGATACCGGTAAGGCCACTCGGAACGGTGACAACGAAGGTCCACGTCGCCTTGTCGGACGGATGATCGTTGGCCGGCATCCAGAGATGGGCGCCATCGGGTTCGCTCAATACATACGAGCCGCCCGGCGTGGCGAACCACCCGACGTCGAGACCGACCGCCGAGCCTCGAACCGTCGCCGCAGTGCGGTAGTCGATGGCGATCTCGTGCTCCTCCCCGGCGACGAGAGTCCGGGGAGGATCGACCGTGAGATCGTTGTCCACGTGCCGGAATTCGGCCGGTGAGCCGTCGAACGTCGCTCCGGAGACCTCGAGGTTCGCTGCGGCATCGAGAACCACGCCGGTGGTCGCATCGATGACCGACAGTTTGACCAGCGTGTGCCCGATGAGCTGCTGCGACGACGGGTCGTAGTTCAGTTCGACGCGATAGTCGAGCACGTCGATGCCGGGCGTCCCGAGGTCGGCGAACAGCGGATCGGGCAGGGCCCCGGGCGGGGGCGGTGTGGTTGCCGCCAGGGTTGGCGTAGTGGCGGCAGTGGTGGCTGCGGCGGGGAGGGTGGTCGTCGTCGCCGGCGCGCCAGCCCGTGGTATCGACTCGTCGGATGCAGGTTCGCTCGCGGCCGGCTCGGGCGACGGCGGCTCGCTGGTCGTCGGCGTCGGCGATATGGGGGCGGCCGGGGTAGGGGCGGTCGGGGTGGACATTCGCGTCCGAGCGGCGACGGACGACGATGTCGTTCCGCATGCGGCGAACGTTGCCAACGCCACCGTCCAGGCAACGAACCGGCGACTCCCCACATCGTCAGCCTACGACGAGTTACCTTCCACGACCCGGCGACGCGTCCAGAATGTGGTCATTCGAACACCATGTGTGCTGAATGTGCAAGACTTGCTCAAGAGTACGGCATGATGCGCATCACACCACCTTCAATGTGGTCGAATCAGCACTCGTAGTCACACTTCTTCGGTGTGATCGACGCGGCGGTCAGTGGAGATGGGCACATGGGAGTACGGGCAGGTTTGTCGAAGTGGCGATGGACGACACCACTGGTGATCGTCGCGGCATCCCTGATGTACGCGTCCGCGTCACCCGTCGACGCCATCGGACCGCTCCCGACGTTCATTTCGGCGAAAGCCGACTGGCTCACCACCGTCAACTACTACCGGGCGATGGCCGGCGTGCTCCCGGTGATCGAGGATCCCACGCTGTCGGCCGGCGCCCGCTCCCATGCCCGCTACATGGTCGGCAATGGCATCATCGCCCACGATGAGGTCGACGGTGGGCCATTTTGGACGCCCGAGGGAGACGATGCGGGGAACAAGGGCAACGTCGCTGTGAGTTCGAGTGCGTCGGCGACGGCGCGCAAGCACGTCGAGTTGTGGATGACCGGGCCGTTCCACGCCATCGGCGTGCTCCGACCGCAGTTGAACACGGTCGGCTACGGGCAGTACGACGACCCGTCGGCCACCCCATGGCGATCGGGTGCGACACTCAACGTCATCTCCGGACTCGACCGACCGATACCGCCCTCCGCCGTCCCGATTCTGTTCCCCGGCGACGGCACGACGACGTCGCTGTATCAGTTCATCGCCGAGACCCCGAGCCCGGTCACATTCTGCGGCTGGACCGGTGCCGCCGGACTGCCGGTACTGGCCCTGCTGCCCGCTCCGGCGGTCAATCCCGTCGGTCGGATCACGACCGATTCCGGCACCGACCTCGAGGTGTGCACGCTCAGCCAGGCCAATACGTCGGGCCTCGGCAAGGCGATCCTGCAGGGTGACAATGCCGTCGTCGTGATGCCTCGCAATCCGCTCGCCCCCGGTCGGTACCACGTCTCGATCCAGAGTGGAACCGGCCCGGTCGAGTGGTCGTTCACGGTCGATCCGGCGGCCGGGGGCTCGACGGTCGTCCAACCTCCGGTCGACCTTCCGAACACCGGGCCGACGGCCCCATCGGCCCAGTTCAACGCCGTCGCCCCCGGACGTCTGGTCGACACCCGCCGACGACTCGGAGCCACCCGTCTGGTCGCCGGACGAGCGGCCGTCATCGACGTCGCCGGCCGGCTCGGCATCGAGGCCGCGACGACGGCGGTCAGCGCCAACTTCACCGTCGTCGGGCCCGATGCCGCCGGATATCTGACCGTCTACCCCTGTGGGGCCGGCGTCCCCAACGTCTCGACGCTCAACTTCGTCTCGGGCTCGAACATCCCCAACCAGGCGGTGGTCCCCCTCGACGCCAATGGCGACCTGTGCGTCGTGTCGAGCTCGTCGACCGACCTGATCGTCGACGTCAACGGCGGCCTGGAGGCGACCGGGGCCGATCGATACACCGCGGTCGCCCCGAGCCGCATCCTCGATACTCGGCGGGGACTTGGCGGATCGATCCGTCGGCCGGCCAATTCGGCCTTCGAACTGGTCGTCCGGGGCCGAGGAGGAGTACCTGTCACCGCGACAGCGGTGGCGATGAACGTGACCGCCGTCAATCCCGAGCGTGAAGGGTACGTTACGGTCTATCCATGCGGGGTCGTCCCCGACGCGTCCAACCTGAATGTGGTCGGGGGCCAGACGCGGCCGAATCTGGTGATCGTGCGACTGTCGGCTGCCGGCACCGTGTGTATCAAGACCGCCGAGTCGAGCACCGATCTGCTCGCCGATGTCGCCGGCTACTTCACGTCGACCGGTGACGCCAGGTTCACCCCGATGAGCCCGATGCGGATCCTCGACACCCGCAGCACCGACAACCGGGTCAACGCCGGTAGCGGCGGCATCGCCGTCCCCGCCCAACGGGTGGTCAGGATTCCGGTCGCCGGCCAGCGGGGCATTCCCGCCGACATCGATGCGGTCGCGGCGAACATCACGGTGACCGGCTCGCCGGCCGACGGCTACGTGACCGCGTACGCCTGCGGGTCGGTGCCCGATGCCTCCAATGTCAACTTCGCCGCCGGAGTCGACACCGCCAACGCCGCCCAGATCCCCGTTGACGGCACCGGGGCGATCTGCCTATGGGCCAGCGCATCGACCCACCTGCTGATCGACATCAACGGTGTGTGGGCCTGACTCAGCGATGGACACCCGGGTCGGCCTGGGTGACACGAAGTCGCAGGGTGTGGATGGAGTCGCCCGACAACACGCCGGCCCGGCAGGCGAGACGACCGCCCTGCCAGTTCGACAGACCGAGTTCGGGTTCGTTGAGCGCGTACTGGCCGTCGACCCACCGGGTGAAGCCGTCACCGACGAACGGCGCATCGAGAGCCGACCACATTGCCGCATGATCCCCCGGGTCATCGCTGATCACCGATGCCACGAAGTGAGGGCTATGCCGGTTGAATAGCTCGGCGGCGGCGGCCAGGTCGTCGACCACGACCAGGCTCATCTCGGGGCTGCGTTCCCACTCCCACTCCGTGGCGAGCGACTCGACCTCGACGGTGTCGGCGAGGGGCTCCCGGCTCGGGCCGGCCGCGCGGCTGATCTCGGCCATTTCGGTGAACCACCCGGCCGGGACGTACGGTTCCGACCCGGCGATGACGTGGAGGCGTGGCGATGTGCCCAACGTGCGCGCCGCCCTCCACAGCCCGTCGAGCACCGCCGGAACCAACCGCTCGGCGCCGTCGCGTGCGACACAGCACACATTGAGGGTGTTGCACACCTTGCGATCGAGCGAGTGGGCGACGACGTCGCCCAGACGATCCGGTGACGAGGCGGCGCCGACGAGCATCCACGCCCCACCGGTGCCATGCAGGCTGACCGGGACGCCGGCCTGGCGGGCGACGGCCCCCAACTGCTCGACGGCGGCACCCGATCCTCGGGCAACGGCCAGCGCCAGGCGAGTGTCGCCGAACAGGGCCCAACCTGTCGCCCGCGACGGGGCGTCGAGCAGTCGCACCGCGCCGGCAGGCAGGTCGGCGGCGGCGAGAGCCGGCTCCACCGCGTGGGCGATGATCGCCCGAGCAGTGCGTAGTGCATCGGAGCCGATCCGGAACACGACGGTGTTTCCGGTGCGCAGTACCCCGGTGGCATCGGCGAACACGTTCGGCCGCCCCTCGAACACGAATCCGACCACGCCCAACGGCGCCCGTCGTTCGTCGACCCGCCAACCCTCGTGGGCGATGGTGCGAGTCACCCGGTCGCGCACCGCCGAATGTCGCTGCCACACTCGCAGACCCTCGATCATCGAGCGGCGCATCGCCTCGTCGAGGACCAGCCGAGTGGTCGATCGCCCGCGTTGTCCAGCGTCGGCGACATCCTCGGCGTTGGCGTCGACGATGGCAGCGAACAACCGGTCGTCGGCGAGACGATCGGCGAACCCATCGAAAAAGCTGCTGATCTGCTGATCGGAGACGGCTGCCAGCCCGTCGAACGCCGCCCGGGCGTCGGCGACGGCCGCTGCCGCGAGGGCGTGATCGGCGGCCGGAACGTGAAGCAGGGCTCCGGTCGACTGGACGACGATCAAGCGGTCACCGAGCTGGAAGGCAGCGGCCAGTTCGGGTGACACCCGCGCCACCCGGTCGCCGGCGAAGACAATCGGCATTCCGGCCACCAGTTGGGTCAATGGTTCGAACTCCGACACCGACCCAGTTTGCCGACCGATCACCGCCCTGGTCGCATCTGCGGGTTTCCGCCGATGCGACCGGCGCGGTTGGGACCGTTACGAGCCGGTCGTCGGCGTCGGAGCATCCGCCGGCGTGGCTGTCGGATTGTCTGTGGCCGCATCGTCGGGTGCGCCGTGGCGGCGATGATGACCGCCGGGACCGCCGGGTCCCGGAACGGGCACCTTGCCGTTGACCACGTCGGTGATCCGTTGGGTGACCTCGGCCAGGCGGGTGTCGGCTTCGGCCTGGGTCAGTTTGCCGTCGGTGACGGCCTGGGCGATGCGGTCTTGAACCTGCTTGACCAGAGTGTCGATGACCGTCTGGACATCGACACCCTTGGCCGTGGCGATGTCGGCGATCGTCTTGCCGGACTGCAGCTCGGTGCGTAGTTCATCGACGGTCAGGCCCAGGGCGGTGGCGACTGAATCAAGCCCCTGACGCCACGGGCCGCGACCTCCTCGACCAGGTCCGTCGTGCATCGGACGGGCCGCCTCGAGCGCCGCGACAACCTTGTCGGCCTGGGCCTGCGTCAGAGTGCCGTCGGCGACGAGGCCGGCCAGCACGTCGGTGTACGACTTGAACCCGCCGGCGTCGTCGGTCGTCTCGTCGGTGGAGGCCGCCGGCGTCGAGGTCGCAGGCGCCTGCGGGGTTGCAGCGGCCGAGGGTGTGGCCGACACGGCCTGGACCGCCTGGACCGCCTGGACTGCCGGCGACCCGAACACGTCGGCGGAGACAACTCCGCCGAGACCGATACCGACAGCGAATACGGCTCCAAGGGCCAGGGATTTTCGATTCATCATGCGTTTCTCCTGAGGTTGTGGGGGTCACCCCCATCGGCGTCACCCCAATTTGCGGTGAGGGAAAGCACGATCTCGCCGGGGGGTGAGAACAGATGAGTATTTTACGACAGTGTCGGGTGAGAAAAGTGTGATGAAACTGAGATGCTCAGCGCCACCAGGGCAAACGCCCGGTATCGGCGATGGCGGCAATGCCCAGCAATACGACCGCCTCGCCGAGTTGCTCGGTCGCCCCGAGGACGTCGCCGGAGATCCCGCCGATCTTGCGGTACGCGAGCGCGACGACCGTGAGACTGGTGACGGCGACCAGCAGCACGGGCACGCCTATCCACGGACCGGCCAACACGGCGCCGAGAGCGATGGCCACGAGCATGGCCGCCAGGCACGCAGGTCGGCGCAGCCCGGCCGAGTAGTCGGTACCCAAGCCTTCTGGTCGTGCCGGTCGGGCGGCGAGCAGCACGCCGAGGATGGCGGCCCGGCCGAGCATGTGGGCGCAGATCAAGCCGGCGATCGCCCATGGCCGGGGCAGCGACGCCAGGGCGCTCCATTGCACGGCGATCAGCAGCACCAGGCTGACCACCCCGTACGTACCATGGCGGGAGTCCTTGAGGATCGCCAGTCGCTGCTCCCGGTCCCAGCCACCGCCGAACCCGTCGGCGATGTCGGCCAGGCCGTCGTGGTGGAACGCCCCCGTGATCAAGGCAGTCGCGACCAGCGCCAGCGATGCAGCTGGTCCGGACGGGAGCACTTCGTCGGCGGCGGCGAACACGGCCGCCCCAGCCACACCGATCATCAATCCGACGCCGGGGAACCACGGGGTCGCCCGGGCCATGTCGATCTCACCGTCGACGTGGAGGGGTACGCGGGTCAGGAACGAACCGGCAACCCGCACATCCCGCAGCGGTCTCATGCCGACCCGGACGTGTCCCACCGGGCGGTCATGGCGGGGTGCCGAACCACTCGGTGAACGTCGCCACATCGGTGACACCGCGCGCCGCCTGGGCGATGAGGGGCACGGCCAGCATCGCCCCGCTCCCCTCGCCCAAGCGCATGCCCAGATCGAGCAGCGGACGCATCTCCAGATGGGCGAGCAGGCGCCGATGGCCGGGTTCGGCCGAGACATGTCCGGCGATGCAGTGGTCCAATGCCCCCGGGACGGCGGCGTGCAGGGCGAGGGCGGCCGATCCGACTACGAATCCGTCGAGGATCACCGGCATCCGTCGCCGGCGGGCGGCGGCGATCGCCGCGGCCATCGCCACCAACTCCGCTCCCCCGACGCGGCGGAGCAGCTCCAATGGGTCGGATTCACCGGCGACGCGTCGCTGGGCATCCGTCACGGCGGCGACCTTGCGACCGCGGCCGGCTTCGTCGACGCCGGTTCCACCGCCGACCCAGTCATCGGCCGCGCCGCCGACGACGCAGGCGCATACGGCTGCCGCCGCCGTGGTGTTGCCGATTCCCATCTCGCCGACGACGAGCACATCGACGTCGGAGCCGAGTGCGGCGACCGCATCACGCCCGGCTTGCACACATTCGGCGAAGCGTGCGGGCGACAGTGCGTCGGCGTGGCGGATGTTGCCCGTCGGCTGCCCGACTCCTACGTCGACCGCGGTGACCACCGCACCGATTCCGGCGGCGAACGCGCTGATCGTGGCGACGCCCTTGTCGAAGGCGGCGAGCATCGCCCCGGTGACCTCGGTCGGGTAGGCACTCACGCCGTCGGCGGCCACGCCATGATCGGCGGCGAAGATGACGGCCGCCACCCCACTCACGCTGGGGCGGACCGTCGCCTGCCAGCCGGCCAGCCAGACGGCGATCTCGTCGAGCCGGGCCAGCGCGCCGGCCGGCCGCAGGATGTCGCCGGCGCGGGCGGAGACATCGGCACGCGCCTCGGCGTCGGGCGCCGGCAGATCGACGAGCAGCTCCTGCAGCGGATTCATGCCGGCACCGTGCCCAGTTCGAGCAGCGCGATCGGATCACCGAGCAGCGTGGCCCGACCGGCCACCATCAACAGCGATCGATGCGCCGAGGCGGCGAGATCGCTGTTCACCCAGCCGAGCAGATCGCGGTAGCGACGGCCGAGTTCGGTCTCGGGGTGGATCCCCATGCCGACCTCGTTGGTGATCACCACCGCCCCGCTCGACCGAGCCGACAGCCGTGCGCCGAGGTCCTGCGCACGACGGCGAATCGAGTCGTCGTGCTCATCGGCGAACAGGAGGTTGGCGACCCACATGGTCACGCAGTCGATGACGATGAACGCGTCATCACCGTCATCATCTTCGCCCAGCGCGTCGAGCACGTCGAGTTCCGCTTCGATCGTCGTCCAGTCCGCCGGACGGTCGACCCGGTGCCGGGCGATACGGGCCGCCATGTCGTCGTCGCCGGCCCGCGCCGTGGCAACGAACGTCACCCGCCGGTGTGAATCGGCGGCCAGACGCGTGGCGAGCGCGCTCTTGCCGCTGCGAGCTCCGCCGATCACCAGGGTGTACGCCATCAGTAGTCGATGCCCTTCTTGGCGGCGATGCCCTGCTCGTAGGCATGTTTGACGTTGCGGACCTCGCTGACGGTGTCGGCGACGTCGATCAGCTCCTGGGGAGCATCGCGCCCGGTCAGGATGATCGACACCTTCTCGGGTCGGTTGCGGATCGCCTCGACGACCTCGGCGACCGGGATCCACCCCCAGTTGACGACGTAGGTGATCTCGTCGAGCACCACCAGGCGGTGCTCCCCGGCGGCGATCAGCGCGGCGGCCTGATCCCAGGCGGTGCGGGCGGTGGCGATGTCCTTGTCGAGGTTGGCCGAGTCCCACGTGAAGCCCTCGCCGAGCGACCACCAGTCGACGCCGATCTCGCGGCCGAGCTTCTCCTCGCCGGTCTTCCAGTCGCCCGACTTGAGGAACTGCACCACCGCGACCGGCCATCCCTGAGCGCGCGCCCGCATGACCACCCCCAGCGCCGCGCTCGTCTTGCCCTTGCCGTCGCCCGTGTTGACCAGCACCAACGATTTGGCGACGCGCAGGTTGTCGGGGCGGGGATCCTCGATCGGGATCTCGGTGGGGTCATCGGCATGCTCAGACGGCGCCGACTGGTCGGCGGCGGCCAGGGACCCGGCCTGTTGGGGGGTGCCAGGTTCATCGGAGGTGGTGTCGGTCATGGTCTGGGCTCCTGAAATGGGCGACGGGGAAGTATGGCGAGACCGTCGGCGGTGCACAGCACCGAGACGCTCGCCCCGTAGAAACGGGCGAGGTGGGCTTCGGTCAGCACGTCGACGGGTGAGCCCTCGGCGACGACGCCCCCCTCGACGAGCATCAGCAGCCGGTCGGGATACCGGCTGGCCAGGGTGAGGTCGTGCAGGGTGGTGATCACGGTGATGCCCCGCTCCCGACGGAGGCGGTCGACGAGTTCCATCACGTCCTGCTGGTGGCCGATGTCGAGCGCCGTCGTCGGTTCGTCGAGCAACAACACCTGGGTGTCCTGCACCAGGGCGCGGGCCAGCATCACCCGTTGGCGCTCGCCGCCCGACAGGGTTGACACATCGCGCGCCCCGAGGTGGGCGGCATCGAGATCGGCGAGTGCATCGTGCACCCGGACCCGGTCGGCGGCCGATTCGCGGCCGAACGCCCCGAGGTGCGGAGTGCGGCCGAGCAGGGTGTACTCCAGGACGGTGATGCCCTCGGGGATCACCGGTGACTGAGCCACCATCGCCAGTCGTCGGGCACGCTGGCGGGGAGCGAGATGTTCGAGCGACTGGCCGTCGATCTCGAGTGTTCCCCGGCATGGGGTGATGCCGGCGATCGCCTTGAGGAGCGACGACTTTCCCGCGCCATTGGGGCCGATGACCGCCAACCACTCCCCGGCCTCGGCACTGAACGACACCTGCTTCACGACCTGGCGATGGCCGAGGTGCACATCGAGGTCCTTCACGTGCAGCCGGCTCATGCGAAGTTCTCCCGCCGCGTGCGCATGACGAGTAGAAAGAACGGGCCGCCGACGATCGCCGTGATCACCCCGATCGGCAGTTCGGCCGGACTGATGACAGTGCGGGCGAGCAGATCGGCGGCGACGAGGAAGGCCGCGCCGCCGATCTGTGACAGGGGGATGATCCGCCGGTAGCTGCCGCCGACCATCAGTCGCACCGTGTGCGGCACGATCAGGCCGACGAAGCCGATGAGACCGCTCACGGCCACGGCCGCTGCGGTGCCGAGCGAGGCGGCGACGATGACGATCGCCCGCACCCGCCGGACGCGGATGCCCAGGGCAGCGGCCTCGTCATCGCCGACCGCGAGCACGTCGAGGGAGCGTGACATCACGAGCAGCACGATCGCCGACACGACGGCATATGGCAAAACGATGCCGACGTCGCCCCAGCCGACGACGGTCAGCCGCCCGAGGATCCAGGAGTACACGGTGCGGAGCACCTGGGTGTTGCGTTGCAATACGTATGTCTGGGCGGCGGTGAGAAAGCTCCCGACGGCGACCCCGGCGAGCAATAACCCGGTGGCGGTGCGCTGCCGGCCCACGCCTCCGGCCAGGTAGGTGAGGGCCACCGACGACATCGCTCCGGCGAAGGCGGCGAGCGGCACCGGGGTCAGCACTCCCCCACCTTCGGTCGCCGCGCCGGCGACGATGGCGATGGTCGCCCCGAGGCCGGCCCCGGCGGCCACACCGAGCAGGTACGGGTCGGCCAGCGAATTGCGGAACGCCCCCTGATAGGCCGCGCCCGAGCCCGACAGCACGGCACCGACGAGTAGGCCGAGCACGACGCGCGGGAACCGCAGTTGCCACACCGTCGCCGCCTGGTTGACGGTCAGGCCGGAGTGGATGTGGATGAACGGCAGGTGGTCGGCCAGTTCGCGGACCACGGCGCCGACCGGCAGCCCGGCCGGTCCGAACGAGAGACCGGCGACGACGGCCAAAACCAGAGCTGCGGTCGCGATGACCGTGGCTCGGGTGGTTCTGGCCGTCATCGCGGCTCGCATGGTCACAGTGGTCAGCCGACCGGCACTTCGGACAGCGCTGCGGCGACGGCACGGTACTGGTCGACGACCCGGGGTCCCCACCGCGAGGCGATGTCGTCGTCGAGTTCGACCACGCCACCACTGGTCACGGCCTTGAGCGAGGCCCATCCGGCCCGGGCTCCGACCGACGCTGAGGTCATCTGGCAGCACTTCACATCGGCAAGAAACATCATGTCGGGGTCGGCGGCGACGATGTACTCGGCCGAGAGTTGGGGGTACCCGCCGTCATCGGCCTTCGAGGCGGCGTCGGCGATGTTGACCAGGCCGAACGAGCTGTAGATCTGGCCGATGAAGGTCTTCGACGTCGCCGAAAAATAGGTCGGATCGAGTTCGTGGTAGTAGGTCCGGGCCGTTTTCGGCGCCTTCGCCGTGGCGTCGGC
>JANMJD010000026.1:0-19034 GCA_031371195.1 Actinomycetes bacterium | reverse complement strand
CCCTGCCATTCATCCGCGAAGTCCGGTTCGATCTCGATCCCCCCGATCACCTGGAAGCGGGCCATTCCCACAGGGTCCCGGCGGTCTCGGCCGTCGATCCGGTGACCGGATTTCCCACGCCGCCGATCGCCGACCACCATCCCCAATCGAGGCCGGGGACCTGGACCAGCAGCAGTGCCGCACCGACGACGCCGACGACCACGGCGGGTATCGGCCAGATATGCCGCCAGCGGATGCCGCGAACGATTTCGGTGATCAACCGACGGCCGTCGCGGCCGGCGGCGTAGCGCGCCCCTGCGGCGAGTCGGTAGGCCATCACGGCCAGCACGCCGACCGTCAGCGCCAGGTTCAACGAGATGTGGGTACTGCCGATGATCAACGTCCGAGCGCCACGATCAGTTCGTCGAGACAGAGTGGCGCGCCGAGAAGAAAGCCCTGGACCCGGTCGCAACCAAGTTCGCGCAACACGTCGAGCTGTGCGGATTGGCTGACGGCCTCGGCGGTCACCGTCATCCGTAGCGAATGGGCCAGATCGATGACGGCCTTGACCACGGCTCGGCTGTCGGCCTCGATGTGGAGATCCTTGACGAATGTTCCGTCGAGCTTGAGCTCGTTCATCGGGAAACGACGGAGATAGGCGAGCGACGAGTAGCCCGTGCCGAAGTCGTCGATCGCCGTACGAACGCCCAGCTCTCGAACCCGATCGAGCCGGGTAGCGGCTTCGGCGGCGTCGTCCAACAACGTCGTCTCGGTGATCTCGATGGTCAATCGCCGAGGTTCGAAACCCGACTCGGCGAGCGTCTCGGAGATGAATTCGGCGAAGTCGTCGACGGCGGCCAGTTGGCGGGGCGAGACGTTGACATGCAGGGTGAGTTCGGGTGCGAGATGGGTGATCGAGGCCATGTCGCGGATCGCCGCCGAAAGGGCCCAGCGGCCGATCGGCTCGATCAACCCGGACTCCTCGGCCAGATCGATGAATGATGCAGGGGCGAGCTGTCCCAGGCTCGGGTGATGCCAGCGCAGCAGCGCCTCGACCGACGCGATCGTGTCGTCGGTGAGCGAGATGATCGGCTGGAACTCGATGTACAACTCGTGGTTCGACAGCGCCTGTTCGAGTCCGGCCGTCAATTGACGCCGAACCTGAGCGCGGGTCCGCAGGTCCTCGGTGAACGTCTCGACCCGGGCTCGCCCGAGCTGCTTGGCCCGGTACATCGCCGTATCGGCATCGCGGAGCAAGGCCATCGCATCGTCGTGCGGTGTCTCGACGATCGCCCGGTGCGGTCCGGCGGCCACGATCCCGATCGAGGCGCTGAGGAACACTTCGGTGTGCCCGATGAGGATGCGCCCGGTCAATTCCCGGCGCACACGCTCGGCGACGTCATGGGCCGTCGCCTCATCGGGGAGGAAGCGGCACAACACGGCGAACTCGTCGCCGCCGAGGCGTGACACCATGTCGAGCGGGCGGATCGCCGTGCGCAGCCGCTGGGCGACGTCGATGAGCAGGGCATCGCCGACGTGATGGCCGACCGAGTCGTTGACGTCCTTCAGATTGTCGAGATCGAGGAACAACACCGCCAGATGCGTGTCAGCGGCGGGTTGCTGGCTGAGCGCTTCGGCGAGGCTCGCCAGGAACGTGGCCCGGTTCGGTAGATCGGTGAGCGAGTCGTGGCCGGCCTGGTGGGCGAGCTTGGCCTCCAACTGCTTTCGATCGGTGATGTCTCGGCCGATCCCGGCGATGAACGACGTCGACCCATCCTGTTGTGCCACCACGACAACCAACGACAACGTCAGGCCGTCATCGAGATTCACCTCGATCTCGCCCTGCCAGGTGGGTTGCGTTCCGACCACCACGTTGCGGGGCAACCGTTTGCCGACCTCGCGGATCAGTTCCCGCTCTACGCTGCGAGCCTCGCCCACGGTGGCGAATCGGCTCTCCAACAGGTGGAGCAACGCAGTATTGCGATAGATCGGCCTGGTCGCCCTATCGAGCACGATGACCAGGTCGGGGCTTTCGTCGAACAGGCGAACGAGGCGTGAGGCGAACGTCTCGGCGTCTTTGCGTGGCCCGATGTCACGCAACAGGACGAGGATTCCTCCCACCGCCGGATGGTCGAGCAGGTTGGTGGCGATCGCCTCGAACCAGCGCCATCCACCGGATTCGCTGGAGATGCGCAGATCGACGGTCACCTGCTCGCCGGGGCGGGACATCAACCGATCGATCATCACACCGGCGGCTTCGAGATCACTCGGATGGATCTGCTCGATCGCCGACAAGCCCTCGTTGGCGAAGCCCGGCCGTCCGACGAGGTTGCTGGCGAATCCGGTACTGAAGACGATCTGCAGGTCCTTGTCGAGAATCACGACTCCCTCGGAGATGTACGAGTACGCATCTTCCAAAACCGCTCGGGTCGCGCCGGCCAGGGCGATCGTCGGTGGCGACCGGATCGGGACGATCGACACCAGTACCTCCTCGTCGCCGTGCGGGGTTGCGTACCAACGCGACCAGCGCAGAAGACCGAGGTTGGGGACGTCGACCTCGATCGATGCAGGCTGCTCCGACGGGGTCTCCCGCTGCTCGTGGGCGTGGTCGAGCAATCCTTCGAGCCGTCCGGCGTCACCAGCATCGAGCCCGGCAGCCGCGGCCACATCATGCCCGACTCCCGCGCCGAGGGCCATCGCCAGCCATGGCCCGTTGGCGCGTTTCACGAGCAGATCTCGACCGACGATCGCGCAGGGGAACGGCAACGCGTCGAGCGAGATCAACCCCCCGTCGGTTCCGCCGACAGAACTCATCGCCGGGCGCCCACCGCCGGCGAGATCATGCCGACACCACGCCCGCCACTCCGACGGAGTCGATCGCCGCAGCCTCGATTGCCGCCACGGCATCGCTGGCCGGCGTGCCGTCGGTCAGCTCCAGCTGTTGATCGATGGCGAACAGTTGCATCAGGTAGTCATGGGTGCCCGACGGGGGGCACGGCCCGCTGTAGCCGATGGCACCGGTGCTGTTGGCGGCACGAACCGCTCCCGCCGGCACCACACCGGCGTCCAGAGCGCCGAGTGCGGGATCGATGCCGCTCATCGCCCAGAGCACGTATCCGTCGGCGGTTTGATCGGTGAGCACGACGGCCAACTCCACCGTTCCTGCGGGTACGGCTTCCCAGACGAGCCGGGGGGCCACGTCGTGGGTGGGTGTCCCCGTGCAGGTGTACTCGGCCGGGATCTGGCCGTCGTCAACCCACGGGAGCCGCAGGGTGAATCCGCTGGCCGGGAGGGTTTGCAGTTCTGGTGAGTTGGGTTCCACCAGGCGGGCGGTGGTCGCCGGGGCGATGGTGGTCGTCAACACCGAGGCGGTCTGATCGGGACGGGCGGGTGGGAGTTCACGCCCGTCGCGCTCGTCACAGGCGGCGAGCGCGACGATGCCGAGCGCGATGCAGACGGCCGAGATCCGGCGGGACGCGGTCCGGTAGGGGGCAGAGGCAGAGGCGGTCACGAACAGACCATCGTAGGCGTTGGCCGGTAGCGTCGCGGGCGATGTCGCTTGTAGATATGCCGCTATGCCTGCTGACGATCCACGCTCATCCTGACGATGAAGCCTCCAAGGGGGCGCCAACTCTGGCGCTGTATCACGACCGCGGTGTTCGCACCGTGCTCGTCTGTTGCACCGGCGGAGAAGAGGGCGACCTGCAGAACCCGGCCCTGCGTGAGCCCGGCCAGCCGTTTCACGGCCTCGATGCCGACGGTGAGCGGGCGCTGCTCGCCGAACTCCGCCCGACGGAGCTGACCCGGTCGGCCGAGGTCATCGGCTTCGACGAGGTCGTGATGCTCGGCTACCGCGACTCCGGTATGAAGGACTCGCCGGCCAATTCGCATCCCGAGTCGTTCCACGCCGCCGATCTCGACGACGCCGTCGGTCGGTTCGTCGAGGTAATCCGCCGGGAGCGTCCGCAGGTGATCATCACCTACGGCGACGATCACAGCGGCTACCCGCATCCCGATCACGTGCGGGTCCACGAGATCTCGGTATTGGCCTTCGATCGGGCCGCTGATGCCACGTGGTATCCGGGGACCGAGCCCTGGCAGCCATCGAAGCTGTATTACACCCTGTGGTCGAAG
The DNA here is from genome assembly GCA_031371195.1 of Actinomycetes bacterium. Classification (GTDB taxonomy): domain Bacteria; phylum Actinomycetota; class Acidimicrobiia; order Acidimicrobiales; family Ilumatobacteraceae; genus JANMJD01. Next base: position 14,921 of record JANMJD010000026.1, on the reverse strand, counting down.
TCGCGGCTTGTCGCCGTCCATGAGGCGATGCTGCGGTTGCGTGGCGAGTCGCCGTACGACGAGAACTGGCTCAATCGCACCGACAACGACGGCCGGATCACTACGCGTATCGATATCGGCGGCTATCTGTGGGCACGGTCGGGGGCATTGCGGGCACACGCCACCCAGGTCGATCCCGCCGAGCCATGGTGGTTCGGTCTGTCCGATGACGAACTGGTCGAGGTCTATCCATGGGAGGACTGGGTGCTCGCCCGCTCGACGGTGCCCGTCGACCCGACGGCCGGGTTGGAGACCGACCTGTTCGCCGGCATCGCTGTCACCTCCGAGCGGCCGTTGTGACCGCCCTCCAGTACCGCGTGGTCGTGGGCAAGAAGGACGAGCGGGTGGAAGGTCCCGACGATGCCCCGGTGATCGTCACCGTCGGTGTCGCCGACGTCGCCATGGATCCGACCGTGGCGTTCATGCAGGGCAAACTCAAGTCGACCGGCCCTACCGGACCGTTGATCGATGCCCTGGCCTCGGGTGAGGTCGCCGCCGCCCTAGCCCGAATCGCGCATGGCATCGCGTAGGGCGCGATAGCCGATCAGCGTGACACCGCGCTCGGCGATGGCGTCGCGCAACACCGTGTCGTGGAGCATGAGATCGAGGTCGTCGATCCATCCCTCGGCCTGATCGCTGAGGGCCCGTACCTCGGCCGTGTCGATCGCCGGCTGCACGTGGATCTCGGTGACTCCGGGCGCCAGGTCGGCGATCGCCGCACGGACGCGCTCGCGGCTGCCGGCCCGCCAGGTGTGATCGAAGTGGTCGGGAAACAGCACGCCTTCGTCGGCCGCCAGCCGTCGGAACGGGAATCCGGCCATCTCTTCGGTCAGCGTGGAGGGGAGGCGGATCGGGAGCCTGAACTCGACGGCCAGTTCGAGATACACCCCGAAGAACTCGGGACGCAGCGTGATGGCGCTCAGGTGCGGGGCGAGGTGGGTGACATCGAAACCCCAGGCGATCGCCCGCTCGATCTGGGCCCGGCACTCGCGGAACACCTCGTCGGCGTCGGCGTGCTCCCACAGGTCGTCGATGGTGCGGGGGAAGCCACCCTCGCCCGATAGCAGCGAGGGGGCATGGGTGATCGGGCTCCAGCGGTAGTGGGGGTGCTCGGCGTTGAGCGTGAGGTGGACCCCGATGTCCTCACCCGAATACATCGATCCGGCATGGCGAGCCCAAGGGGCAGGAACCATCAACGAGGCGCACGTCGCCAATCCCTCGCGTATGGCCTGGTAGACGCCGATATTGGCGGCGTGGCACGAACCGAGGTCATCGCACGAGATGATCACCAGTCTGGCGTCGGGCCCGTACCCCAGGCGCTCGTTGAGCATGCTCACCCGAACCACGCTATCCACCGCAAGCGCCCCACAGGCCGAGGTTGGCGGCCTCGGCCTGCCGTGTCGCCTCGACGAACTCGTCGGTATGGGCCACGTTCGGGGGGAACGTCAACGTCTGGGCATACCCCTGGCGGGCCAACTCCAGGTTGACGAACATGCCGTCGGGGAGCCGGTACACATAGGCGAGCAGACGACCGTAGACATCTCGGGCTTCGACGTCTCGTTCGAGATGCAGTTGGACCCCTTCGGTCAACAGGCTTCCGGTGAAGGCCGACGCCTCGTGGCCGAAGCACTCGACCGGTGAGTTCCGCTTCACCGACTCGGGCGTGTTCACCCCGATCAGCCGGACCCGTTGCTCGCTGTCGCCGATCTTGACGTCGATCGTGTCTCCGTCCACGGTGCGCATCATGGTCGCGTTGGCCGCCAGCGAGGCCGGGGAAGTGGACGACGAAGCCGACGACGCAGAGGTGGAGCCGGTCTTGCCGCCGCACGATATGAGGGCCATCAGGCCGAGGATCACGGGGATCCGCCATTGCACGGCACCGTTCTACAGTCATTGCCCGTGGAAGACACCCCGATACGCACGATCTGGTGGCAGGGCGAGTCGGCGGCCGTCATCGACCAGCGTCGCCTGCCCCATGATCTGGTGGTCGACCAATGGTTCACCGTCGATGACGCCGTCGAGGGGATCTCGGCGATGACCGTGCGCGGCGCGCCATTGATCGGTGTGGCAGCCGCCTATGGCATGGCCCTGGCGGCCGCCGCCGATCCGTCCGACGAGGGGTTGGCGACGGCGGCGCGGCTGCTCGGTGCGACACGCCCGACGGCGGTGAACCTGCAGTGGGCGCTCGATCGGGCGACGAGCGAGCTGTTGGCGATGGACGCGTCCGACCGTGGAGCTGCCGCCCGGTCGATCGCCGAAAGGATGGCCGACGACGACGTCGCCGCCTGCCGAGCGATCGGTGATCACGGCGCGGCGCTGCTGGCCGCGGTCCATCGTGCCCACGGACGTCCCGTACAGGTGATGACCCATTGCAACGCCGGCCGGCTGGCCACCGTCGAGTGGGGGACGGCCACGGCGCCGGTCTACGTCGCTCATCGGGCCGGAATCCCAGTCCATGTGTGGGTCAGCGAGACACGGCCACGCAATCAGGGTGCAGCCCTGACCGCGTGGGAGCTGGGACGGGCCGGCGTCGACCATACCATCGTGGTCGACAATGCCGCCGGGCATCTGTTGGCCACCGGCATGGTCGACGTGGTGATCGTCGGTGCCGACCGGATCGCCGCCAATGGCGACGTGGCGAACAAGGTGGGAACCTCGCTCAAGGCGTATGCCGCAGCGGTGTACGACGTGCCGTTCTACGTTGCCGCCCCGTGGTCGACCGTCGATCTCGCTGCCCCCGACGGCGGCTCGATCCCGATCGAGGAGCGGTCGGCCGACGAGGTGCTGGTGTTCGCCGGGTCGCCGATCGCCCCGGCGACCAGCCCGGCGCCCAACTGGGGCTTCGACGTCACGCCGGCCCGGTTCGTCACATCGTTGATCACCGATCGGGGGGTGCTGACCGCCGATCGCCATTCGATCGCCAGGAGCGCCGAACTCGGCGCCGAGCCCGGGCGCTGAACCGGGGGAGCTTAGGGAGCGCTAGCCCGTTGGTTGCGTCACCGACGCATCGAGCGGCCGAGGCTCGACAACACCCGAGATCATTCTGCTGCGGTCGATGATGCCGTCGTACGAGGCGACCAAGGCCCCCGAGGCCAGGTGGACCGAGACGGTCAGCTGTTCGGGATTGGCGGTCGGCTGGTTGCGGAACCACAGTCGATAGGGCTCGCTCGGATCCACCGATCCGGTGACGTCGTAGCGGAAGATCGCCGTGGCACCCGCCGGCACGGTGCGGCGGTACTCGGCGTAGTTCCAGCCGAGTTCGGTGCCGGTAGCCGGCGTGACCGTGTGACCGTCGACGTTGAGGGACATCACTTCGCCGTCACCCCGATACAGCGTCAGGTAGGTGCGGTTGGAGCCGAGCGGCTCGTTGACCGAGTTGCCGATCACATGAAATGGCAGCCCGTCGGCCGGCGCGGCGTTGTACAGCGTGACGGTGACCGTGCCGGTCACAGCCCCGGTGACATCGTCGACGATCGCGTCGTAGCGGATGTTGCGGGTGAGGAATGCGTCGGTCTTGTTCGCACTCGAGTTCAACGAGGTGACGGCGAGTGCATCGGCCCCGGGGTCGGGGCGGGTGAAGTCACCAGTGGCGTGGAGCTTGGCGAACAGGGCCTGTTCGTCGGGGTGTGCCGACCACAGCATCACGTGGTTGGCGGCGACCGCCGGGGCGAGATGCTTGACCAACACCACCGGGTCGAGCCGTCGCCGCCCGATCAGGGCGTCGAACGTTGCCCGACCGGCGTCGCCGAGGAACTCGACACGCTCGTCGCGGCCCTCGCGCCCGAACAGGGCGTACTGATCGTGTTCGAGGAGTTGCACCACATTCGCCTCGGTGAGCTGTTCGGGCAAACCTTTGGCGTCGATCGGTCCGGTGATCGAGAGCAGGTCGGCCAGGCCGGCAGGATCGATCGTGAGCACGTTGTCGATCACCCGGCCGGTGGCCTTGGTGTACATCTCGGCCATGACCTGGGCGACGCTGGGAAAGTCGGGGGAGATGGTCACGTCGAGCCACCAGTCCGGCCCGGCCGGTTGACCGATTCCTCCGGCGCCGAACGGGCCATACCGGGTGAGATACGACTCCGGTCCGGAGATCACTCGAGTGGCCGGATCGGCGCTGGCGGCGATCAGGTCGCTGGACCGGCCGAAGTTCGAGAGCTCCAGATGTCCGTCGGAGATCGTCAACTCGCCGTAGTTCGCCATATGGCCGCCAAGTGGGCGGGCCTCGGACGGGGTGAGGAAGGCGATCAGCATCCGTCGGTCGACGGTGCTGCCGAGCAGGTCGGGGGCGAGCCGAACCGCCTCGGTGAGGTTGGCGAGTTGCACCTGGGCCGTTGCGAGGTCGTCGTCGGAGCCGTCGATCCGGTCGCCGAGCGGAGCGACGATCCAGCCCGATCGCGGCACGGCGAGCTTCGTGCGCAGGTCGGTCAACGACGACCCGAGCGTGGTCAGCGGCTCGAGGAGAGCCGAGATCTTCTCGACGTTGGCGCGACCGTCGGTGACCTTCAACTGGCTGACGTCGGCGGAACGGGCGGCGTCGAGCGCGATCGAGACGGTGGCGTCGGCGTCGCCGGCCAATCGAACGGCGACCTCGCGGTGCTGGGCGACGACCGGCAGCAGCCGGCCCGGCCATCCCCAGGGAGCCGTCAGGGCCGAGCGCGCCGCGGCAACGGCCGATTGAGCGCCGGCCAGCTTGTCGGTGGCTTCGTCGAGGCGTCCGGCGTTGGTGGCGTCGAGCGCGGCGCGCAGATGGCGCTGCGCGTCCCCGGCGTGGCCGATCGCCGCCATGAAGCTGATGCCGCTGCCCAACGCTGCGACCCCCGCTGCTGCGGCGACGCCGACGGCGACACGTCGGACTCGGCGCCGCACAACGGGCGACTGGCCGTGCAGCCCGGCGGCGACGATGGCGATCGATGCGATGCCGGTGACCAGCGCCGACCCGCCGAACACCACGAAATTGGGAAGGTGCAAGCCACCGATCACGCCGATCGCGGCGACGCCGGCGGCGAATACCGGGCGCTGGCTCAGTTGGCGCAACTCGGCGATGGACAGGGCGCCGGCGGCGCCGAGCAGGGCGATTCCCAACGGGGCTCGCCCCATGCCGGCCACGGCGATGGCGCCGACCGCGGCGCTGACCACGGGTCCCGGCGCGGTCGAGGCGGTCCACGTGACGAATGCCGCCATGAAGCTGCGCAGCACGGCATCGACGACCGCTTGACCCGTGGGCGCGCCAGGGCCGGCGATGGCGACCACTGCCGCAATGGCAGCGATCCCTATCACGGTCGGGTGAACTACATTCCGTGGCGATGTTGGGTGGGTCAAGAGTTGTTTAGCCACCAATTGCGCATAGTCCGATGAGTCTATGGTGAGTGAATGGGCACGTCGGTACACTCGCAGTGAGGTTCAAGTGCTGTCAGGCGGAGGAAAGTTCACATGAAGAAGGCATTTTTTACTGGCGCGGTAGCGCTGGCGGCGATCGGTGGGTTGGGCTCTGCGACGCCGGGAGCTTTTGCCGGCGTTTACCCTCCCGACACCACGATTGCCACTCCCAGCGACCCTGAGCCCGCTGATCGTACACCGACCCCCGAGGTGACCGAGCCCATCACCGCAGTGAAGTCGAACGCTCCCGCTGGAGCGCTGCCGACGACCGGGAGCAACACCGGCGTGGCACTCCAGATCGGCGCGCTGACGATGGTCGCCGGTATGACCGCCGTCGTCGCAGTCCGTCGGCGTCGCCCCGTCGCCGCCTGATCGGCGTCGCCTCCCGGCGGCTCAGAACCGCTCGATGAGCGTGCCCGTGCCCAGCCCGCCGCCGCAGCACATCGAGATGAGACCGTAGCGACCACCGGTGCGCTCCAATTCGTACAGCGCCTTGGTCATCAGGAATGCACCCGTTGCCCCGAGCGGGTGCCCGAGAGCGATGGCGCCGCCGTTCGAGTTCGTCCGTTCGAGATCGGCGCCGACCTCTTTGGCCCAGGCGAGCACGACCGAGGCGAAGGCCTCGTTGATCTCGAAATTGTCGATGTCGTCGATCGCCAGGCCGTTGCGGGCGAGGAGGCGCTGCGTGGCATCGATCGGCCCGGTGAGCATCAGCACCGGGTCGACCCCGACGAGGCAGGTGTCGACGATGCGGGCCAGTGGGGTGAGTCCGAGTGCGGCCGCACGTTCCTCGGTCATCATCAACACCGCCGCTGCTCCATCGGAGATCTGCGACGAGTTTCCTGCCGTGTGCACGCCGTCCTCACGGGCGACTGGCTTCAGTGTCGCCAGTTTCTCCAATGATGAGTCGCGGAGTCCCTCGTCACGTGTCACGGCGTGCGTCGTGCCGCTCGGTTTCCCGTCCTCGTCGAGATCGGGAGCTTCGATGGCGATCCACTGTCCGGCGAAGCGGTCCTCGGCCCAGGCGCGCGCGGCGCGCTCCTGGGAGGCGAGGCCGAACCGATCGGCGTCGTCACGGGTGATGCCCCACTTGTCGGCGATGCGCTCGGCCCCCTCGAACTGCGAGGTCATCTCGTACTCGGCGAAGTACGGCTTGGGGATCGGGACGCCGTAGCCCAGCTTCTTGGACGAGTTCGACCCGATCGGTACCCGGCTCATGACCTCGACGCCGCACGCCATGGCCACGTCGACGGCGCCGGATCCGACCAGGCTGGCGGCCAGATTGGTGGCCTGCTGCGACGAGCCGCATTGGGTGTCGACGGTGGTCGCCGCCGTGCCCAACGGCAGCCCGGCCGCCAGCCAGGCCGTTCGGGTGATGTTGAAGCTCTGCTCGCCGATCTGGCTGACACAGCCGCCCACGACCTGATCGATGACTGCCGGGTCGACCCCCGACCGTTCGACGAGCGCCCGTTGCACCCGGCCGAGCAGATCGGCCGGATGGACGCCGGCCAAGCCGCCGTTGCGGCGGCCAATGGGTGTACGGACGGCGTCGACGATGACCACGTTGCTCATGGTTCGATCCTACGATCGGGCCATGCCGAGATTCGTACCGTCGTTGCAGCCCACGCCCGATCACAATGCCGACTCGGCGCGCTACTTCCACGTGGTGGGCTCGTCGGTGTGGGTCGAGGCGGTTCCGGCGGAGGCCGACTGGTCGAGGCATTTCCTGGGCATGCTCGACGACGCCCCGTGCTGGGCGGTCGACGTTCCGCACGGTCTCGATCCGGCCGACGGTGCCGCCCTCGACCTCTACAGCTACTTCGGTCGGGCGGGGGAGACCGAGTGGTTGATCGCCGGTCGAGCCGTGCAGTTGGTCGACTGGGCCCGCACCCATCGCTTCTGTGGCAGGTGTGGCACCCCGACCGAGTTGGCCGACAACGAGCGGGCGATGCGCTGTCCGTCGTGTCGGCTGCTGGCCTTTCCGCGATTGGCCCCGGCGATCATCACATTGGTCACCCGTCATGGAGGCGAGGAGGCGTTGCTGGCTCGGGGGGTCAACTTCCGCGCCGCGACGTATTCCTGACTGGCCGGGTACGTCGAGCCGGGCGAGAATCTCGAGGACGCCGTGCGCCGCGAGGTGTTCGAAGAGGTCGGTGTCCGCATCGGAGCGGTGGAGTATCGCGGCAGCCAGCCATGGCCGTTCCCGCATTCGTTGATGCTCGGATTCAGCGCGGAATGGGAGAGCGGCGAGATCGACATCGACCCGGTCGAGATCGTCGACGCCAATTGGTACACCCGCGACGACCTGCCTGACATCCCGCCCTCGATCTCGATCGCCCGCAAGCTGATCGACGAGTGGCTCAACTCGTGAAGTAGCCGTTGACGTCGAGTAGCAGATGCGTGCCTTGGTAGCTGCGTGCGTCCACCTGACCGTTGGTGCCGAGTTTGACCACGCCACCACTGGCGACGGTCTGGTCGGTGCGCGTCCAGTTCACGTTCGACGTCTCGCCGGCGCCCGCTCCGGTCGGCCACATCTGGACGTAGCCGTCGGGCCCGCTCGTCGACGTGGCCGTGATGTTGTACGAGGCTGCGGCGGCTCCGACTGCGGGAATACCGGCGGTGCCACCGACGGCAAGTGAGCGGACCATGCCGCTGAGCAGGGGCGCCGCGGCTTGGCGGGTGTCGACAATGCGGGTGGGGCTGACCGGGACGAACCGCCCCGACTCGGCCACGGGCGCGGTCGAGTCGGTGAAGTATCCGGCGACGTCCACGAGCAGGTCGGTGCCGGCAAACGTGAACAGGCCTACGCGATGGTCGGCTCCCAACGGCACGATCACGGTGTTGGCGTTGGTCCCTCCGGCGCGCAGGTTGAGGACCGAGGCGTCGGGCACGGCGGTCCCCGAGGGGTATGCGGTGACGTAGCCGTCGGCAACGGCGCCGGTGCCCGTGATGTTCAACACCACGGCCGAGACCCCTGTTGCCGGAACCCCGCTGGCCGCGCGGAACTCGACGGACACGATCTCCCCGGCGACGGGACGATGATTCACCCACCCGGTGGGAAGCAGATCGGGTCGGGTCGCCGTGCTCTGACGGGTGTCGAGCACCCGGGTCGGTGTGATCGACTCCAGCCTTCCAGCCGACGTGGCCGCCGACGGGACGAAGTATCCGAGCACGTCGATCAACAGATCACCGCCGCTGGGGGCGTATACCGACACCTGGCCGCCGCGGCCGATCGGGCTGATCACGAAGTTGGGCAGGATCTGGCCGGCGCCTTCGAGGTTGAGTGACGAGGAGGCGTCGATCGGGGCGAGCAGGGTGGGGAGCACCTGGATGTAGCCGGGTGTGCGGGCGCCGACGATGGTCACGTTCATGGCCACGCTGGTGGCATTGGCGGGCACCGAACCGACACCGGCGACCGGGATGTCGAGGATCTCCTCGGTATCGAGCGGCCGGGCGAGCGGGCCGATGCCCCGGCGTGTGTCGACCACCCGGGTGGGCGAGAGCCCGACGAAGACCGACGGGCCCGCATCGACGGCGGTGGTCACCGGGTCGGGGAGGCGGGCCTCGCCGGTGCCGTAGGTGGTGTCGGGTCCGACCGGGCCGCGGTCGACGACCAAGTGCTTCATCAGCGCGGCGAGGCCCTGGGGTGAGGCGGCCAGACCGGCCGAGCGGACCACCGCCGCCATGCCCGCTGCGGCCGGAGAGGCGGCCGATGTGCCGTTGAAACAGGAGCCGAACTGGCGGTAGATGCTGCTCATGAAGCACGACGGGGCAGAGAGGTCGGGCTTGCGCCTGCCATCGTTCGTCGGGCCCTGCGACGAGTAGTACGCGATCGCGCCGGCGCGCGGCGGGTCGATCGCGCCGACGGCGATCACAGCGCGGTTCTTGCTGTCGACGATCGGGCCGCCGGCGCTTCCCGACGGCTGGGAGTACTCGAGATCTCCGTTGTACATCAGGATTTCGAGCACGTCTCCGGCCGAGCCACTTCCTTCGGCCACCTTCTTGACCCGGATGGTCAAGGGTCCGAACTCACAGCCCTCGATGCCGTCGAGTTCGATCGGCGGCGCACCCTGCTGCTGATCGGGGCCATTGCCCGGCGGGAAGGCCTGTTGGTCGCGGGCGTAGATGTAGAAGTCGTAGTTGGTGCGGGTGGCGGGTGGTCCCCAGTCGTTCCACCGGGCGCCGAGGACCGAGAGACAGTCGCCGCCGCCCGTCACATTCAGTGTCTCGTCGCCCGGCCCGAACTCGATCCAGCCGTCGTTGTCGGCGTCGGTGGCCGGGCCCCGCCAGTACCGCTGGGAGCCTTCGTTGCCCGCCGAGTTGAACCAGGTGATGCCGCGGGTGGCGGCAAAATCGACGAGTTCGTCGAGTGGTCCGGTGCCGTCGCCCGGCCCATCGTACGAGGAGCCCAACGAGCGGTTGACGATCGTCACCCCATTGGTCACGAACCAGCTGACCAGGGCGTACGAGTCGCTGATCGTGTTCGCCTGGCCGAGGAAGATCTGGGCGTCGGGGGCCAGGTCGTGGATGATCTCGGCGACGGCATTTCCGTGTCCGAACTCCAACGGATCCCACGGGCTGCACGGACTGCCGTGGTCGAGGCAGAACGTGCCGGCGGGTGCCGGGACCTCGCCCGATTCCTGCTGGGTCTTCCACTTCGAGTCGTTGAAGAAGTCGATGATCCCGACGCGTACGCCGGCTCCGGTGCGCCCGATCTGGTGCCAGGCGTCGGCCTTCATCACCGACACCGCCTCGGTGGTCACCGGCCCGGCCTGGGTGACGGCGCCCGCATCTCTGGCCGTACTGGTCGTGAGGGCGCCCGAGGGCGCCGCCGTCGTCTCGGAGGCCGGTCGAGGGTTGACCGTGATGGGTTGGCGAACGTAGGTGACGCCGGGCGCGGCCTGCAGGGCAGCGACGGCAGAGACGGGGACGCGGGCCTGGACGATCGTTCCGGGCGCCCGACCGGTGACGACGCCTCCCGCATCGACCACCGCGGCAACGACCGCGGATTCGGCATCGTCGTGCAGGATTTCCACGTCGACGGCGGCACCGAGCGCCTGGGTGTGACGGGTCGACAGTTCGGACAGTTCGCGGCGCAGATATGGGTCGTCGATCGCCCCCGCAGTACTCCCCGGCGTCGTGGCGATCGGCCCGGCCGCCGACGGCGATGCCACTGCCGGAATGCCGAGCCCCGCGAGCAGGCAAACGACAAGGGCTCTGCGCATCGTGACTGTTCTCCTTGCTTCGACCGCCCGTGGTCGATACCAACCTATCCGGGGTGTCCGGGGCACGGTCTAGGTAGAAGAACCCTTTCCGGTTTCCCGGCCATCGCCCGGTACGCCGACGCCAGTTGCCCGTGGCTCCCGGCGACTACTGCGGCTACTCGGCGAGTCCGACGGGTTGGCCGTCGACGATCTGGTCGAGGTACTCCGACAGCCCGTATCCGACCGCGCCGGCGTGTTCGCCACCCTCCATCGTCCAGCGGGTCATTCCCTCGCTGATGCGGGTGGTCAGCCAGTCGCCGTCGGGAGCCTGGCGCCGGTTGCGCAGGGGGATGAGGTCCATCACCTCACCGCTGAACGTCCATTCCCGCCCGGATTTCGACGATCGCAGCAGGCCACGGACGCGGTGGTGGTAGCTCTCTTCGCCGCCGAAGTCGGTGGAGACCTCGGCGTGGTCGCAGTAATGGAGTCGGCCCGACTCCCAGACGAACCCGCCACGTGTGCCCGGGCCGTCCTTCTTGGCGACGCGGCTGGCCATGAAGCCCAGGTCACGATCGAAATTCGCCGTCAGCCAGCGGTAATACCACGGCGCCTGCCAGTACCGGGGTCCCCACGAATGATCCCGCAGACCGCAGCCGTTGATCTCCCATTCCTCGTCGCCGACGCGGATCGTGCCGCGGGCCTCGACGAGTTGTTCGTAGTGACCCTTGGCGAACTCCTCACCCGGTGTTTCGTGAGGGGTATCGGGTTCGCCGCCGAACATCGATGCCCGACCCTGGCCGGTGAAGGTGAGGTGGACCTCGCACTCGGCGTACGGGTTCTCGGCGAACGCCCGCTTGGGTTCGCTCATCTGCAGCGGCTCGTCCAGCACGACGACCTTGCCGCGGTAGTCGACGCGCAGTTCCTCGAACGGAGTGACCATCGTCCACGTCAGGCCGCCCGCGTCGAGGGCGTCGTTGTGTTCGATGCCCGGGCGTTTGAACATGAACCCGACGCGGCGACGTGCGCCGTCGCCGGTCGGCGGTAGGTACAGGCAAACGGTCATCTCGGCGTAGCCCTCGTTCGCCCGGTTGCCCATCCGGAACCAGCCGCCGACCTGGTTGGCCGGATCGAAGGCGTTGATGTACATGCTCTCGTTGAAGTTCGGCTCGGGGCCGAGTTCATGCATGAATTCGTCGGACGGGTCGAGGCGGACTCCCATAGGCCGAGAGTATGGGCTGATCCCGCCCGGACCGCCAGCGAACGCCAGCGAGCGCCGCGCACCTACGTGCGTCAGTCGGCGCCGAAGCCTCCGCCGCCGAAGCCCCCGCCGCCCCCCACCGACGAGATCCCCCCCGCTCGACCCGCTCTTCGACGGGACGAGTACCGTCGCTGTCGAATGCCCGAACGACGAGGGGAACTGGTCGATCGGGCGGAAGCGGCCCGGCCCGCCCTGACCGACGTACCACACACCAAAGTTCGGGTCGGCGAGTAGGGCCGGGAGCCGGGTCTCGAGGCCGGCGAGCAGCTTGCCGGCCACACCGAAGGCAACGGCGAACACCAGGAACCGTTCCCACAGGATCAGATGTCCCGCCGGAGCATCGCTGAGCTGGGAGAAGTCCTCGAGGAACTTCTTGAGTCCCGCCGCCTTGGCGGCCTCGTCCGCTCCGGCCTGGGTGCGGTTCTGTACGACGGCCAACCCGCCGACGAGCATCGCCACGGCCGCACCGACGGCCAGCCAACCGAGCTTCGTTCCCAGGATCATCGCCAGAACGCCGACCATGGCCACGGCTCCGGCGACCATCACCACTGCTCGGGTCCCGGCGGAGTTGCGGCCCGAGTTGTAGTTGCGGCTGGCGAACTCGTCGGTCACGGCGGCCTTGAGATCGTCGGCGAACGCCTTGGCCGCCGTCGGGTCGGCTGTGGCCCATGCCGAGATGTCCTCGCTGGTCGTCGTGGCCCGCCCGGCGAACAGCTTGTCGATCACGAGTCGCTCGAATGGGCGCAGCGGGTCCTTCTCGCGGTTGAGAGGCGCATCGGTGCGATGGAGGATGAACTCGTGTTTGTCGGGGCCGAAGCGCTCCTCGTGGTGCTCCTCGATACGCACGTAGCCGCGTTGGGCGAGATCGATCACCGTCGAGCCGATGGTGTTCCCCAGGTCGACGCTACCCCGAGACATGTTGGCCAGAGCGACCGCCGGGGGATCGGCGAGGGGCTCGCGCCAGTACTCGCCGACCAGGCTGTCGGGCTTCGGCTCACGGCCGTAGCGGCGACCGACGACAAACGTCCCGATCGCCCCGCCGGCCGCCGAGAGCAGCGTCAGGATGCGACCGAGGCCCCGGGTCGGCTTCGGCGGCTTGAAGCTGCGCCCGGCGTCCTCGGCGAGGGTGCCGTCGACGTTTTTGCCCTCCTCGGCGACGATCCCGGCGAGCCGCGCTCCACTCGCCCGGTCACCGGTGAACGCAGCGGCGGGAATGGCCACGCGGACCTCGACGAAACGTCCGGCATTGACCTGGTCGAAGTGCAGGCTGACCTGGTCGGAACCGACGTCGATCCGCCCGGCGCGGGGCCCGTGGCCCCAGGCGCGCACAACGTCGACGTTGTCCGCGGCCGTGCCGGGTTGGGCGGCGACGAAAGAACCGGGCAGGTTGACGACGATCGAGGTCGGGCCGACTCCGGTGTGGTCCTTGCCGAGGACCTGCCAATACAGCTCGCCGACGTCGGATCCGATGGTCACCGCCCGAGGCACGGTGTAGCGCAATTCGAAGGTGCGCTGGTCGTCGGAGATCGGCTCGGCGAAGTTCCATTCCCATTCGCCGCTCGGGCTCTGCTCGGGGGCGACGGTGGTCAACGGAAGGCCGGCGTCGGATGCAGTGAACTCGGTGATCCGCCGGCGATCATCGGGGTGGAAGGAGCGGATGCCGACCGTGAACGGACCGCCGGAGAAGACGTAGGTGATGTGCTCGACGACCGTCATCGAGCCGTCGGCGGCGATCGTTGCGTCCACGTCGAGCGACGACAGCGAGAACGACTTGTCGGCCGCCATCGCCGTCGGAGCGCCGCGAACGAATCCGAGGCCGATCATCAGCACGACCGTCACCACGGTCGCCAGCGCAATCGCCGCCCGGCGGGCTCGACTAACCGGCGTGGCTCCAGGCCAGCCGTCGGTGGGGGATTGCTCCGTCACGAGCCCTGCACTCGGGCCTGGAGTCGGCGCATGCCGACGAGCCAACGGTCGTAGTCGCTGGTCTTGCGTTGCCAGAATGTGAGCACCTCGGGGTGGGGGAGCAGTAGGAACCGCTCGTCGTGGATGCCGGCGATCACCACCTCGGCAACGTCGTCGGGTTCGAGGACGACCCCGGCAGCCCGCACCACATCGCCGGCCGTCCGGTCGATGCCGGCGCCGTCGGGGGCGTTGAGCATGTTGGTGTTGACCCCCATCGGGCAGAGGCAGCTGACCCGTACACCTCGATCGCCGTAGGTCACCGACAGCCATTCGGCGAAACCGACGGCGGCGTGCTTGGTCACCGAGTACGGCCATGAGCCGATCTGGGTGAGCAACCCGGCCGCCGACGCGGTCGAACAGAAGTAGCCGTGACCCCGCTCGACCCATCCGGGCACGAGTAACTGGGCGGCGAAGACGTGGGCCTCGATGTTGACGGCGAACGCCGTGCGCCACTCGCTCTGGGGTGTCTCCAGATCGGTCCCCCCGCCGACGCCGGCATTGGCGAAGAACAGATCGATCGGACCGAACCGTTGCTGGGCGGCATCGATCAGTGCCCGGTTCCCGTTTTCGGTCGAGATGTCGGCGACAATTCCCATCGCCGAGTCGGCCCGGGTGGCGTTGAGCTCGTCGGCAACCGCGGCGGTGCCCGCGGCGTTGGTGTCGGCGATGACGACACCGGCGGCTCCCGCCGAATGGAAGCGCCGGGCGAGCGCCCGTCCGATCCCTCCCGCCGATCCGGTGACGACGACGACTTTTCCGGCGAGTTCCATTCCGGCGATCGTAGGTGGCCGACTGCTCGATTGCGTGACGGATGTCCCGTAGGCCGATAGGCCAGGTCGACACGTCCGCTTCAACGGATCGGTACGATGAACCGCAACTCAGTCGCCGTCAGGGTACGCTGATCATGTCCCCCGGTTACGAGGGCACACACGTTCACAGGAGGAGCGATGACCGAGACTCGCGAAGCGGCGGCTGTGATCTCAGAGGCGCTGTCCGTGATCGACAAGGCGCTCGCCGAGATGTTGAACCGCGAACTGGTGTCGACCGACGAGGTCGCCGACCTCCTGCTCGATGTCCGC
>JANMJD010000483.1:0-21670 GCA_031371195.1 Actinomycetes bacterium | reverse complement strand
TCGATGTGCTGGCGCGCCACCAGATTGCCCTCGGGCGTCCGAAACACGAGATCAACAGTACGGCCCTCGTAGACGTGCTCGGGCCAGAACACGCCCACCGCGAGACGCTCGGCGGCCTGGGCGACACGATGGCGTCGGAGTCGATCGACAACACCAGGAGTCAGCCGGTGCTCCCCCTTGGAGCCCTTCGACTTCGGTGGGCCGAGACGACGCTCGCCACCCTTGACGCCGACCACGGCACGGTGGATCGCGGCGGTGCCGGCATCGAGATCAAGGTCCGACCACGCCAACCCCAAGGCCTCCGAGACTCGCCAACCTTGATGGAACAGGAGTGCGACGGCAACGCCGTAGCGCGAGTCCTCGCAAGCATCGATCAGCCGGCGGGCATCGACGGGCGACAACGCCTCGGCCGCCGACTCAGGAATCTTCGGGCGCTTCGTCTTGGCAACCACGTTGCGGTCGACGAGGCCGTGCTCGGCGGCCGATTCGATCACGAGACGAAGCGTGGAGCGATTGGACGAGACCGTGTTGGCTGCCAGAGGCGAATCGCCGCCGAGTAGAGCACCCAGCCAGGTCGACACGTCCTCGGCGGTCAGGTCGACTACAGGGATATCGGCCAAGTCGCGCAACCGACCTCGGGTGAGCCGTTGGGTCACCTCGCCAAACGATGATGGCCGCAATCGGTGGCGAGCGATCGTCGTCAGCCACCACTGGCCCATCTCGTGAACTGTGGTGTCGCGAGTGAACTTCGAGGGCGCTCGAGCGGCCTCGGCGAGCAACTCGGCCCGGCGCTGGTCCCGCTTCCGCTCGACGGCCTCACGAGTCTTGGCACGCACCGCCCGCGATCGAGACTCACCGGGAAGCCAGAACGTCGCTCGCCAGCATTGGGCCGAATTGTCGTAGTAGGTCGAGCCTTCGCGGTTCGACACCTTGCCACCGACCGCCGTCAGCCGGCCTTCAATCCTTACCTGCTTGCCCTTGGGTGCGCGTGCCACTCTCGCAGCCTAGAACGAGAGTGACCGCGAGAGTGACGCCCCAGAATACTCAGGACACGTCAGGACCACTCAGGGCACATTCGCCCTGGTCAGAGCATTGCTCAGGACAACTCAGGGCACCCCAAGAACACCACAAGCGGAACGAGAGGGATTTGAACCCCCGGGGACTTGCGCCCCTTCCGCTTTCAAGGCGGATGCATTTGGCCGCTCTGCCATCGTTCCGTCTACCAGGTTAGCGGCCCGCCAGCGCCGAAGGCCGCCCGACCCGAACCGGGACCGGACCGCGTCAGCCCCAGTGGCCGACCGGAAAGGCCTGCTCCTCGGCGTTGGCCAATAGTGCCCGGGCCGAGGGGCTGAGGTCGTCGGGCAGGTCGTCGAGCGGGGCGAGGGTCACCTCGGCGATCTCGTGGCGGGCGACCAGCACCGGTTCGGAACGCAACTCGATCCGGGGCACGATCACCACGTCGCGCTTGCTCTCGGCCGTCGACTCGAACACGCCGGCGATCATCGCCTCGGCGGCCAGCTCGCCGAGATCGAGCCCGGTTTCTTCGAACAGCTCCCGGCGCATGCACTCGTGGATCGATTCGTGACGTTTGATGCCGCCGCCGGGCAGCATCCACCGGCGGTCGCCGTAGTGGTGACGTACCAGGATGACCCGTCGTTCGTAGGTGGCGATCACCTTCACTCCGAGTGAGCGCGGCCTGCGCACCTTCCACGAGGCGCGCATCAACGTATGAGCGAGCTGATAGGCCGTAGGCGGGAGGGTAGGCATAATGGACTACGCCTAGGCTATTCCCCTTTTTGGCGGTTGGGAAGGGGATTCGTCACCCTGCGTGTCCGAGGTGGCCGGCTGCTCCTGGCCGATTACTCCTGGACGAGTTCGATCAGCGTTCCGAAGCTTCCCTTCGGATGGATGAAGGCCACGGTGGTCCCGCGCGACCCGGGGCGCGGCGCGTGATCGATCGGGGTGGCACCGGCGGCGACCATCGCGGCGAGAGCCTCGGCGCAATCGGCGACCCGGTAGCCGATGTGATGCAGCCCCTCGCCGCGCTTGTCGATCGCCTTGGCGACCGGCGACCCGTCGTGGGTCGGGGTCAGCAGTTGGATGTAACTCTCGGCGACCCTCAACAGGGCCTCCTCCACACCGTCGCGTTCGACGACCTCGCGGTGATCGACCGTCGCCCCGAACGCCCGCTGGTAGTAGTCGATGGCCGCCTCCAGGTCGCGAACGGCGATGGCCACATGATCGATCTCGGTCAACAGCATCCAGCCATCGTGCCCGCTGCGACCGTCGGCGCGGAAACCAGCCGGCCCACGTCGTGGAAATGTTCCCCGGACGCGCAACGACTTCACCGACCGGCGGCGTCAGACCAGTATGTCCATGATCACCCGAGCAACGTCAGGGGCCGCCGGGGTGCAGGACTTCGAGAGCTTCTATCGGTCGCACCACACTGACGCCGTGCGGTGGGCGACTGCACTGATCGGCAACCGTGCGATCGGCGAAGAGCTCGCTCAGGATGCCCTGCTCCGCGTCGGTCAACGCCTGTACCGTCTCGACAACCCGGGCGGTTACCTGCGTACGACCGTCGCCAATGTGTGCGCCTCGTGGCACCGCACGAACCAGCGAGACCTGCGCCGTGTGGAACGCCTCGGCATCACCGACGCCCCGGTGTCGGCGGTCGCCAACGAGATGCTCGACGCACTGGCCCGGCTTCCGTACCGGCAACGGGCCGCGGTCGTCATGCGCTACTGGGCCGACTGGCCCGAGGCCGACATCGCCGCCGCTCTCGACTGCCGTCCCACGACGGTGCGCACCCTCATCCATCGTGGCCTCGCCGCCCTGCGTCAGGAGATCGAACTGTGATGACCGATGACTTCCTCGTCGCCCGGCTGCGTGAAGCGCTCGACGAACTGACCGCATCGCCGACCGGGTCGGAGCCGCTCGTCGTACCCCACCTCGACACGGTGATCGTTCCTCTGACCGACCTGCGCCCGACGAGCCATCGACGGCTCGCCACCGCCGTGGTGCTCGGAATCGCCGCGGCGGCGGTCGTGGCCGTCGTTCTCAACCGGGCACCGCTCGATACCGGTGAGAGTGTCGGGTCGAGTCCGTCGACGACGCTCGTCGTGTCGGCGGCCGAGAAGTCCGAGGGCGGGATCCCCCGGTTCTCCATCGATCTTCCGGTCGCTTCGGTTGCCCGTGGACCGGAGCTGCAGAAGTCGGGTACGCAGGTCGGATGGCATCGCCAGGTGTTCACCGGCTCGGACCTGAGCGATGACCGCGTGGTGGTGATCAACAGCTACTCCGCGGGTCTTCCGCTCGGACCCGACACCCTGGCGTTGTTCACCGACTCGGCACTCGACGTCCCGGACACCGGGGTGCGCGAGTACCGGGCGTCGCGCCTCGTCGGCGGAACCGGGCCGGTGATCGCCGAGTTCATCTCGGCCGATACCGGTGGGACGGCGACTTGGATGGAGGCCCGCGGCCTGGCCGACGACGAACTGTCCCGACTTGTCAGCGGTGGTGTGGTCCAACGCGACGACAGTACGTTCGCCCTGCTCGACACCTCCCTGGGCCTGATCGATGTCGGTCCGTCGGCATACGGGAAGGGCGAACTGTGGTGGAGCAGGTTTGCCGACTATACCCTCGCCGACGGTTCGCGGATCAACGTCAGCGTCTCGACGGGGACGGCATCCGACCGGTTCAACGACGCCTTGGCGTTCGACACCGACCTCATCGAGATCGGTGACCGTCGGGCCTACACCTGGGTGTCGGCAATGCGGGACGACAAGGGCCGGTCGGTGGACCAATGGGGCAACGCAGCCCGCATCGACCTGCACGTGATCCAGTGGCACGACGATACCTACAACGTGAATGTCCAGCTCAGAGGCAATATCGATCAGGTGCAGCTTGTTGCGGCCGCGGCCGCCATTCGGTTGACGGCGTCACCGTAAGCCGGAACCCGCGCCCCAGCCCAGTCGGTCACGGGTGGGCCCTTCATGCCGGGGGAGGGCGGCGGACCCGGAGCGGGCGGCGGAGGAGGCGGATGAGGAGGATTCGTCACGACGGGCGGAGGCGGCGCGGGCGCCGGAGCCGGCGGGCGCAGGTCAGGGCAAGACTTTACGAGTTTGTTCGGCCTTCTAGATCGGTCGAACGAATGTCTTCCGCGCTACATCACACTCGTCGCGCGTCGTGCAGCCCACGAGGTGGTCGTTGACCAATCCCATCGCCTGCATGAAGGCGTAGACGGTCGTCGGGCCGACGAATCGCCAGCCACGTTTCTTCAAGTCCTTCGAGATGGCCGTAGAGGTGGCCGTGATCGAAGGGATCACTGCGGTGTAGTCGGGACGGGGGTCGCGTTCGACCGTCGTCGGCTCGAACCGCCAGATATAGGCGGCGAGCGAACCTTCCCGTTCGATCAAGTCGCAGCAGGCGCGGGCGTTGTTGATCGCCGACTCGATCTTGCCTCGGTGGCGGACGATGCCGGCATCGGCGAGCAGTCGGGCGACGTCGTCGTCGTTGAAACCGGCGACGGCGACGGGGTCGAACCGGGCGAAGGCGGCGCGGAAGTTCTCCCGCTTCCGCAGAATGGTCAACCACGACAGGCCGGACTGGAAGCCTTCCAACACCAGCTTCTCGAACAGTCGATGATCGTTGGGCACCGGCCTGCCCCACTCGCAGTCGTGGTATTCGATGTAGTCGGGGATCTCGCCCGGCCACCAGCACCGGGGGACTCCGTCGGCGCCGATGCGGATCTCGTCGTACGCCATCAGGCGGTGCCTATCGGTGCCTGGTGCACGCTCGCGTTCATAGCCGCATTCATAGCGGAATCGAGGCGATCGCCGACATGCCGCGGTGTCGCGTCGCCGTGTCGGTGACGGGGCGTCTCTATCCGCCGTGGCGGCGGAACACCGTGATCTTGTCCTCACCGATTCGCTCGCGCTTGGCCGGGTCGTTGATGCCGAGCCCCTCGGCCGGTGCCAGGCACAGGATGCCGAGCTTGCCCTCGTGCTCGTTGCGATGGATCTTTCTGGCGGCCTCGCCGACGCCGGTCAGCGGGTAGACGTCGGACAGGAGCGGTTGGATGCGCCCGGCGTCGATCAACTGGTTGGCCTTCCATGCCTCGGCGTAGTTGGCGAAGTGGGAGGCCTTCAGATTCTTCAGCTTCATCCAGAAATGGCGGTTGTCGAACTCCACCATGTAGCCGGCCGTGGCCGCGCAGGTGACGACCGTACCGCCCCGCTTGCAGACGAACACCGAGGCCCCCATCGTCTGACGGCCCGGGTGTTCGAACACGATGTCGACGTCGTCACCGATCATCGACCGGATCTTCTTGCCCAGTCGCCGCCACTCGCTCTCGTCCTGCGTATGTTCGTCGGCCCAGAAGCGGTAGTCCTCGGCCTTGCGGTCGATCACCGCCTCGACACCCAGTTCGTTGAGCAACGCCACCTTCTCGGGGGATGAGACGACGCCGACCGGGGTGCCCCCACCGTTGAGCACGTATTGGATCGCGTAGCCGCCGATGCCGCCCGTCGCCCCCCAGATGAGTACCGAATCACCCTGCTTCATCCGCGCCCCGTTGTCGCTGACCAGCATGCGGTAGCTGGTCGAATTGCACAGGGCATTGACGGCCGATTCCTCCCAGGTGAGATGGGTCGGCTTGGGCATCAGCTGGTTGGCCTTGACCACGGTGAGGTCGGCCAATCCGCCGAAATTGGTCTCGAACCCCCAGATGCGCTGGTTGGCCGCGAGCATCGAGTCGTCGTGCGAGCTCTGGTCCTGGTCATCGACATAGTTGCAGTGGACGGTGACCCGGTCGCCCGGTCGCCAGTTGCGCACCGCAGAACCGACCCGCAAGACGACGCCCGACGCATCGGACCCGATCACGTGATACGGCAGGGCATGACGTTTGCCCCACACGCTCTCGCGGCCCAAACGGTCGAGGAAGCCGAATGTGGGGAGCGGTTCGAAGATCGACGTCCATACGGTGTTGAAGTTGATCGACGACGCCATCACGGCGACGTACGCCTCGTCGGGCGCCAACTCGGGAGTGGCGACATCGCCGATGCGGATCGATTGGCGAGGGTCCTTGTCCCTCGACGCCACTCCCTCGAACATGCCCGCATCGTCGCGATGCACGAACGCCGCCCGGTAGGCCTCGGGCAGGGGCAACGCCGCCAGTTCGTCGCCAGTCGCACCGGCCTGAATCGCTTCGAGGATCTGCTTCATCGAGCAATGTTACCGATGGGTAATCGAAGCGTCCAGTCCCGGAACCCCCGTCCCGGAACCCCCGTCCCGGAACAGGCCCCGGACCAGGCCCCGAAACAGGCCCCGGAACGGGATGGGAGTCTCCCATCAGAAATGGGAACCATTCCTGATTTCTGATAGGTTGTTCCCATGCACCGGTGCGTCGGACTCATCGCAGCGGCGTCGCTGGCGATGGCGTCATGCGCCGCCCGCGGCAGCGCCGGCGGGGCTCGCCCGGCGGCCGACGACGCCGCGATCACCGCCGCGGTCGCCTTTTATCCCATCGGGGAGGTTGTTCGGCGGGTCGGTGGCGATGCGGTCCGGGTGCTCGATCTCACCCCCGCTGGTGGCGAACCGCACGACCTGGAGCTGACGGCGAAGAAGGTGACCAAACTCGAGTCGGCCGACATCGTCTTCTACCTGGGGAAGGGATTCCAGCCCGCGGTGCAACGGGTCGTCGACGCGCTCGACGGGGGCGTCGTCAAGATCGATCTGTTGGACAGCGTCGACCTGCTTCCTGTCACACCGCAGCTCGAGGGAACCACCGGCGAGGTGACCGGTGAGGTGCTCGACGGCAACATCGACCCCCACGTGTGGGTCGACCCGCTGAACATGGTCAGGATCACCGACGCGGTTGCGACGCAACTCGCTCGGGCCGTCCCGGCGCAGGCGTCCGAGATTGCCGCTCGCGCCGGCGCCTATGACGCCGAACTCCGCGCCTTGGACGACGAGTTCAGTACGGCATTGGCTCACTGCCGGAGTCGAACGATCGTCACCAGTCACCGGGCGTTCGGCTACCTCGCTCACCGGTACGGCCTGCACCAGATCCCGATCGCCGGGATCTCACCCGATGCCGAACCCGATCCGAAGAGCATGGAAGCGATCGCCGCGGCCGCAAAGGCCGATGGGGTGACGACCGTCTTCTTCGAGGAACGAGTGCCACCCGCCTTGGCCGACACGATCGCCCATGACATCGGGGCGACGACCGACGTGTTGGATCCGGTCGAGACGATCGTCCAGGACCGACTCGATGCGGGCGCCAGCTATATCTCGATCCAGCAGCGCAACCTGGCATCACTCGTCAAGGCGTTGCGCTGTACCTGAGGCGTCGGCGCCGCGCGCCATGCTGGGGAGATGGCCAGCATCGCTCCATACATCGAAGACGCCACGGCCGATGCGGCCGAGTTGAAGGCCCAGGCCCAGCGTGTCGCTCGGGGAGGAGCACGCGCCGCAGTACTCGGTGTCAACGACGGACTGGTCTCGAACCTGTGCCTGATCCTCGGTGTCGCCGGCGCCTCGGCCGGGCAGGGGGCGGTACGGCTGGCCGGATTCGCCTCACTGATCGCCGGGGCATGTTCGATGGCGGCTGGGGAGTGGGTCAGCGTGCGCGCCCAGGTCGAACTGTACGGCGGTGTGCTCGGCGGGCTGCGGCGGCTGCTCGAACGGAATCCTCAGATCGTGCTCGATCAGCTGGTCAAGCGACTGGAGGAGATCGGGCTCGACACCTCCACCTCGAAACTCGCCTCGTCGGAAATGGGCATCGAGGAGGATCGCCTGCTCGAGTTCGCCGCCCGCAATGTGATCGGTATCGATCCCGACGAGACGGGCTCACCGATGACGGCCGCCCTCACCTCACTGGTCCTGTTCGCCGGTGGTGCGCTCGTGCCGCTCCTGCCATGGTTCTTCACCTCGGGTACCGCCGGCATGCTGTGGTCCTCGGCGTTGACCGGTGTGGCCGCCCTCGGCGTCGGAGCGTGGATCTCGTGGTCGTCGGGGCGTCCGCTGCGCCAGGGCGCGACGCGTCAACTGGCCATCGTGATCGCCGCCTCGGCCGTGACATACGGCATCGGCCGGCTGTTCGGCACGGCCGTGTCATAGCCCGGATCGGTACGCTGACGGCAAGTCGAAGCCCTGGAGGATCACCATGCCTGGTTCGTACATCGTCGCCGGAGCCCGCACCCCGATCGGCAAGATGAGCGGCGCGCTCGCCTCGTTCACCGCTGCAGACCTGGGCGGGTTTGCCATCAAAGAGGCGCTGCGCCGGGCCGGGGTCTCTCCCGAGGAAGTCGAGCACGTGCTCATGGGCCAGGTGCTGATGGCGGGCCAGGGCCAGGTGCCGTCACGTCAGGCGGCGGTGAAGGCGGGCATCCCCATGCACGTCCCGTCGGTGAACATCAACAAGGTCTGCCTGTCCGGTCTGAACACGATCTACCTCGCCGATCAGATGATCGCCGCGGGTGATGCCGACATCGTCATCGCCGGCGGCATGGAGTCGATGACCAACGCACCACACATCGTGTCGGGGGTGCGTGGTGGGCTGCGCTACGGCAACACCGAGATGGCCGACGCGATCATCAAGGATGGCCTGTGGTGCGCGTTCGACGCCTGCCTCATGGGCACCTCGACCGAGCGGTACACCGCCGGCGGCATCACCCGCGAGCAACAGGACGACTTGGCGATGAAGTCCAACGAGCGCGCCGCGAACGCCATCAAGGACGGTCGTCTGGCCGACGAGATCGTCGCCGTGTCGATCCCGCAACGCAAGGGTGAGCCGCTGATCGTGGAGACCGACGAAGGTGTCCGCCCGGGCACGACGATGGAGAGCCTGGCCACGCTGAAGCCGGCGTTCGACAAGAGTGGCACGATCACCGCGGCGAACGCCTCGCAGATCTCCGACGGTGGCTCCGCCCTGGTGATGATGTCGCAGCGGGCGATCGACGCCCGCGGCGTGCAACCGCTCGGCCAGGTCGTCGGCTACGGCATGGTGGCCGGCCCCGACAACACCTCACTGCTCCATCAGCCGAGCAGGGCGATCAACAAGGCCCTGGCCAGGGCCGGATTATCGCTCGCCGACGTCAGTCTGTACGAGATCAACGAGGCATTCGCCGCCGTCGGGATCGCCTCGATGGCCGAACTCGGCATCACCGACGACGTCGTCAACGTCAACGGCGGCGCGATCGCCCTCGGTCACCCGATCGGAATGAGTGGAAACCGTTTGGCGCTGACGCTCCTGCACGAACTGCGCCGCCGCGGTGGCGGGTTGGGCGCGGCGGCCCTGTGCGGCGGTGGCGGTCAGGGCGACGCCCTCCTGGTGCGCAGTCTGTAGGGCACGTCTGCAAATCGTCGCCGACGGCTTCAGGCCGCTCGCACGTGGTGCCGCATGCGGCGCGGCAGGCTGGCGGCGTAGACGATGGTGAACAGCAGTGCCGCGGTGAGGGCGATCACCGCGCCGGGCGAGGCGTCGAGGTGATAGGCGGCGACGAAGCCGACGAGCGACGACACCACACCGAGGGCGATGCCGATCATCGTCATCGATCGCACGTCGGTGGTCACCAAGCGCGCCGTGGCCGCCGGGGTGACGAGCATGGCGACCGACATCAACGTGCCGACCGTGCGCAGACTGACGACCACGGTCACGGCCAGGAGGAGCAGCAGCGTCACCTGCACGGCGTGTACCCGCACCCCGACCTGCGACGCATGGGCCGGATCGAACGTCGACATCCGCAGGTCGCCGAACAACACGACGACGACGGCGACGCTGCCGATGGTCAGCCCGAGGTTCAACCACACATCGGTCCATCGAACGGTCAACAGGTCGCCGAACAGCACGTGGGTGAGTTCGCGGCTGGTTTCCAGGCGGGAGATGATGATCACTCCGATGGCGAACAGGGCGCTTTCGATCACCCCGATCACCGCGTCCTGGCCGATGCGGCGATTGGCCGACAGCAACGCGAGCAGCAGCGCCATCACCACCCCGGCCCCCAGCGCGCCGATCACGATCGACGAGGCGCCGCCGATGGCGAACGCCACCGCCACTCCGCCGACGGTGGCATGGCTCATCGCGTCACCGAGATAGGCGAGCCGGCGCAGGACGATCCAGGTGCCGACGGTGGGAGCGAGTATCCCGACCAGCACGCAGGTCAATGCCGCCCGCTGGGTGAAGCCCGAGGCGAACGGGTCGAGCAGCCACCTCATGGGCGAACGGCGAGTCGGGCCGAGCCGAACGTTGCGTCGAGGATCTCGGTACCGAGCACCACAGACGGAGGTCCGTCTCCTTGGATCGTGCGGTTGATGGCGATACAGCGGTGAAACCTGCGCCGGGCGATCGCCAGGTCGTGGGTCGACACCAGGATCGTCACACCGCGGGCGGCCAAACGGTCGAACAGCTCGAACAGCTCCTCGGTCGTCGGCGCATCGACTCCGGACAGGGCTTCATCGAGGAGCAGAACGTCGGCGTCCTGGGCCAGCGCCCGGGCCAGGAAGGCGCGCTGGGCCTGTCCGCCCGACAGCGTGCCGATGGCCCGGCGGTCGTAGCCGGCCAGATCGACCTCGGCCAGGGCCATGGCCGCCGCGTCGTGATCGGCAGCCGACGGCCGACCCCACCACCGCCGGAACCGACGCCGCCCGCCGAGGACCAACTCCCCGACGGTGATCGGGAAATCGAGATCGAAATCGGCCCGCTGGGGGATGAAGGCGATGCTCGTGCGTTGGCGGTGGTGACAGCACACCCCGTTGAGGAACACCTCGCCTGTGTGCGGCACGAATCCGGCCAAGGCTTTGAACAACGTCGACTTCCCCGCCCCGTTCGGCCCGATCACGCCGACCAGTTCTCCGCGCCCAACCCCGAACGAGACGTCGACCAGGGCGGCGCGCCCGCCGTAGTGCACACCAAGATCCTCGGCGGCCAGCGCATGTGACGAGGGTGGGGTATGAGTCACGGGTTCAGCCTATGAGATATAAGAACGATTCTCAACTAGCGGGTCCGACGACAATGGGAATCTCGACGACGATGAGCCTGCATGTGGATGTTGAGCGAACCCTCACCACCCCGCGTCAAACTCGACACGACGAGTAGACGTGCATAATGCGCTGTGGGTGGTGATACCAGCGCCAATGGCGGGATTTTCTCACGGAACGCGAGCCATTCGACCCATTCAAGCGTTTACCCCTTTCCAAAGGATCGAGTTTTGTCGTACGCTCGTTGCTTTGCTGGAGAGGACGGTGAAGCGATGTCCCAAGTTCAGGATCCCGAGCTGTCTTTGCTCGGGGCGCAACTCGACGAACTCCAGGCTCATCTCGAACGTCGCCTCGACGAGGAGCGCCAGACGCGACAGCAGACACTCGTCGGCTTGGAGCGATGGATCTCGGATCGGCTTGCCGAACGCGATCGGGTGATGTCGGCTCGCCTGGCCGAAGCAGTGACTTCGAGCGTCGTTTCGTCATCGATTCGTAATGAGGTTACCCCCGCGTCAGTTCGCATTGATCCAGGCAGTGACTCCGGTACTTCGGGTGACTCTGCCGAGCTACTCGGCCTGATTCACGCTCTGCGTGCGCGGGTAGATGCCCTTGACGCCCAGATGTCGTTCCTCAATGCCCGACAGGATGAATTCACGGTCCTGATTGCCACGGTTCGTGAGTGGGTCGTCAAGCATCCCAAGGACGATTCGTCAAAATCCTGAACTCGAAGAAAATTCAGGAAGAAACACTTGACATACCGTCGCAATGATCGTAATATAACTGCAACAACTGATCGCCGCTGACGGAAACGAAAGCGACACCCCATCTGGGGCACCACGATTCGAGCTGGCCTGTCCGCCCGCTACCAGCTCGGAATGTGGTGCCCCAGCGCTGTTTTCCACCAGCCGTGTCCCGCAGCAGCCTTGTGTTCCGCAGGCGTAGCAGAGCTACCCGCAGGTCTGGCAGAGGCCGATGAGATCGAGCCGGTGGTGCTGGAGATGAAAGCCGGTCGTCTCGGCAACCTTGGCCAGCGCCTCGTCGATCGCCAGTTCCAACCGGGCCGAGATCGTGAAATCACGCATCGACCCGCAGTTCGAGCAGATCTGATGGTGATGATGCTCGGTCAGGTCCTCGGCCAGTTCGAACCGGGCCCACTCGTCGTTGGTGACCAATTTCTGCACGACGCCCGCCTGCTCCAGGGTGACGAGGCTGCGGTAGACCGAACTCTGGGCCAGCTCCGGGCGAGCGTCGCGGATCTCGGGGATGGTCAATGGCGAGCCGGCCGTGGCCAGCACCGACACGATCGTGCGGCGGTTGTCGGTGTATCGCTGGCCGATGTGACGCAGTCGCAACAGGGCCGTGCGATCGAGATCCTCCACGACGGCGACGATATCCCGCCGATCGGCCGCGCAGCACGACGGCCGGGCCGGCTGGTCAGCCGTCGAGGGTGCGACGGTTCTCGAGGGCGCGGCCGAGGGTCAACTCGTCGGCGTACTCCAGGTCACCGCCTACCGGCAGCCCGCTGGCGATCCGGGTCACCGTCACTCCGACCGGCTTGAGCAGACGGGCGAGGTACAACGCCGTGGCCTCGCCCTCGATGTTCGGGTTGGTGCACAGGATGATCTCCTCCACCTGTTCGGTCTGCAGGCGGGTGAGCAACTCGCGCACCTTCAGCTGCTCGGGGCCGATGCCGTCGATCGGGCTGATCGCTCCGAGGAGGACGTGATATCGACCGCGGAACTCGCCGGTCTTTTCGATCGCCATGATGTCGCGGGCTTCCTCGACGACGCACAGCATGGTCTGGTCGCGCCGCTCGTCGAGGCAGATGCCGCATATCTCGCCTTCGGACACGTTGAAGCAGCGGGCACAGAATCGCACCCGATCCTTGGCTTCCGTGATCGACGTCGCCAACCGCCGGGCATCCTCTGCGGGCATCTTCAGCAGGTGAAAGGCGATCCGTTGGGCCGACTTGGGGCCGATGCCGGGAAGTCGGCCGAGTTCGTCGATCAGCGCCTGCACCGGCGCGGCGTACGTGGCGGCCAACTCAGTGGTCCTCGTCCATCAACTGCGCTCCGGGAAACGCGGCAGCGACGCGCTCGATCCCCGACATCCGCGGCACCGTCGGCGCGTCGGTCAGCTCCGACAGATCGATGTCGTTCTCGTGCTCGGGTTCGGGCGGCAGGTCAGGCGAGGACGGACCGCCGGCCGCCGGCTCGGGGCGGCCCGCTTCCGACAGGCCCGTCCCGGCGACGAGCGTGATCGTGATGGCGTGGCCGAGTTCGGCGACCAACGTCGCCTCGACGGCTGCCCGGTGCTCCTCGGCGCGCTGTTGCAGGGCGGCCGGCACCATGACACGGACCTCGCCCGCTCCGGTCGGCTCCAGTCGGGCATCGGCGTACAGCGCCTTGGCCAGGGGTCGCAGCTTGGGAAGTACGTCGTCGCTCCATCGGCGAGCGAGCGTTGCCGTGTCGAGCGGTCCGGTCGGGCCGGCTGACCCGGCTTGGACGCCGCCGGGGGCGTTACTGCTGACGGTCGGGCGATCGGCCGGCCCGGACGACGCGGTGCGACCTGGCTCGGTGGAGACCGGACCCGGCTGTGTCGTCGGAGCTGTCGGCGAGGACCCGCCGATCGAGGTCGCTGTCGTCGATGCTGCCGGGGCGGCGATTTGGACCGCCGACGGAGTGGTCGTCGCCGGTCCGCCTGTGCCGGGACCGGCACCGCGACCACCGAGGCGACCGCCGAGAACCGGCCTGCCCCCCGGGGCACCGGCGGCCGGAGAGCCGGCCGTCGAGCCGGCCGCCGGGGGTCGTGACGGCGAAGTGTCGGTCGCAGGTCCGCCTCCCACCGGGCCACCAGCAGATGGTCGCAGCGGCGGTGCGGAACCGCGGGCGGGTGCCGGGGCGACGGTGCCCCCGGCAGCGATCTGTTGCTCCAAACGCTCGATGCGGGCGAGGAGCGCGCCGACACCGGCGTCGGCCGCGGCGCTGGTCAGCTTGACCAGGGCGACCTCGAGCAACACCCGAGGATCGGGGGCGTGGCGCATCTCGACGAGCGTTGCGCCGATGGTCTCGATCGCCCGTACGGTCCCGGCCGCGCCGAGTCTGTGGGCCAGGGCGGCGACCTCGGTGGCTCGCCGGTCGGGAAGCACGACCAGTTCGGGGGCCATCAACGACAGGAAACAGTTGCGCAGGTGAACGACCAGTTCGTCGGCCAGGGTGCGCGGATCGCGACCGCGATTGACGGAAGCGGCCACGGCGGTGAGGGCGCGGGCGGGGTCGTGTTCGATGAGTGACTCGATGAACTCGTCGAGGGGGGTGACGTCGGGTGCCGCCCCGCCCGAGGTGGCGATCAACTCCAACGCCGAGAGCGTGTCGCGCGCCGATCCGCCGCCCTGGCGCAGCACTGCCTCGATGGCGTCCTCCTGCACGGCGAGGCCGGCGTCGCCGATCAACCAGCGGACGTGCTCTTCCATCACATCCATCGGCAGCAGATGGAATTGCAGCGGTTGGCAGCGGCTGCGGATCGTCTCGGACACCTTCTGCGGATCGGTCGTGGCCAACACGAAGACCACATGGGGTGGGGGTTCCTCAAGCGTCTTGAGCAGCGCGGCCTCAGCCCCCTTGCTCAGCATGTGGACCTCGTCGAGGATGTACACCTTGTGTCGCCCGGGGGTGCCGAGCATCGACCGCTCGATCAGCTCGCGCATGGCGTCGACGCCGTTGTTCGAGGCGGCGTCGAGTTCGTGGACGTCGTAGCTCGTGCCCGCCTCGACGGCCAGGCACGAGTCGCATTCACAGCACGGCTCGCCGTTGTCAAGGTGCTCGCAGTTGAGCGCCTTGGCCAGAATGCGCGCCGTCGAGGTCTTCCCCGTGCCCCTCGGCCCGGAGAACAGGTACGCCTGACCTTCCCGTCCTGTTTGGACCGCCGTCTGCAGCGATCGAACGATATGTTCCTGACCCTTCAGCTCGCCGAAACGACGAGGTCGATAGCGACGGTAGAGCGCAGGTGTGGCCACGGATTCGAGGATAGGTGGCCGGGGGCGCTTGCCCGAGCGCCGAATGCCGGATTTCGACAGGTCATCGCCAGTACCGTGACAACTGACATGTCCGTCAAGCGAGCTCTTCCCGCGCTGCTGGCTGCCCTGGTGGCAGTGGGCCTGCTCGCCGCGCCGCGCGCCTGGGCCGTTCCGCAGATCACCGCCGACTCCTCGCCCGCCCCCGGCTCGACGCTCGCCGTGTCGCCACCGCAACTGATTTTGGTGTTCAGCGAGGCGTTGAACACCGAGCCGGAGATCATCCTCAGCGACGCCAACAATCTGACCGTTCCCACCCAGCCGGCCAAGCGGCTCGACAGCGCCGATCAGTGGGCGGCGCCGATCAGTTCCATCCTCCCGGCCGGCACCTACCGGGTGAAGTGGTCGGTCGAGGGCACCACCGGCGAGTACACGTTCAACGTCGGCCAGGCCTCGCCGGTCGTCGCCACGACGCCAGCGACTGCGGTACCGCCGGTCTCGGGCACGGCCGCGCCCGGCGAGGCCACGCCGGCCGACACGACACCCACGACCGCGTCGAGTGATCAGCCGGTCGGCCCGCCGACCCCGGGTACGACCGGGTCGTCGGACTCCGGTGGCGGAATGGCCTCGATCCTGTCGGTGCTGGCTCGCTGGGCGGCGACGCTCGGCTTGGCCTGCGTGTTCGGCGGGCTCGCCGTCATCGCCCTGGCCTGGCCCGAGGGTGTTGAGTATGTGATCACGTCGCGTTACCTGCGCACCGTCTGGCTGGTCGCCCTGCTCGGGACGTTCGTGTTGATGGTCACCACACGGGCCCGGGGCACCGGCGAGTCGATCGGCGCATCGCTCAGCCCCACCGGCCTGCTCGATCTGCGCGACCTGCCCGGCGGCAGCGCCCTGCTGCTGCGCTTCGTGTTCGTGGCGGCCAGCGGCTGGGTGGTGCTCGTCCCTGAGCGGGTCGTCGACGCCTCGACCCAGATTCCGGCGTTCGCTGCGCCGACGCTGGCGCTGCTCACCTATGGCTTCAGCCGCTCCGGCGAGGCGGGCGGTTCAGCCCTCGGCGCCGGGGCCTCGATCGTCCATGCCCTGTCGTTCGCCGTGTGGCTCGGTGGCGTGGCCCTGTTGGCCCGGGTGGTCGTGATCGGACCCGGCGACGAAGACCTCCTCCATGCCGTACGCGGGTTCAGTCGCCTGGCCGGACCGGCGTTGATCGGCGTGGTGGTCTCGGGCGTCATCCGCGTGATGCAGTTGGCCGGTGGCGGCAGCGCCCTGTTCAACACCGGCTATGGGCGCCTGCTGACCCTCAAGGCCGTGGGTGTGGCGCTGCTCGCATACGTCGCCACCGTCAATCGTCAGACGGTGCGCACCAAGCTCGATCGCTCGGCGCAACTGACCGGCCGGGCCGCCGGCCGACTCCGCCGGGCGTTCAGCGCCGAGTTGCTGGTGGGCGTCGTAGTGATGGGGCTGGCGTCGTGGATGCTCAACTCGGTGCCACCGGGCGTTGCCGATGCCGTCACATCAAGCCGGGTCAAGGCCGTCGCCGAGGTGGCGATGAAGGACGGCGGCATTGATGTCACCGTCGGTGCCGCCCCGGCGGTGGCCGGCGTCAACACGATCGTGATCACCGTCCGCAAGCCGGTCACCGGCCTGGTCGACATGCATGTGCAGTTGTTGGCACCCGGTGGCGGGGGCGGCGGCATCGACATTCCGCAGGTCGCCGCCGTGCTCAAGGGAAAGGGCTCGATGCGGCTCGACGGGGTGCCTCTCGATGTAGCCGGTCAATGGACCGTGACGGTCACCGCCCAGGACACCGACGGCCCGCTTCCATCGGTGCAGGGCACCTTCGTCATCGCCGCCGTCGGCTCGACCCCGGGCGAATCGACGAGCGATTCGACCGTCGCCGCCGACCCGGCTGCGACTGCCGCTCCTGGCGCGCTGAAAACGGCAGCCGTCAGTCCGAACTCGGCAACGACATCGAGCGTCGCCCCCTGATCGACGGCGTCCGCGCCTATTCGAACAGGGCCGAGAACGC
Organism: Actinomycetes bacterium; assembly: GCA_031371195.1. Taxonomy (GTDB): domain Bacteria; phylum Actinomycetota; class Acidimicrobiia; order Acidimicrobiales; family Ilumatobacteraceae; genus JANMJD01. The sequence goes on along the minus strand of JANMJD010000483.1, from coordinate 4,649 downwards.
CACCGGCGCGGCGACGTCGAGTTGCGCGTAGGTGCAACTCTCGATGGTGCGATCGGGTCTCCAGCGCACGAGTTTCACGCCGTGGCGGAATCGGCCGCTCTGTAACTGACCGAAGGTCACCTCGGCAACACGCTCGATACGCAGGGCCGTCCATGAGAGGTCCTTGCCGGCGTTCCATCGGCTCCCAGCTCCGGGCATCCGGGTGGCCTCCTCGTTGGCCATCCACTCGGCCCACTCCCGCCACGGATGACCATCCAACGCATCGTCGATGAGTGGGGCGACCTCGGCGAGGAGTTCCCGCCGACGCACGACGCTGAATCCGGCGGCGACCCCGACGTGATGGAGTTTCCCCTCGTCATCCCACAGGCCGAGGAGCAGCGACCCCACCCCCTGACCGTCCTTGTGCAGGCGATAGCCGGCGACGACGCATTCGGCGGTGCGCTCGTGCTTCACCTTGATCATCGTGCGCTTGTCGGGGGTGTAGGGCCCATCGAGGCGTTTGGCGATCACTCCATCGAGCCCTGCTCCCTCGAAGCGACGGAACCACTCCCGGGCCACGGCCGCCGTCGTGGTGCTCGGCGTGAGATGGATCGACGGACCCGGCACCAGGCATTCGGTGAGCAGCCGGCGCCGCTCGACAAGCGGTTGATCCATCAAGGAGTCGTCGCCCAAGGCCAACAGGTCGAAGGCGACGAACGACGCCGGAGTCTCGGCGGCCAGACGCTTGACCCGCGAGGCGGCCGGATGGATGCGCTGTAGCAAGGCGTCGAAGTCGAGCCCGGCGCCCCCCGAATCGGCCGTCGCCGGGATCACGATCTCGCCGTCGACCACGCACCGGTCGGGAAGCGCGGCGAGCAGCGGGGCGAGCAATTCCGGGAAGTAGCGGGTGAACGGCCGCTCGTTGCGGCTGGCCAACTCGATCTCGTCGCCGTCGCGGAACACCACGCAACGGAAGCCGTCCCACTTCGGCTCGTACAGCCATCCGTCACCCTCGGGGATGTCCGGGGTGAGCTTGGCGAGCATCGGGGCGACAGGGGGAAGAATGGCAAGGCGCACCGGACCAGCCTCGCGGTCCGGAAGTTCCGATGCAACCGGGTCAACCTTACGCCTCCACGTCGCAGCTCAATCGGCGAGTCAACCTCAAGAGCCGCAACAGATGGTGACGACTACACGCCGTGATGTGAATGGGCCGGTTGGCGCGTTGGAGAGTCGGTCCGGGCGGTCGAGAATGTGAGCATGATGTTGGCGGAAAGAGCTCTGGCGGAGCGATCGCGGGTCTTGCCCGGCGCGGATGGACGATACGGCGCACTGGGGGCGATCGGGACGATCGCCGTGTGTCTCGCCGTCCTGTCGGCGACCGTCGGTGCGTTGGGTTTCGGTCCGGTCCTGCCGGCGGCGCTGGTGTTCACGGCCGTGTCGTGCGTTCTGGTCGTCATCGACGTCCGTGAACGACGGCTGCCGCATCGCATCGTGCTCCCCTCGATCGGCGTGGTCCTCGCCATCCAGGCGATCGCCGCGTGGGTGGAGCGTGACCGCAGCCGGGTCCTGCAGGCATTCCTCGGCGCCGCAGCAGCGGGTATCGGTCTTCTCGCCGTGCATCTGGTCTCGCCCGAAGGGCTCGGCTTCGGTGACGTCACGTACGGGACCCTCATCGGGGCGACACTTGGTTGGTACGGGCTGAGTCGGGTGGGGCTCGGCCTTGGGCTGGGTTTCGTTCTGGGGGCCATCGCAGCGGGCCCGGCCCTGATGCTCAGCCGGCGGCGCACGGCGGCCGATGGCAACCCTGGTCCGGCGACGATTCCATTCGGCCCGGCTCTCGCCGCCGGCGCCTGGCTGGCGCTCTGTTGGGGAGAGACGATCTCGCAGTGGTATCGATGAGCGCGCGGCTCCATCGCTGACACCCCGGCGGCACGGTGACCGCAATGGACGGGGCATGGCGCAGACGCGTTAGCGTCGTGGCCGTGTCCAGCGGAAACCCGATGAACGACAAGCTTGCCGATCTCGAAGAACGCCGCTCCCAGGCGCTCAACCCGGGCTCGCCCCGATCGGTCGAGCGGCAGCACGCCAAGGGCAAGATGCTCGCCCGTGAGCGGGTCGAGTACTTGCTCGATCCCGGTTCATTCCACGAACTCGACCTCCTGGCCCGCCACCGGGCGCATACGGCGGGCCTCGAGGAGCGTCCGTACACCGACGGCGTGATCACCGGTTGGGGCATGATCGAGGGCCGAAAGGTCTTCGTCTACAGCCAGGACTTCACCGTGTTCGGCGGGGCGCTCGGCGAGGTGTTCGCCGAGAAGATCCACAAGCTGATGGACCTTGCCCTCAAGGTCGGTGCTCCGGTCGTCGGCCTGAACGACGGTGCGGGAGCGCGCATTCAAGAGGGCGTGGTCTCCCTCGCCAGCTACGGCGGCATCTTCTATCGCAACGTCCTGTCCTCGGGGGTCGTCCCCCAGATCTCGGTGATCCTCGGCCCATGCGCCGGCGGCGCCGTGTACTCGCCGGCGATGACCGACTTCATCTTCATGGTCCGCGAGTCATCGCACATGTTCATCACCGGCCCCGACGTCGTCAAGACCGTGACCGGCGAAGAAGTCACCCTCGAGGAGTTGGGCGGCGCGATGTCGCACGCCACGAAGTCGGGGGTGGCCACCTTCGTGTCGGCCGATGAGAAGTCGTGCCTCGACGACGTGCGATTCCTGCTCGGATTCCTGCCCTCGAACAACCTCGAGAGCGCTCCGATCACACCATCCGACGACGATCCGGCCCGGCTGTGCACCGAGCTGCGCGAGATGCTGCCGCCATCGCCCAACCAGCCGTACGACATGAAGCAGGTCATCGCCACGGTGATGGACGACGGCGAATTCTTCGAGTACTTCCCCCATTGGGCCAAGTCGATCGTGTGCGGTTTCTCTCGGATCAACGGGCAGGCGGTCGGCATCGTCGGCAACCAGCCGATGGTGCTTGCCGGCGTGCTCGACATCGAGTCGGCCGAGAAGGCCGCCCGGTTCGTGCGCACGTGTGACGCGTTCAACGTCCCGTTGATCACCTTCGTCGATGTACCCGGCTTCCTTCCCGGCGTCGATCAGGAGTACGGCGGGATCATCCGCCACGGCGCCAAACTGCTGTACGCGTACTGCGAGGCGACCGTGCCGCGCATCTCGATCATCACCCGCAAGGCCTATGGCGGCGCCTACGTCGTGATGGACTCCAAGTCGATTGGTTCCGACCTGTCGTACGCCTGGCCGACGGCCGAGCTGGCCGTGATGGGCCCGCAGGGAGCCGTCGAGATCGTGTATCGGCGTGAGATCCAGCAGGCCGCCGATCCGGTCACCCGCCGGGCCGAGCTTGTCGGCGAGTACACCGAGAAGTACGCCAATCCGTACCTGGCCGCCGAGCGGGGCATCGTCGACGACGTGATCGACCCGGCCGAGACCCGCATCAAGATCATCGCCGGGCTGGAGATGCTCAAATCGAAGCGCGAGGAGTTGCCTCGCCGCAAGCACGGCAACATGCCGCTATGAGCAGTTGGGATGCGCCGACCGGCCAGATCCCCCGGCCGGCGCCAGTGTTGCTGGCCTCGGTGACGCCGTCGCCCACCGACGAGGAGGTCGTGGCCATCGTCGCCGCCATGGAGGGCCTGTGGCCGCAGCCGATGGGCACGCCCTGGAACGGCACGCTGCACGATGAATCCTCGGCTTGGCGGTTCAGTGGGCGCTGGTGGGCCAGGCCCCTCCCGGCGCGCCGCGCTCGCCCGTGGCGGTAAGGAGCTCTGGTCGGCCGGGTCGCTCGATGAGGTCCGGTTGAGGCTGCGTCGACCCGCTCGCGGTTCAGCCGCCGAGGAGAGCGCGCACGCGGTCCTTGGGTCGACCGATGATCGCCTTGCCATCGGTGACGACGAGCGGGCGTTGCAACAGCATCTTGTGCTTCGTGAGCAGCGCGATCACTTGTTCGGGAGTCTCTGCGTCGGCGTCGGTGAGGCCGAGCTTGGCCCATAGCGAATCCCGGCGGACCAGGTTGGTCACCGGATCCTCCAGTTTGGCGATGATCTCGGTCAACGCTGCGGCGTCGGGTGGTGTCTTGTTGTAGATGATCAGATTGGCGGGAACCCCGAGCTCGGCGGCAATGCTCACGGCATTGCTCGACGAGTTTCAATGAGGGTTGTGGTAGATCGTCACGGATTCAGGCGTGGCCATGGGACCAACGTAGTCACCCGTGGCGGGTACGGTGGGCATTCGTGGACGTCACGACTGTTGCCGACGACCTGGTGGTTTTGCACGATGGTGACGCGGTGCATCGCTACCGGGGACTGGCGCCCTCGACGGACTATTCGTTCGGCAGTGTCGACGTGCGTACGTTGGCTCGCCCCGGTGGAGAGCTGTTGTGTCGCGTCGCTACCGTGAACGACGTTCATTTCGGTGAACTGGAGTGCTGTCGGATCGACGATCATCCGCAAGGCCCGATCGTCCGGCCCGAGCCGGGCGAGCCTCCATACCCCGAGACGATGAACCGCGGCGCGGTGGTCGAAGTCGCGGCGATCGATCCTGTCGCCGTGATCGTCAAGGGCGACTTGTCGAACGACGGCACCGAGGCCGAGTGGGACGCGTTCGAACGGTGCTATCGACCGGTGTTCATCAACCGGCTCCACGTGG
>JANMJD010000444.1:0-3400 GCA_031371195.1 Actinomycetes bacterium | reverse complement strand
GCCGATGCGGTCGAGCAGGCTGATGCCGACCTCGTCCTTGAAGAAGCACGACGTGACCTGGCGGCGGTAGTACGTCGACGGTGGTTCGGGGCAGTGGAGCTGGCTTCTGCTCCAACCCCGGTGCGTCGACCAGACGTCGTCGGCCCGTTCCAGCGCGTAGGGGATCCAGCCGATCTGGGCTTCGGCGTACATCAACTGGAGCTTCGGGTGGCGGTGGAGCACACCGGAGTACAGCCAGTCGACGAGGGACACGACGCTGTTGTTGAACAGGATGGTGGCGGCCACCGCGTCGGGCGACTCCGGCGACGCCCTCGGGGTGACGGTGCCCGATCCGATGTGCATGCACAACACCGTGCCCGTCTCCTCACAGGCACGGAACAGCTCGTCCCAGTGCCCGGTATAGATACTCGGCAACTCGAGGTAGGCGGGGATCTCCGAGAACGCCACGGCACGGCAGCCGCGCGCCGCGTTGCGGCGAACCTCTGCCGCCGCCAGTTGCCCGTCCCACAACGGCACGAGACACAGCGGCAACAGACGGCCGCCCGACTCGCCGCACCACTCCTCGATCATCCAATCGTTGTAGGCCTCCACGGAGAGCCGCGCGAGTTCGCGGTCCCTGGCCCACAGAAACAGCTGCCCGCAGAACCTTGGCAGGTTGGGGAAGCACAGTTGGGCAGCGATGCCGTTGAGATCCATGTCGGCGACCCGGTCGGCGACCGCGAAGCAACCGGGCCGCATCTCGTCGTAACCGACCGACTTCAACTCGACTTCGTCCGGCGCGAAACCGGCGGCGGCGATGGTCCGTTTGAGGGTCATCTGCTTGTCCTCGTAGCGCCACCACGGCACGAGCGGGCCGTCGGTGCCGGGAGCCTCGACGTAGCTCGTGCCGACGAGCTTCGGCACTCCGGCCGGCGCGTATTCGACTCGCAAACCGGTGTCGCGGAACTTGGCGGGCAAGCGGTTCGACCACAGGCCGGCGGGTTCGACGACATGGGCGTCGAGGTCGATGATCGGTGGTATTCGGGCGACGAGTTCGTCCGACACGTCGGGACAGGTCGCGCCAAGGTGCTCGTTCATGACAAGTCCTTCCACTGGACAATGCGCTGCCGGGTCATCGAAGGTTCGTTCGGAGGATCTTGCCGACCTCGCTGCGCGGCAGCGCCTCGACGCGGACGAACCGGACGGGGACCTTGTAGGCGGCGAGGTGGGTTCGACAGGCTGCTTCCAGTTCGGCGTCGGTCACGTCGCCGGTGGTGGCAAGGAATGCGACCGGCACCTGGCCGAGGCGCTCATCGGGGTGTCCGACAACAGCAACCTCGCGGACCTTCGGCACGGCGAGCAGGACTTCTTCGACCTCGTCGGGGAAGATCTTGTTGCCGCCCCGATTGATCAGGTCGCCGAGGCGGCCTTCGATCCACACGAAGGCCTCGTCGTCGATCCGGGCCAGATCACCGGTGCGGATGAACGCGTCCTCGGTCAACCGGTCGGCCATATCGGTGCCGTCGGCGTAGCCCGCGGCGTGGTTCGGGGGCTGCACGAGCAACTCCCCCACCCCGTTTGCGTCGGGAGCATCGATGCGGACGGCGACGTTCGGGTGCGGCCGACCGATGGCGCCGATCTTGTCGGGGTGTGCCTTGGCGTCGGCCGCGGTCCAGCCGATCACCTCACCCATCTCGGCCTGCCCGTAGCTGTTGAGCACGGTCACGCCGAACTTGGCGGTGAACCGGCGCGCCTGGAATGGGGAGAGTGGGGCCGTGATCGAGCGGACGTAACGCAGCGGGCTGAGGCCGGTGATCGCCGCGTCATCGCTCAGCATCGCCATCGCCGCCGGAGGTAACACGGTCGAGCGGATCTCGTGGCGGGCCACCAGCGTGGCGAAGTCCCCCGTAGCGAAGCGGTCCATCACGACGATGGCTGCGCCGGCACGGAGACCGAACAGCACGTTGTAGATGCCGGCGTTGAGCGCCATCGACACCGGGATCAGGTTAGGCGACGGCGGCTTCGCCGGATCGCCGCGCCCGGCGTTCGCCGATGACTTCCCGGCGCGCAACGGGCCGAGCACGCGGTCGAGCAGCTCCAAATATGCCGCGTGGGTGTGCAGCACCGGCTTCGGGCGCCCGGTCGTGCCCGATGTCCATTGGACGAAGGCGACGCCATCATGCTGCGGCGCCGCGCCGACCAGCGGACGAATGCCGGCGTCGTCGAGCGTCGCCGCCGGACGAATCGTCGACACGATCTCGTCGATTCCAGCCTGGGGCAGCAGCGGGTTGACCGGTACGAACACCGCGTCGATCATCCAGATCGCCGCCATCGCAATGATCACGTCCGGCGCGTGGGAGCGCACGACCGTGACCGCCTGCCCGGGAAGCACTCCCGCCCGGCGGAGCCCGGCGGCCCATACCGTCACTCGTGCGATCGCCTCGCCCTTGGTCCATGTGACCGAAGTGCCGTGGACCAGCGGCTGGTCATCGGCGAATGGATGGTCGTAGAGGAGCGATGCGAGATTGGTCATCGATCGTCAGGATTCGATACGGGCGGGGCCCAGCGGGCCGGTCGCTTCTCGGCGAACGCCGCCGGCCCTTCGATCTGGTCGGGATGGCCCCACATGGCGGTGAGGTGCGCTGCGCCGGCCTTGCACGCATCGGTGAGCCCGAGTTCCAACGCACCCCACAGCGCCTTCTTGGTCGCGGCCATCGCCGCCGGCGAGTTCTTGGCGATTGTCTCGGCGAGCTGCTGGGCGCGCTCACGCAGCCGCTCCGGCGGGTCAACCACCTCGGAGATCATGCCGAGCTCCATCACCCGCGCCGCGCTCAACCGCTCGTACTTGCCAACCAGGGCCATGCGCATCACGGCCTCGACCGGCATCTTCTTGATCAGCCCGATCGCCTCCATCGCCACCACCTGACCGACCGAGACGTGCGGGTCGAAGAACTGGGCGTCGCTCGCCGCGATCACGATGTCGGCATCAGCAACCCAATGGAACCCGCCACCACAGCAGATGCCATTGACCGCAGTGATCACCGGCTTCCACACCTGCTGATGCCATGACGTGAAGTGGTAGTCGAAGTTCTCCGTCGACTCCCGGTAGCGCTCGAACCCGACGCCATCGGAGGCGATCTCGGTGACATCGACACCGGTCTGGAAGTCGCGGCCGTTGCCGGTATGCACGATCACCCGCACCGCTGGGTCACGATCGAGATCCAACCAGGCATCGGCAAACTCGTCGCGCATCGCGTTGTTCATCGCGTTACGGACATCGGGGCGGTTGTTGATCAACCAGCCAACCGGGCCATGGCGTTCGACCAGCAGATGTTCGTAGATGGTCGTCTCTGCACGGGGGCTGCGCCCCCGGACCCCATCACCGCCCGATTCGCTGGCGCTCGGTCGGTCGGCATTCGCT
>JANMJD010000253.1:0-6832 GCA_031371195.1 Actinomycetes bacterium | reverse complement strand
ACTCTCGGACGCGCTGCATCTCGCCGCGGCCGACCGCCTGCCGCGGCCCCTCTCGTTCCTCACCTTCGACCCGGGTCAGATCCCGGTTGCCCTGTCATTGGGATTCGACGTGATCTCCACATGATCACGTGATCTCCGTCTGCTCGCGCCGAGACGCCCCAGGGGCCGAGCATCACGGCGGATCGATGGCACACCCCTCGCGTACCGTCGGGCGTACTTCCTCAGCAGCCCCACCAAACACGCAAACGGAGCCCGAGATGGCACGCACTACAGTCAATCCGGTGAACACCCCATCGGTCGACTATGCCCATCTGCCCGGCGAGGAGCAGAACCCGCTGATGGAGTCGACCCTCCATGTCGATTGGAGCATCGTGCTCCTCAACGCCGCTCGACACACGCTCGCCGACACCGATCACCTGGTCACCGGCAATGTCCCAGCGATCCTGGGCGACGGTATGCCCCATACTGCCCCCGATGTCATGGTCATCCCCCACGCCCGCGGCCGCGACTTCGGCCGATACGTCGTCGGAGTCGACGGCCCGGTGCCGGTTGCCTGCGTGGAGATCGTGTCGCCATCGAACACCAAAGCGCAGATCCGCGGCCGATGCCAACGGATGCTCGAGGCCGGCGTCAGCGAGGTCTACGTCCTCGATCCGATCCGCGAGAGCGTTGTCAAGGCCGTTACATCCGACGATGGGATTTTGGAGCACAGCGCCCTCGGCACGTACTCGTCCGGGCTCGCACTGACCTTCACCCGCTCCGAGGGCCACCTGGCCGTCTGCTGCCCGGCCGGGCGTACGGTGCGGCCCGGCGACGATCCGTTCGGTTGGCTCGCCTCCGAGATGAACCGGGCCGATGCGGCGGAGCTACGACTCGACACCGCCCGGACCGAGCTCGAGGCAGCGATGGCCCGGATTCGGGCGTTGGAGGCCCGGCTATCCGAGCCGTAGCGAGACTCGGGTCGCTCGTCTACCGTCGCAGGCGTGGAACTCGGCCTGTTCAGCCTGTTGACGTTGCCCGACCCGACCATCGGCTCGGTCCAGTTGATCAACGAGACCCGCGAACAGGTTCGGCTCGCTGAACAGGTCGGATTCGACGTCGCCTGGTTCGCCGAGCACCACTTCTCGAACTACTCGATCGCCACGTCGCCCCTGCTGCTCGTCGCCCACATGGCCCAGGCCACCTCGACGATCAAGCTGGGAACGGCCGTCATCGTTCTGCCGTTCTACGAGCCGCTTCGCCTCGCCCAGGATGTCTGCCTGACCGACGCGCTGACCGGCGGCCGGTTGGTACTCGGATTCGGCTTCGGGTATCAGCCTCGCGAGTTCACGACGTTCGGTCTCGATATCGCCCAGCGGTACACCCGCGGGATCGAGGTGTGGGATCTGGTCAGCCAGGCCGTCGAGACCGCCCGCATGACGGGTCATCCCCCGCATACGGGACCAGTCGACGTCTCGATCGCCGTGCGGCCCGCCCACCACCCGATCGAGACCTACGTCGTCGGCTCGGACCGCGAGGTGATCGACCGCGCCGCAGCAACCGGGGCAACGCCGTTCGTCACGCTCGGTGTGGCCCCACTCGACGCCGCTCTGCGCCAGCGGGACCGTTTCGCCGAGGCCTACCGGAGCGCCGGTCGGGCGGTCATGCCCTTTGCCATGCAGCGATACGTCCACATCACCGATGACAGAGCGGAGATGCGGGCGGCGTCCGAGCAGGTGCGACGCATTCTGCGGATGGCCACCAATCTGCGCCGCCCCGTCCCGGAGATGTCGGGCAGCCACCTCGGCGAACCGGCGTTCGAGTGCGAGCCATCGCTGGAGGAGATCGAGGCCGCTGCGCTGATCGGTCCACCGGGATTGATCGCCGAGCGCATCGTCGACGAGGCTCGCACGCTCGGCCTGTCGCACCTGTCGTGCTTCATGAGACTCGCCGCCGCGCCGCACGACGTGACCATGCGGTCGATCGAACGGTTCGGCATCGAAGTCGCCCCCGTTCTGCGAGCGGAACTGCCCGAGGTGCCGGACCGAGGTGCCAGACTGAGCCGGTGACCACACTGCATTGGGCCGACGGCCGCCTCGAAGTCCACCGCCTGGTTGTCGGTTCGTATGACAACAACGTCTTCGTGTTGCGGTGTCGTGAGACCGGCGAGGCGGTGCTGATCGATGCCGCCAACGAGCACGAGAAGCTGCTCGAACTGTGCCGGCGCCTCGGGGTACGCCGAGTGCTCGAAACGCACGGCCATTGGGACCACATCCAGGCCGTCCCGGCGATGCGTGAGGCCGGCTACGAGGTTGCCGTCACCCAGAAGGACGCCCCGATGCTCGGCGAGATGGGCTACGACGTGTTCATCGACGATGCCGAGGTGATCGAGGTGGGCCGTCTTCGGCTGCAGGCGATCCACAACCCGGGTCACACCCCGGGATCGGTGTCGTTCAAGGTCGAGGGCGCCCCGTTGCTGTTCACCGGCGACACGCTGTTCCCCGGCGGTCCGGGCGCCACCCACTTCGAGGGCGGCAACTTCGAGACGATCATCGATTCGATCGACAACAAGCTGTTCACCTTCCCGGCCGAGACCATTATTCTCCCTGGTCATGGCGTAGATTCGGCGATCGGAACGGAGCGCCCCCACCTGCAGGAATGGGTCGCCCGCGGCCACTGATCCGTCGTGCGCTACGACGAACGACCGGTCGACCCGACGCCGCTCCACACCGCCGACCTTCCGCCCACCCCCGTTCGCGACCGCAACATCCCGGCCACCGCCTGGATCGAGGCGCCCGACCAGCTGGTGACGCTGGGCGACGACCTACCGGGTCGGCCGGTCGCCGAGTACAAGCGGCGCATCGGCACGTGGTTGCTGTGGCGATCGGGGCCGGCGACCGACGCCGACGCCCGCTACTGGGCCGCCGATAGCACCGACCTCGCCCGCCAGTACACGTTTCGGCTCCTCCCCGATGGCACCGGGATCGGGGCCGGACCAAGCGGACGATCGCACGAGCGGTTCAGGGCCTGGAAGGAGGACCTGGCCGGGCGGGTGCCGCCCGAGCCGACGTGACCCGACTCCGACTGGCTACGGTTCGCCGTTGTGCCGATCGTCTCCATCAGCCAAGCCCTGTCCATCAAGGCCGCCGAGGCCCCGGATCGCCCTGCGGTGACCTGCGGCGACCGCACGGTGACCAGAGGTGAACTCGAACGTCGCACGAACCGGCTCGCTCGCCGATTCGCCGCTCTGGGGGTGACAGAGGGCCGCTATGTGACCATCGCCCTGCCCAACTCGGTCGACTTCTACGAGGCGGCGATCGCCGCCTGGAAGCTCGGGGCGATCCCCCAACCGATCTCCCACCGACTCCCCGACCGCGAGCGTCAGGCGATCGTCGACCTGGCCGACCCGGCTCTCGTCATCGGCGCAGACCCCGCCGCCCACCCAGGCCACACCGTCATCGCCGAACTGCCCCCCGATGACGACTCCACCGATGACGGCGAACTGCCCGACGTAGTCGCACCGGCGTGGAAGGCACCGACCTCGGGCGGATCGACCGGACGGCCGAAGTTGATCGTCGCCGGAGACCCGGGAGTCGTCAACCTCGGCGAACCGGGCAGTGGCGTCCGGGTCGACGGTGTCGTGGCCGTTCCTGGGCCGCTCTACCACAATGCGCCGTTCGCCTTCTCGTGTCAGGCCCTCTTCCAGGGTAATCACGTGACCGTCCTGCCGAAGTTCGATGCCGAGGCGACGCTGGCGATGATCGCCGAGCACGGCGCCGATTGGATCCTGCTGGTGCCGACGATGATGCTGCGGATCTGGCGGCTGCCTACCGAGGTACGTGACGCGTACGACATGTCGTCGCTGGCGACCGTGTGGCACATGGCCGCGCCGTGTCCACCATGGCTCAAGGAGGTGTGGATCGACTGGTTGGGCGGAGAGAGGATCTGGGAGCTCTATGCCGGCACCGAGGCCCAGGCCGTGACGATCATCCGCGGCGACGAGTGGCTGGCCCACCGAGGCTCGGTGGGGCGCTGCATGACCGGTGAGATGAAGATCCTCGACCCGGACACCTTCGAGGAACTCCCTCGCGGGACCGAAGGGGAGGTGTTCATGCGATCGACTCGTGAAGCACCCACGTACCGCTATCTCGGCGCCGAGAGCCGTACGTCGCCCGACGGTTGGGAGAGCCTCGGTGACATGGGCCGGATCGACGACGAGGGCTACGTGTATCTCGGCGACCGTCGGGCCGACATGATCCTGTCGGGCGGAGCCAATATCTATCCGGCCGAGGTGGAAGCGGCGATCGACGAGCACCCGTTGGTGCGATCGTGTGCCGTCATCGGGCTGCCCGACGACGACCTGGGTGCCCGCATCCACGCCATCGTTCAGGCGACGGAATCCGTCGATATCGACGAGCTGCGCGGATTCCTGGCCGAGCGTCTCGTGCGTTACAAGGTCCCCCGCACGTTCGAGTTCGTCGAGCAACCGGTGCGCGACGACGCGGGCAAGGTACGCCGTTCGGCGCTCAGCGCAGATCGCGCCTGATCAGACCTTGGGCCGAGCAATCTCATAGAGCGTCGACCACCGCTTGCCGGTGACGAACAGCCGGTCGCCGGTCGGATCGTAGGCAATGCCGTTGGCCACCGCATCGGGGTCGTCGAGTGTCTCGGCGGGCCGCAGCGACGTCGTATCGATCCAAGCGAGCACCGTTCCGGTCGCCGGGTCGATGACGGCGATGTCCGGGCGCTTCCAGATGTTGGCGTAGATCAGACCCTGGACGAACTCCAACTCGTTGATCCGCTCCAAGGACACGCCGTCGTCGGTCACCTCAAGGGTGCCGACCTCGGCGAACGTCTCGGGATCGAGGAACCGCAGTCGAGATGTTCCGTCGCTCATCACCAGCCGTCGCCCGTCGAACGTCAGCCCCCATCCTTCGCCGGCATAGGTGAACGTGTCGACCTCCGCCATCGTCGTGCGGTCGTAGACATGCCCGACCCCGGACTTCCACGTCAGCTGGAGCAGCCGATCGTCGACCGCGGCAAGTCCTTCGCCGAACTGCTCGGCCGGTATCGGCGTCGACGTCTCGATGCCACCCGTCTGGAGTTCGACGCGCCGGGCGTCGGAGCGGCCAACGAGCCCGACGCTCTCGTAGAGCGCCCCATCGGCCCACAACAGACCCTCGGTGAATGCATCGGCACGATGGGGAAACGTGGCCAACGGCTCGGCGGTGAGCCGGATGGCAGCAGCGGGTTGCGGGTTCTGGTCGTCGGTGGCGGAACAACCGACACCGGCGATCACCATCACGGCGACCAGGATCCTCACTCGGTCAGTCTCGCAGCAGGCACGACGGACCACACGAGTCCACCGGGCGACAGACTGCCACCGTTCGTGGCATTCGACCACTTCGCGAAGCTATCGATGCCCGGCTGATGCGTATACTGAAGTTAGAGTTCGACAGTCCATGACCATCGGCCACGGACCCATCGGTATGCGGTCGTTGACGGAGGGTGGATGTGATGAGTGCTTCGATCCATGCGGTCCTTGACGCCGGTGCGGCATCCCAGCAGGCCATCGACGCCTGCCGGGAGTCGATCAATGAGCACGGCGAGGGTCGTGTCGCGGTCCTCGCCGCATCACCGGATCTCGCCGGTGCCGTCTTCACCGAGTCCGACGTCGACATCTTCGTCGTCACGGCACCGACGCACCGGTGGACGGCGCAGACGCTCCCGCTGATCGAGCGGGCCTTTGCCGACCACCCCGACCTCGGCATGTTGTACGGACCGCAGGACGATGACCACCCCGATTGGTCGATCGATCGGCTTCGCACCGAGGACTACCTGGGCGGAATCCTCGCCATTCGCGGCAATGTGGCCCGCCGCCTCGGGGGCATCCGTACGGAGTTCTACCCGTATCACCGATGGGACCTGGCCCTGCGGGCCTGCGAAGCGGAGTCGGTCGTCGCCTGCGCCGCGCGGCCGCTTGCCGTACGGGTCGAAGGCGATTCCCGTCTCACCAATCCCGAATGCGTCCGCCGGGGCCGTCAGGTATTGGCAGAACATCTCGAACGCAGCGGGATCAGCGCTCTGGCCGAGGCCCTCGCAGCCGACGATCGCTTCCGACCCCGACCGGTGGCCACGATCAATCCCAGTGTGTCGATCGTCATCCCGTCGCAGGTCGGCCAGCATCTGACGTTGCCCGCCCAGTTGGCCCGACTCGAGCAGGTCCTCACCGCCCTGCGCCGACGAACCGACTATCCGCACTACGAGGTGTTGGCGGTGACTCAATCGTCGATCCCCGAACGATCCGTCGAGCGGCTGGGACATTCGGGCGGACCACGTGCGAGGGTTCTCCCCGTGTGCCGCGACGGCGCGATGAGATGGCGGCATCTCGAAGAGGCGGCGCGCCGGGTGACCGGCGACGTGATCGTCGTGATCGACGACGACGCCATTGCCGAGTCGAGTGACTGGCTGTCGATCATGGCGCCGTTGGCGCTCGAACCGGGGGTCGGTGCGGTCAGCGCCACGTTCACCGATCACCTGCGGTCACGTGACACCGCCATGGAACCGCTGGCCACCGTCACCACGACTTTGGTGCCCGGCTGCCTGGCCATACGTCGGGAGTTGTTCGTGCGAATGACCGGACTGCTCGACGACACGTCGGGCACGACGATGCCCGCACTGCTGCGTGGGCGCGGACTCACGTGTCTGACGGCCAACTACGCATCATTCCGGCGGTGGGCCGAACGGGCCCACCCCCGCGCCGAACAGTCGACGTCGGGCCGAAACCACCTCGCCGAACCTTCCTCGCGAAACCACGATATGAGAATGACAACTACGAACTGAGATTATTGCT
>JANMJD010000409.1:0-3590 GCA_031371195.1 Actinomycetes bacterium | reverse complement strand
TGAAGACGGATGTCGGCCAGAGTGGGCGTATCGCGCATCATGTCGGTGGAGTCACTCACGGCGTCCGCGGCGCCTACGATAGCTTCTGTGGCTCGCCGCCGCAACCCTCTCGTAGGTGCGAACGCGAACGGCCTCGTGCATCGAGTCGCGGAACACGGCCGCCCCGGCGGGCACCGGGCAGAGCGTAGAGAACCTCATCCACTCGGGCTCGTCGAGCAGGTTCGGTATCGGCTGACGGGAATTCTGCGTGCCCGGAATCTGGCGGATCGGGCCGTTCTCGGTCGTCAGCTCGGTCACCGTGAAATTGATCGTCACCGCCGGAACGGGCAGGTCCCGGGTGGTGATCCGTCCGGAGGGGTCATACGGCTCGGCCCACGTGTTGTCGGAATGGAGGCCCTGGTACTCGATCGCCCCGGGCAGGGCGACATCGCCACCCCCGCCGTAGCAGATGTAGTTGGATGAGCCGAAGATCGCCGTCAGGATCGGCGTGGTCGTCGGCAGGTCGATCAGATCGACCCACTCGTCGACGTGCATCATGTGGCGCGTCGCCGAGCTCGATCCGAACGAATAGCGATGGGGGAGTCCGCCTGCTCCGCCGCCCGCCGATGAGTCGGGATCGACGGCGATGATCGCCTCGACGGCCTGGTCGGTCGCCGACTTGAGTGCGGCGAGCTGCTCGGATTCGAGGGCGTCGCGGACCACGACGAAACCGTCGCGATAGAACACCTCGACGGCCCGTTCGATCTCGTCGGGGTCGACGATGTCGAGCCCCTGGATGCCGTTGTGGCGCTGCAGCCGGCGACGGTAGGCCGACACATGCGGGTCGTCGTAGGCGCGGACCCAATCGACGCACCACGGGTCGCCGGCAGCAAGGTTGCGATGCTCCGGCGTTGTTTCCAACTCGTTGTCCGGTGTGTCGAGACCGAGCGGGTTGCTGTTGTGCCGGTTCAGCATCCGGGGCCGGTCGACGAAGCCATTGGGTGGGACCGAGGCCTGCCAACCGAGCCGGGTCGGAGCGCTCCGGTGGGTCATCGGTCGAGCCGAGTCGCCGATGATCGGCGGATCAAGTTGTCGCACTGCATGAGCCGACGCTAGGCCGCCGATCATGTCCGCACCGACATGGGTGTCGCGACCACCGGTAAGGCTCCGAATCCTGCGGCCGTAGTCTGGGACCCGATGGGCGACGAGCGGCACTTGGATCGGGCGGCCGTCGAGCGCGTCCTGCGGCGGGCAGGCGAGATGGCCCCTGCAGTCGACGAGCCGACCGTGGTTCCCGAGTCGATGCTCGTCGAGGCCGCGGCGGAAGCCGGCATTCCGCCCGACGTAACCCGTCGTGCCATCGCCTACGAGCGTCTCGGCCCCCGATCGCCCGGGCGCCGCACCGATCGCCTCGTCGGGCCTGCGGTGGTCGTGGTGGAACGCGAAGTGCCCGGAGACAGCGTCCGGTCAATCGTCAGCATCGACGCCTGGCTGGTCACCGCCCATCACATGCGACGCGACCGCCGGCTGGCAGACGGGGCCGAGTGGCGTCGTCGAACGGATCCGGCCGGACGCGTGCAACGTTCGATGCGGTCGTTCACCGGCGAGGGCGGTTTGGGCAGGACCCGGGCGGTGGCGGCCCGGGCGGCCGACCTGCCGGGTGGTCGGAGTGTGGTCCGCCTCGCCGTCGATCGTCGTGGTCCCCGCGCTGCGTCGCTGGCCGCCGGGGGTGTGATCGCGGCGATCGGCATAGCCGGCGCGGCGGTGGCGGTGGTCGTCGCCCCGATCGGGACGGTTGCCGCACCGATCGCCATCGTCGCCGGCGGAGCCGTCACTCGGCTTGGCCGACGCGGCGCCGAGCGCGATCGACATGAACTCGAACTTCTCGCCGATGCGCTCGAGGTGGAACGTGAGCCGCGCCTGTTGCGCGACGAGTTGAAGGCCCGCATCCGCCGACCTCGATAGTCATCGGTGACACCTCGTCGGCTGCCCGATGCCATCGATGCCGAGCGCGTCCGTCGCCCGATGTGTCGGTGCGCGTAAAGTCGTGCAATGGCGGTGGGGTTCACGGGGATCGGTCGTCCGCCATCGGTGATCGGGCGGCTGGTGCCTGTGGGCCTGTTCGGAGCCTTGGCGGCAGGCGGGGCGACGGCCTTCTTCCGCCAGGCCAGAGGGCCTTTCTCATACCCGAGCGGTTGGTCGGAGAAGTCGATCTACGACACATCGATCATGTTGCCGATAATGGTGATGGCCATGTGCGCCGTGATTCTGGCGATTGGCCGGTCCCGCACGTCGCAGCGCACGGCAACGGTCGCCGGCCTCGCTGCGGCCGCGCAGATCGCCGGCGCCGGTGCGGTGGCCTATCGTCGGTGGCTGACCTCGAGCGGGTTCACCACACCGCCCGACAATCTGCGGGCCCTGCGCGGTGCCGCAGCGACGCTCGCCATCGGAGGCGTGATCTGTTGCGGCGCCGCCATCGTGATGCTGTGGCCCGATTGGCGACGTCGGTCGGTCGGGGCGGGTCGCCCGTGGACGGCGGTCGTCGGTGGCGTCGTCGTGGCGGTCGCCGTGCCGTTGGCGATGGGATACGAGACCGGCTCGGGGCGGGTGACCGCGCTGGGCGCTCATGCCCTGATGTACTCGCTGCCCTGGGGTCTCGGCGTCGTTGCCGGCGTCCGATCGGGTCGGTCGGCGGCGGCAGCCGGGTCGGCGGTGGTGCTGATCGCGGCGCTGTCCGTGGCCGCCGACCCGAAGCTGATGATCCCGGCTGCGTCCACATTGGCCGGCTGCCTGATCGCTCTCGTGGTCGTGGCGAGCGTCTCGCTCATCGACTCCCTGGCGCCGAAGTAGCCGGTGAGGGTTGCGCCGCAGCTCCGTCAGTTCTTGTGCAGTGCCTCGTTGAGGCTGCCCCAACTGGCCCCGCGGGGGCGCACGACGACCTTGCCCGACTGGCCGTCACGAATGAACATCAGGCTGCTACGACCCGAGAGATCGCGGGCCTTGACGACTATCCCGTCCGGCGTGAGAACCGGGGTCGACCCCGTGACGTAGAGGCCGGCTTCGACGACGCAATCGTCACCGAGGCTGATCCCGATGCCCGAGTTGGCGCCGAGCAGGCAGCGCTCGCCGATGGTGATCTGCTCGGTGCCGCCGCCCGACAGGGTGCCCATGATCGATGCCCCGCCACCGACGTCGGACCCGTGGCCGACGATGACCCCCTGGCTGATGCGGCCCTCGACCATCGACGCGCCCAGGGTGCCGGCGTTGAAGTTGCAGAAGCCTTCGTGCATCACGGTGGTGCCGGGCGCGAGGTGGGCGCCGAGGCGGACCCGGTCGGCGTCGGCGATGCGAACGCCGGAGGGAATCACATAGTCGGTCATTCGGGGGAACTTGTCGAGACCATGCACCGTCAGCACCTCGCCGCGGCTCCGGGCGTTCAGCCGGGCCTCGTCGACGAAATCCGGGTGGACCGGGCCAAGATTGGTCCACGCGACATTGGCGAGTTTGCCGAAGGCGCCATCGAGGTTGATGGTTCGTGGTTGGGCAAGACGGTGCGAGAGCAGGTGAAGCCGCAGGTAGACGTCGGACGCGTCGGCCGGCGGCTCGTCGGT
>JANMJD010000395.1:0-6128 GCA_031371195.1 Actinomycetes bacterium | reverse complement strand
CCGATGCCGAGCATCAGCACCACGGCGTAGAGCCCGCACGCGAGCAGCCCACCGTGATCGACGCCACCGAGCGGGGAATCGGGATCGAGATGGCCGAGGAAGACGATGTCGCGCAGATACAGCGGGAGGGCGAGCACGTTGATCAGGCCGCCGAGTGATCCCGATGGATTGTCGCGGGCTCCGACGATGACCCCCGACGAGATCGACGTCACCAGGAACAGGCCGATGATCGCCGCACCGCCGACGATTCGCCGCTCCGTCAGCGAGGCGATGGCCACACCGACCACGGCATAGAACAGGGCCAGCAGGAGCACGGCGGTCGGCACCTGCCACAAGACGTCGAGATGAGCCGTCAAGTAGTCGAGTGCGCTGTCGCTGACCAGCATGTTGCCGACGTAGAGCACCACCTGCGGCAGGAACGAGAAGGCGAAGAGGAGCGAGACGATCGCCCCGACCTTGGCCGCCACGTAGTCGTTCCCGGTGAGCGGGCGGGCGAAGATCAGGGGCAGCACGCGTTGGCGCCGGTCGGGACAGACCACGTCGGGGGC
Organism: Actinomycetes bacterium; assembly: GCA_031371195.1. Lineage (GTDB taxonomy): Bacteria > Actinomycetota > Acidimicrobiia > Acidimicrobiales > Ilumatobacteraceae > JANMJD01. Next base: position 5,580 of record JANMJD010000395.1, on the reverse strand, counting down.
GACCAACGCAACGAACAGGAGCAGGGCCGACGACACCCCGACGTAGTCGCGATAGGTGATGATCTCGATCCGGTCACGGAGCTGATCGCGGGTGACGTAGCCGATCCCGACATTGACGATCGCCGGGATCGTCACCACCCCGAGGAGCACGAACGGGGCGACCTTCTGGCGCCACGATCTCCGCAAGCCCAGGGCGCGGCGGATCGACGTCTTGTACAGCGCGTAGGTGGCGGCCCGCCGACCACCGCGTTGGCCGTCGTACGGGCGGTAGCCCCGGTCGTAGACCGCACCCTGCACCGCGTTCATGAGGGTGTCGCGGTCCGGAGCAGGAACACCTCGTCGAGAGACGTCGAGCGGCTCGACAGCCGGAACAACGGCAGTCCGAGCCCGGCGATGACGTCGCGCAACATGTCCATCCGCTCGTCGCCGTCGATCGCCACATCGACGATCCCGTCGGTCATCACTGCCGAGAGGCCGACCGCGGCCAGGGCGGGGATCAACTCGGCCGCCCGCGGCCCGACGTCGACCGACACGAGCCCGGTCCGCTCGAGCAACGACTCGGTCGTGCCCGACGCGATCAGACGGCCGGCATCGATCATCACGACGTGGTCACAGACCTGTTGGACGTCATCGAGCAGATGGGTCGCCATCAACACCGAGATCCCGAACGAGCCGAGGCGGGCCACGAGGGCCAGCATCTCCTCGCGGCCGATCGGGTCGAGCCCCGCCGTCGGTTCGTCGAGAAGGACCAGCTCGGGATCGCCGACCAGGGCCTGGGCCAGCTTGGTGCGCTGGCGCATGCCGGTCGAGAACCCACCGATCGGCCGGAACCGTGCCTCGTCGAGGCCGACGAGGTCGAGGATCTCCGACGCCCGCTGGCGGGCGACGCGGGCCGGTAGCCCGCCCAGCTCCCCGAACGTCGACACGACGTCGGCAGCAGTCTGATCGAGGGGCAGGCATTCGTGTTCCGGCATGTAGCCGAGCCGCGTCCGGACACCGATCGGATCTTCGGCGAGGTCGATCCCACACACCTCGACACGGCCCTCGGTCGGTTGCGACAGCCCGAGCAGAAGTCGGAAGGTGGTCGTCTTGCCGGCGCCGTTGGCGCCCACCAGCCCGATCCGGCCCCGGGGAACGTCGAGGCTGAGCCCGTCGAGTGCCGTGACCCCCGCATAGCGCTTGGTGACACCATCGAGGCGAAGGAGCGGTCCCGTCTGCACAGCCCCTCCATTCTCGCACACTCGCTCGGGCGGCCGATCCCGGCGGGTCGAATCGGCCGGCCGATCCCGGTGGGCCGATCCAGGCGGGCCGATCCAGGCGGATCGAAACCGGCGGGTCGATCCGGGCGGGTCGAACCAGGCGGGTCGATCCAGGCGGGTCGATCCCGGCGGGCCGATCCAGGCAGGTCGAAATCGGCGGGTCGAATCGGCCGGCCGCAGGTTGTAGGCGACGTGGGCCACTGGGGTCGAAGATTGGCCTTGACAGACGAACACGTGTTCGACCAGAATCGAACTCATGTTCGCCGCCCGAGAGTTCGAGTCCACCGTATCCCGTGCCGCCGAGTTCGTCGACCGCCACGGCAGTCGGCTCGACCGGGCGCGGGTCGCCCATCGATTGCGCAACGAGGCCCCTGACCAGGCGTTGGTCGCCCAGTTCGCCAGTGGTCAGCACGCCGACGGGGCGTGGGCGGCCTGCTGGTCGCGGCCCCATGCCTCGATCGAGGGAACCTGTCACGCCATCGCCCAACTCACCGGGTTGGGCCCCGACGACGGCATCAGATCGATGCGCATCGAGGGCGCCCGGTTCCTCATCGACCAGCAGCACGCCGACGGCTCGTTTGACGAGATCACTCCGGGACCGCGGCCTCCATGGCTCGCCGATTCCCTCGAAGCACGGGTGTATCTCACTGCACTGGCCGGTTCGACCCTGATCGGCATCAACGGCGCTGCGGTCCGCCGAGCGGGCGACGTGTTGCGGCGACGCATTCGCACGGACGGATCGTTGCCTGGCCCGATCGCCACCCAGTGGCTGGCGGCCCGCGTCCTGCTGACCGTCGGCGACGAGGACGTGGCGTTGGCGGCCCTCGACCCGGTGGTCGACGTGATCAACGATCTCGACCCGGCATGGTTGGCCTGGTCGGCGGTGTCGATGCCCGATTCGAACGCCGCCGGTCGGGCCCGGCGTCTCCTGGTCGCCAGGCAGCGGCGTGATGGCGGGTGGTCGACCGACCTTGGCTCGGTCGCCGAGGGAGAGGTCGCCGTGATGGCAATCGAGACACTCACCGCGTCGTAATCCAGCCGGTCGGCCGCCACCCCGGTTGGTATCGTTCGACCATGCGCGGCCGGATGACCATCGTGGCCTGTGCCGCGCTGACCGCCGTCATGGCGTCGGGCTACGGAGTGCTGTTCACCCTGCTCGACGACTATCGCGACAGGTTCGGGGTCTCGGGGACGGCCCTCGGGGGCATCGTCGCCATCGGCTTCCTGTCGTCGGTCGTGTCCCAGTTCTTCATCGCTCCCCTGGCCGATCGCGGCCATGTCCGGGTGTTCATCGTCGGCGGTGTGCTCGTCAACCTGACCGGGCTCCTGGTGATGGCGTACGGAACCTCGGCGCCGCAACTGCTGATCGGCCGCTTCATCATGGGCGTCGGTGTCGGCGTGGCCCATCCGGCCATTCGGCGGGTGGTCGTGCTGAGCGACCGTGGCGATCTCGGCGGGAACCTGGGCCTGGTGTTGTCGGCCGATGTCTTCGGATTTGCCATCGGCCCGGCGATCTCGGCCGTACTCGCCGGGCCGTTCGGGCTGCCGGCCCCGTTCCTGTTCGTCGGTGCCGTCACGCTCGCCTGCCTACCCCTGGTCATGCGCATCCCGCTCAACGAGATCGACGCCGATGCCGAGCCCACCCCACGATTCGCCTTCGACCTGCTCAAGAACCGCGCCTACGCCGCTGCGGTCGCTATTGGTTGCGGGGTCTTCCTGATGATCGGCACCTTCGATGCCCTGTGGTCGCTGGTCCTCGACGACCTGCACGCATCGACGTGGGTTGCCAACCTCGGCATCACCCTGTTCGCCGTTCCGCTGATCGCCATGGGTCGCACCAGCGGGCGACTGGCGCAACGGCTCGGGCCATTCCGTATCGGCGTCTACGGCCTCGCCTTTCAGGCCATGTTCATCGCCGGTTACGGCGTGATGTCGAGCGCCCGCCAGATGTTCCTCATCGCCATGTGCCATTCCATGGTGGACGGCCTGACCATCTCCAGTTCGTCGGTAGCTGCCGGCATGACCCTGCCGGCCGATCGTCAGGCCGCCGGCCACGGGCTGCTCGGCGGCATGGAAACCCTCGTCGGCGGGATGACCGCACTCGCCGCCGGCTATCTCTACGAGCACCACGGCCGCGGCGCGGCGTATGGCTTCGCTTCGGCGGGGATGGTCACCTGCCTGCTCATCGCCCGTTTGCTCGCCGGCCGGCAATGGGCAATGAGCGGCGAAGCGCCGAGCGACATCGCTCACGTTCCGGCATAGAGAACATCGCGCTTCACGTCACGTGTGACGCGGCCTACGGTGGCCCGCATGGGAATCGTCAATCTTGGTCATGTCGAAATCCGTTGTCCGGATCTCGAGTTGTGTGCCGCCTACTACACCGAGGTCCTCGGTCTGCGTCTGGTGGCCCGCACGGGCGACCATGTGTACCTCAAGGGATGGGACGAGCACGAGCATCACTCGGTGATGCTCACCTACGCTCCGCGGTACGGCATCAACCATGTCGGTTGGAAGTGTGACGACATCCGTGACCTCGAAATCTACGAAACCCGCCTGGAGCGCGCCGGCTGCATCGTCGAGCGCATCCCGGCCGGCTACGAACTCGGCCAGGGAGAGGCGATCCGCTTCGAGGCCCCCAGCGGCCACATCATGGAGATCTACCGGCATATGGAGCGCGTCGGCAACGGCCTGCCCAAGTTCAATCCGCCGCCCATGCCGATGGACCTGATCGGCATCGCCCCTCCCCGTTTGGACCACGTGCTGCTGCTCGCCGAGAACGTGCCCGAGATCGGCCGGTTCATGCAGGAGGTCCTCGACTTCCGGGTGACCGAGCAGATGGTCTCGAACGAAGGGCACCAGCTGTTCGTGTTCCTCGAACGTTCCCGCAGCCCCCACGACATCGCCTTCGTGCGCGGAGTTGACGGCGGCCTGCACCACTTCTCGTTCTGGCTCGACTCGTGGAGCGAGGTCGGCCGCGCCGCCGACATCCTGCGGCTGAACGGCGTCAACATCGACATCGGTCCGACCCGCCATGGCATCACCCGCGGCCACACCATCTACTTCTGGGACCCGGTCGGCAACCGCAACGAGGTGTTCTCGGGCGGCTACTTCGTCGAGGTCGACCACGAACCGATCACCTGGACCGAGGACCAGCTCGGCCGGGCGTTGTTCTACTACGAGAACCGGGTCGTCGACTCGTTCGTGAGGATCCATTCCTGATGGCCGAGCGCGCCCCGATGTCCCGAGGGGACGCCCCGGCCTACCTGGCCAAGTACCAGCAGCGGATCGCCGAGCCGGTCGAGGTCCCCGACTACGAGAACCTCAACGTGCCGCCGTATCTGTTGCGCGCCCGTGAGCGCGCGGTCGAGCGGGCCGAGTTCGACGCGCTGACCGGTGACGGGCCGCCCAACCGCAGCGAGGCGTTCGGGCTCGAGACCGTCGCCCCCCGCGAGTTCGACATGCCCGATCCGTATCGTCGTCGTCTGCAGGGTTCGACCGACGTGCGGTTGATCCGCCACGGCCAGACCCAGGGGTATGTCAGCGACGCGGCGCTCACCGACACCGGGCGGTGGCAGGCGCATCACAAGGGCCAGGACTTCGCCAAGGGCCTGCAGGAGGGCGTGAAAGTCAAGCTGCTTCACGCACCCACGCCCCGGGCGTACGAGACCGCCGTCGGCGTCCACGAGGGACTGCTGCAGGGCGCGGCGCGCTACGGCATCCGGGTTGGCGCGGGTGGCGTCGAGATCACCGAGCCGACCATGGCCGAGGAGTTCGGCAACTTCCAGGTGTACGTCAACGAGCCGGGCAACCAACGTGAGATGGACGTCACCGCGGCATTCCGCCATATGGCGACCCTGCGCAATCTGCACGATGCGTCGGGTGCCGGAGAGCGGGAGGGTTGGTTCACCGAGATCGACCGCTTCTACAAGCCGAGTTGTCGTGCCAGCTGATGACGTGCATGATCGTCCCAGCGGGCAGCAGCGGCGCCACGCTGTCCGCGTAGTTGTAGACAATCTGCCAGTTGAAATCGTAGTTGACGCAGTTCAGCTGCTCGACGCGCATGTCCGGGTAAATCGCCTCGAGGCACTGCCGCTTACCGCGGTTGTGCATGTGCGGCATGAAGCCGACCAGGTGCGACGGCTTCTCCATCTTGAAGTAGCCGTCGCTGCGCACGTTGTCCGCGCCGGCCGGGATGTCGAGGTCGTCCTGGTTGGGCGAGAGGATCGTCGTGATCACGTGCTTGGGCACGACCCCCTTCGGATAGAACACGATGCCGACCTCGGTGCGATCCGTGACCGGCTCGCCGATCGCATGGTAGTGC
>JANMJD010000126.1:0-5581 GCA_031371195.1 Actinomycetes bacterium | reverse complement strand
GGAGAGTTGACGTTCGACCACTCATGATATGACGCCAATCGGCGTCATGCCCGGCAGGTAGAAACGACTTGAGTTTGATGGCCGGTACGGAACGCATCAAAAAGGACTGGTTGGACGATATCCGAGCCGGTTTGGGCAATGGCTCGCACATGTCATGCCTGGCCGGAATGGACTACCTGATCGGAGAAATTCTCACCGCGGGTAGCGATCATGCAGCGTTCCTGTTCGAATTCGGTCGTCGATGCGCCGTCGAGGAGGTGTCCCTCGAGGATGCCAATGCCTGGGTGGGATTGTTGATCGAGCACGCCGGACGGCGTACCCGTCGCCTGCTCGACCACCGGGATGCCGCCGTGGCCGTCGCCCGCGGTTGGACCGATGGCGCCGGCGAGCGCAGCAGGCGTGACTCGGCCAACGTGTCGTCGATGCAGGTGCTCGAGCTGCGGCTCAACCAGCAGTACGACCGCTGTGCCGCGCTCGGGGTGCGGCTCAATGACGCCCACGCGCTCGCCGTGTTCGAGGCCGACGTCGGGGACCTCGGATCATACGCCCGCACGGCGGTCATCGAGACGGTCGCCGCCGAGGCCCGGCGACGATTCCGCCACGGCGAGACGATCTCGGCCACGGCCACGGGCCGGTTGGTGGTACTGACGGAACGATCGGCATCTCTGGCCTCTACCGTCCAATCGATGCTGACCGTCGTCAACGCCTCTCCCACCACGGCCGGCTCCGCCGTTCGCGGTTGGATCGAACCGTTGGCCAACGAACGCCTCCACCTCGGCTCCCACATGGCCAGCCTCGCCGGCTGAGCAGCGCACGAGGCGCAGAAGCCCGGCGGCCCCACAGACGTCGGCGAACTCAGTCGAGTTCGATGCGCAGACGCTTGTTGCCCTTGCCCTTGCTCTCGGTTTTGACCACTCGGAAGCGGCCGACCTCGGCCGTCGAGCGCACGTGGGTCCCGCCGTCGGCCTGACGATCGAGGCCGACGATGTCGACGACCCGAATCTCCTCGACGGATTCGGGGATCATGTTGACCTTCGTGCGGATCAGGTCCTGATCCTCGACGGCGACGCCCCGGGGTAGGAAGGCGACCTCGATCGGCCGATCAGCGGCCAACTCCGTATTGACCAGCTCCTCGATCGCACGGGCGAATCCCTCGGGGAGCGGGTCGAACTCGAAGTCCATTCTGGCAGCCAGCGGTTCCATGTTTCCCCCGGTCACAGGCACCCTGAACTCGTGCCAGATCACTCCGCAAAGCACGTGGAGCGCCGTATGCGTGCGCATCAGAGCATGACGGCGATCCCAGTCGAGCGTGCCACCCACGGTGTCGCCGACCCCCGGAACGTCGCCGTCGAGGACGTGCCAGACGGCGCCGGCATCATGACGAACATCTACCACCCTCGCCCGGCCGCCGGCGTGTGACAGCCAGCCGGTGTCGTGCGGCTGGCCGCCACCGGTCGCGTAGAAGGCTGTGCGATCGAGCATCACCCGAGACCCCTCCTCGGCCACGACCCTCGCCTCGAACACGTCGAGGTAGGCGTCACGCAGGTACAGCAGCTCGGTCATCGCCCCAGTTTGGCCGACTGCCGGGCTCGGCGGCACTCCTCGCCGTACACTCGAGCCACATGCAACGGTGGGCGACGGTGCGTAGAACTCAACGACTCCTCGGACCAACCGTGGCCCTTGGCATCCTTGCCGCCTGTTCGGGTTCCGACGCCGCTCCGACTCCGACGACGGCCCGTCCCAGTCTGATCACCACCCCGACGCCGAGCACGGTACCCGGCGACGGTGTGATGCGCATCGGGCTGCTGCTGCCCCGCTCCGGGCCGGGCGCCGACCTCGGCGAGGCACTGACCCACGCCGCCGAATTGGCGGTTGGTGAGATCAACACCCACGGCGGAGTCGCCGGTCACAGCGTCGAGCTGATCGGCCGGGATGAAGGCTCCGACATCGCCACGGCCGGCGTCGGTCTGAGCGGACTGATCGCGGCCGGAGCCGATGTGATCATCGGGCCCGCGTCGTCGACCATCGCCCTGGGTGTGCTGCGCCAGGCGGTTGACGCCCACAAGGTGGTGTGTTCGCCGACGGCGAGTGCTCTCGAACTCGATGGATTTCCCGACGACGGATACTTTGTGCGCACCATCCCGTCCGATCGGCTGCAAGCAGCCGCTCTCGCTGATCTGATCTCGCGATCCGGGCGGCGCACTGCCAGCATCTTTGCTCCCGACGACGACTTCGGCGAGGGGTTCCGCACCGCCTTGACGGCCCAGCTCACGTCCCGTGGTATCAAAGTCGATACGACAGTGGCCTACGACCAGAGTTCGGAGGCCCTGACGACGGTCACGGCTGCGGCCGGCGACAGCCGCGCCGACCTGCTCGTGGTGATCGGCGAACCGGCGAGCGGAAGCCGTGTGCTCGCCGCCGTCGGCGCATCGAGCGATGCGCGAGTCCCGATCTTCGTCAACGACGCCCTACGCCGTACGTCGCTGTCGGAGTCGGCGACGGCGGGTGCTCCGCTGCTGGCCCGAGTGCATGGTGTCTCACCGGCGGCCTTGCCTCCCCCCGGACCGTTTCTTCAAGCGCTGACCGCCGACGATGCGACTCGCTCGATCTACTACTCCGCCTACGCATACGACTGCGTGATGCTCGCCGCCCTGTCCGCCGTGGCAGAAGGGGCCGACGACCCGGCCAAACTCGTTGCCGCGATGGTGGAGAACAGCAGTCAGGGCGCCCGCTGCTACGACTTCGCCACCTGCTCCGCCAAGCTGGTGCCCGGTTTCAACGTCGACTTCGACGGCGTCAGCGGACGCCTCGAACTCGACGGGAACGGCGAGGTCACCTCGGCGATGTTCGAGGAGTTCGCCTTCGACGACATGGGCCGCGACATCACCGTCGGCCAGATTCCGATCAACCCGTAGCGGACCCGATCGGTCACCGGGCCCTATGGATCAGCCGGGCCCGATCGATCAGCCGGCCCGATCGATCAGCGGGCCCGATCGATCGGCCGACGAGGTCGGTCAGCGGGCGACGAGTTCCTCGACGTCGGCGACGTACCCGACGTAGAACATTCCGAACTCGCCATACAGCGCCGAGGCCCGATCGAAGCGCATCGTGTAGACCACGTCCTTCAGGTCGTCGGGATGGACGCCGAACAAGGTCACTCCCCACTCGAAGTCGTCGAGACCGGTCGAGGCCGTGACCAACTGGGTGATCCGCCCGGCGAAGGTACGACCACTCTTGCCGTGCTCGTGCATCAGCTCGCTGCGCTCGTCGTACGGCAACGTGAACCAGTTGGCCTCGTGGCCGTCGCGTTTCTTCGACATCGGGTAAAAGCAGAATGCCCGCTTGCCCTCGGGCGGAAGTTGCGGGTACAGGCGGGGCGATTGCATCTCGGCCGGCATCGACTTGGCGTACTCCGAGACCTCGGTCAGCGACACATACGAATCGACTACCTGGAGTCCGGCGACCTGCAGGGCGGTCTGCAGACGGCGCAGGACGGTGAAATCGGGGCCGATGACCAGGAACGCCATGTCGGCCTTGTGACCGAGCATCGAGGCCGTGACCACCTGATGTTCGCCGTCTCGGGCCGCCTTGACCGCGGCGATGACCGCCTCGGGGTCGAGCGCCGGGGTCGGCTTGCAGAACAGGTGGAGCACCCCCCATCCGATGGCCGGGCTCACAGGACCGGACTCGACTGTTGGCAGGCGGGGCTCGGCTGTTGGCAGGCGGGGCTCGGCTGTTGGCAGGCCGGGCTCGGCTGTTGGCAGGCCGGGTCGCCCACCTTCGTCACCGCCCGATTCGCTGGCGCTCGGTCGATCGGCATTCGCTTCGCTCGTCACGACGGCCAGGCTACCGGGGCGGTCATCGAGGTGATTCGAAGCGTCGCATGCCTCCGGGACCGGCGGCCGACGCCACCGGTAGGGGTCGAAGATTGCGGTGCTGCGTCTGGTGGGCGTCGAGTGCTGAGAGGTGATAGGCCTCGTACGACATCTTGAAATCATCGGTGTGATACATCAGACCATCGAGCGTCGGCCCGCGGATACCCCGGTAGATGGCGTCGATGTCCTCGCCGGTGATCGTCAGGTGCTCTTCGAGCGCATGGGCGACGGCGAACACGAACCACGCATTCTCCTGCAGCAGCGTCGACACCCGGTCCAACAGTTGCTGCAGCTTCACCTCGATCCGCACCCCGTGAGGGGTATCGAGCAACGAGCGGTCGACACCGTCGGATGGCCGCGAGCTGGCCCCGGTCATCTCGGGAATCGTGATGGCCCGCGACCCGACCGTCTCGCCCATGCCCCAGAACGACTGCATCTGCATGATGATCGAGGTCGACGCCCGCAGGTCGCCACCGACGCCGCTGGAGTTGTCGCCACCGAAGAAGAACCGTTCGCCGGCCAACGAGGCGAGGTAGGTCATCACGTCGATCTCCATCTCGGAACGCCACTCGCCGAACCGTTCCTCGAGCGGAATCGGCGCGACGAACCCGCCGACACCGCCCCGTCGCTCGATCGTCGCCACATCGATGGTGTGGCGCTTCTGCAGCACGTACATCGCCACGGCGTGACAGGCCTCGTGGATCGCCACCTGGTGCCGTTCGAGATCGGTGTACTTCCAGTCGTCGGCCTCGCCATGGGTCTTGAGCAGTTTGGCCCGCAACACGTCGGGCCAGGTGACGAGGTCGCGACCGTCGCGCAGGGCGACGATCACGGATTCGTTGACAATGTTCTTGATCGATGCCCCGGTGTAGTACGGCGTGATCAGCGACAGCTTCTCGATCTGGGCCGGGGTCAACTCGTGGCGGATCTTGGAGAAGTAGCCCTCGAACGTGCGCTTACGGCCCTCGCGATGCGGGTAACCGACCTTGTACTTGCGGTCGATCCGCCCCGGACGCAGCAGGGCCGCGTCGAGCGAATCAGGCCGGTTGGTGGCCATCACGTGCAGAATGCGGTACTTCGGCGGCTGCTTCGGCTTGATTCCGAGGAAGGACCGGAGCCGACGACTCAGGAAACCCTTCGGCTTTTTGAGTCCCGACATCTCGGTGAGGAGCGATTGCAGGGCTCCGGAGCCACCCATGCCGCCGCCCATGCCACCCATGATGATGCCGCGGATGCCGCGCCGAGGGGTCGGCTCGGCGGATGCGCCGGCCAACTGCGACTGGGCGTGGTCGTGCCACGCCGTCTGAACGGCGGACTCGCTGACGTAGGCGTGACCATTGCATTGATGCGCCGCCCCCCAAGCCGAGAACTGCGCCGCATCGAACTCACCAGTGACTTGGCCGCCACGGTTTCCCAGAGCATCGGCCTCGTCGAAGAAGACGACAACACCACCATGCTTCAGCGCCAGCTTGCGCAACTTGCGATAAAGCCATTTGATCTTCATCGGAGCGACACCCATGAACGTCTGGATGAAGGCCGACGGATCGACGAATACATACGGCTTTCCGGTCTCACCGGCGATGGCCTCGGCCATCAACGTCTTCCCCGTACCGGGCGGGCCCCACAGCAGCAGGCCACCGGGTACATAGCCCCCCTTGGCCTCGATCTCTTCGGGACGCTCCAGAAAATCAACCGTCTCCTGAACT
>JANMJD010000329.1:0-60849 GCA_031371195.1 Actinomycetes bacterium | reverse complement strand
CTCGATGGAGGTCGGCTCGTACGCCCACCGTCCGATCTTCATGAAGGCCGACGACATCCCGTCGATCAAGGAGTCGCGCCTGTCCCCCACCGAGCTGCCGTTGACGATGGACGACTTCGATCCACAGCTCGAGCAGGCTCTCGAGCTGATGCCCGACATCCTCTCCACCGCCGAGATGAAGTACGGCATCAACGGCCTGCTGTCGCTCACCCCCGACGGCTTCCCGCTGATCGGCGAGACCATCGAGGTGAAAAATCTGTGGTCGTGCGCGGCGATCTGGATCAAGGAGGGCCCGGGCGCGGCCCGGATGTGCGCCGAGTGGATGACCCACGGCCAGCCCGAGGTCGATCCGCATCACTCCGACATCGCCCGGTTCTACGACTACGCCCGTAGCGATCACCACGTCCGGGCCCGCTGCGCCGAGCACTTCAACAAGACCTACGGCATCGTCCACCCTCGCGAGCAGTGGGCCTCGGAGCGCAACATCCGCACCGCCCCGTACAAGCACCGCACCGATGCCCTCGGCGCCGTCTACTTCCAGGCCGGCGGCTGGGAACGGCCGCACTGGTACGAGTCGAACTCCCCGCTGGTCGAGAAGTACGGCGTCGAGACCCGCCCGCACGAGTGGGATGCCCGGTGGTGGTCGCCGATCATCAACGCCGAGCACCTCGAGCTGCGCAACAACGTCGGCATGGTCGATCTCGCCCCGTTCGTCGTGTTCGACATCTCCGGCCCGGGCACGGTGGCTTACCTGCAGGGACTTGCCGTCAACAACGTCGATGTCGCCGTCGGCCGCAGCATCTACACCCCATTGCTCGACGTCAACGGCGGCTTCCGCTGTGACCTGACAATGATGCGCCTCGGCGCCGACCACTACCGGGTGATCACCGGCGCATTCGACGGCCCGCGCGACAAGTACTGGTTCGAGCATCACCTGCCCTCCGACGACTCGGTCAATTTCGTCGACCTGACCTCGGCATATGTGACGATCGGGCTGTGGGGCCCGAATGCCGCGGCTGTCGCCACCAAGCTCACCGGCTCCGACATGACGCAGGCGTCGTTCCCGTACGGCTCACACCGTGAGGAGCTGTTCGGCTCCCTCAAGGTGCGCATGTTCCGCATCTCCTACGTCGGCGAGAACGGCTGGGAGATCTACGCCCCGATGGAAGCCGCTACCGCAGTGTGGGATGCGATCGCCGAGGCCGGAGCCGAGTTCGGCATCGTGCCGGTCGGCGGCGGTGTCTACGGCACCACCGGTCGTATCGAGAAGGGCTACCGGCTGTTCGGGTCGGAACTCGACGGCGAGTACTCCCCGGTCGAGGCCGGCCTGGCTCGCCCGAAGGTCAAGTCGGCCGACTTCATCGGCAAGGCCCCCTATCTCGCCGCCCGCGAGTCCGGCGGCACGACGACGCTGTGCACGCTCAAGGTGCTCGACCACATCTCGCCGCGTGACGGCATCAAGCGATTCATGACCGGCGGCGAGCCGATCGTCACCGCCGACGGCGACCGCATCGTCGACTCGAAGGATCGGGTCTCGATCGTCACCACGGCCGGAGCCGCGCCGTCACTCGGGTACTACCTGCTGCTCGCTTACCTGCCCGCGCCGCACGCCGTGGTCGGCAACACCGACCTGCGGGTGATGTATATGAACGAGTTGTATCCCGTCGAGGTGATCGTGGCCGGCTCGACGCCGGCCTTCGACCCGGCCGATTCCCGCCTGAAGTCCTGAGAGCCCTCGCATGACCCTTCGTATCCTCGCTTGCGTGAAGCGGGTGCCCGCCCCGGGCGCCCGCATCGTGCTCACTGCCGACCGAACCGACATCGATGCGAAAAACCTCGGCTTCACCACCTCGCCCCACGAGGAATGCGCCGTGGAGGAAGGCGTTCGACTCGTCGAGCAGCACGGCGGATCGACCACCGTGCTGACACTCGGCCCCGGCGAGGCCGACGAGCAACTGCGTTACGCCCTGTCGGTGGGCGCCGACCGGGCCGTGCTCGTGCCGACCGACGGTCGGGATTGGGACGCGCAGGCGACGGCCCGCGGCCTGGTGTCGGCGATCCGATCGTTGGAAGCCGCCGACGGCCCGTTCGACGTCGTGCTGATGGGCAACGAATCGGCCGACTCCGGAGGATTCCAGGTCGGCATCCGCGTCGCCCGGGCATTAGGTCGTCCGATCGTCAACGGGATCAAAGGCGTCGAACTCGACGGTGACGCACTGCTCGCCCGGCGCGAGTCGGGCAGCGGCTACGAGGTCTACCGGCTGCAGCTCCCGGCGATGGTCGGGGTCCTCGAAGGCATCAACCTTCCCCGCTACCCCACACTGCCGGCGCGCTTGAAGTCCAAGAAGGCCGAAGTCCCGTCGGTGGCGGTCGGATACGAGCCCGGCGGCCTGACCACGGGCCTGTTCGACACCCCCGTCGAGCAGGTCACGCAGACCACCGTGCTCGGCCACGGCCCCGACGCGGCGGCCGCCGTCGTCGACCTGCTCGAAGAATTGGGATTGGTATGAGAGTTCTGGCGCTCATCGAACACGACCGCGGCCAGCTTGCCGAGGTCGCATTGCAGGCGATCGGCCTCGCCCAACATCTCGGTGCAACCGAAGTCGACGCGCTGGTCTGCGGTTCGGTCGATGACGCCGTCGTCGCCGCCCTCGGCAACTACGGAGCGACCCGCGTGTGGCTGGCGACGCACGAGTCGTTCACCGACTACGACCCCGAGTCGTGGGGCGACACACTGGCTCAGCTTGCCACTCGGATCGCTCCCGACGCGGTGGTCGCCGTGGCCGACGAGCGCGGCGGCGAAGTGCTGGCGCACGCCGCGGCGATCCTCGATCTGCCGCTCGCCGCCAACGTGCTGAGCGCAACTCCGAGCGACGGCGCCTGGCCCGTCACCCGGGTGCGTTGGGGAGGCAGCCTCGTCGAGAACGCCTCCCTCGATGCACCGACCAAGCTGATCTCCGGCGCGGCGCATGTCTTTTCGGCCACGGCGACTGGTGGCACCGCCCCGATCGAGACGTTCACGCCGGAGCTGTCGCCCAGCGCCGGGCGGACGCGCGTCACCGACCGAATCACGCTCGCCTCGGGTATCACCCTGACGACGGCCGCAGTCGTCGTCTCCGGCGGTCGCGGCGTCGGATCACCCGAAGGCTTCGCCCGGCTCGAAGAATTGGCCGAACTCGTCCAGGGTGCCGTCGGCTGCTCGCGGGTCGTGACCAACAACGGCTGGCGGCCGCACTCCGACCAGGTCGGCCAGACGGGCAAGCGGATTGCCCCCGAGCTGTACATCGCCTGCGGGATCTCGGGCGCGATTCAACACTGGGTGGGCATGATGGCCGCCAAGCGAGTGCTGGCCATCAACACCGACGCCGGAGCACCGATGGTGACGAAGGCCGACTATGCGGTGATCGGTGACCTGCACGCCGTCCTCCCGGCGATCAGCGCCGAGATCCGTCGACGCAAGGGCTGAGTCACCCGGTTTCGGCTCGTCAGTAGACCGTCGTCGTCGGTGCGTCGGTCGAACCGGGCGCGCTCGGATCGCTCGATGAACTGCCGCATCCGGCGGTCAGCAGACCTATACCGAGCACTCCCGCGCACAACACCGCGAGCGTGCGCGTGCGGCGAGTCCTGGGTGAGGATTGGGCACGTGACGTCATCGTTGCTCCTCTCGTCACCACTCAGCGTAGACCGATCCCTCACCTCGTCGCGCCGACATTCAGATGCGAAGGTGGGCCGTCTCGTTGAACGACCGAAGCACGGGACCGTGTGGTCCCGCCGAGATACGTGTGATCGAGGCGTGGTCGAGGTGGCAACGCCAGCCCGACGTCGGCGCCATCCCGAACACCCAGGCCAGTGCTGCCTTGATCGGCCCGACGTGGCTGACGACGACGATCGTCTGATCCTTCGATTCGGGGAGCAGCTCCTCGCAGCTCGCAACGACCCGACGGTAGAGATCGGCGTGGGATTCGCCTCCGGCGGGAACGAAGTCCTCGTCGGTTCGCCATCTGGTCCAGGTCTCGGCCGACACGTCGGCGATCCGGGCCCCTTCGAGATCGCCGTAGTCGAGTTCGATCCACCGTGGATCGATCTCGATTCCCTCACCGATGCCCGCGGCTGTCTGGCGGGCCCGGAGCAACGGGCTGGAGATCACCCGGTCGGCACCGGCCAGTTCACCAGCGACGGCGGCGGCCTGATGAAGCCCGAGGTCGTCGAGCGGGTGGTCGGCCCGTCCCTGCAACAGTGCAGCAGCGTTCGCTGCGGTACGGCCGTGGCGGACGATGACGAGCACCCGGCCAGTAGATCACACGTCGGGCGGGAGATGCCCCGTCCGCAGGAATGCCGAGCGGTTGGCCGGCACCGAAAGCGAGAACCGCTTCCACCACCAGATGAGGATGCCGGCGCCGGCGGCCTCGAGGAGCAGGCTGGTGGCTCCTCGGTCGAACGACGGTAGTGGCCGAGCGGCGATCGAACGACGGGCGATCGGCCACCAGAAGACCCTGGTGTTGTTGAACGCTCCGTCGAACACCAGGTGCAGGAAGGTCCCGAACGGAATCGCCAGCAGGCGCCGGCGGATCGGTCGGCGACCGAACGTGACGAGCATCACGCCGACCAGCAGCCCAATGCTGGTGACGATCGAATGCATGATCCAGACGCCACCGCTCAGCCCATCGACCACGTCGGGCAGCATCGCGCCGACGGCGAGCAATCGATAGTCGAACGTGCGATCCCGCAACACCGCCCAGACCGACAGCCAGGCCGTAGCTACGAACCACAGCAGCATCAGCGCACGAGCAGGCGTCCGCACTGCTCGCACTCCAACGGTTGCCCGTCGGCGGCGGCCTTGATCGCCTCCATCGTCTTGCTCGATTGGTCGAGGTGGCAGGCGCCGCAGCGGGTGCCGTGCAGTCGTGAGATGGCAACCCCGCCGAATGACTTGCGCAACTCCTCGTAGTGAGTGACCAACTCTTTGCCCGCCGCCGCCGCAACGTCGGCCCGGCGCCCCCGCAGGTCGGCCGCCTCGGCATCGACCGCGGCCTCGGCCGCCGCCAGCGCGGCCTGCGCATCGACCTGCCCGGTCAAGGCGACGGCCAAGGCGGAATCGGCCGCATCGCGGGCACCTTCGGCCGCTTCGAGCGCATCCATGCACTCGAGTTCCTCGTCGTCTGCCGCAGAACGCTGTGCGTCGAGCAGCCCGATCTCGTGCATCAGCGCCTCGGCCTCACGCGGGGCGATCACTGTCTTGAGCTGGGCCTCGAGGCGCTTCTTCTTCGTTTCGCGCGTGGCGTTCTCGCGTTCGAGGACCTCGATGCGCACCGTTGCCGCGCCGGCCGCCTTGTCGGCTGCGGCGATCGCCGTCCGCTGCACCTTGACCTGTGCGTCGGCCGCGGCAAGTGTGGCGCGCTCGGCCAGTCGCGTGCGGCGATGGCCGCACTGGTCGATGGCCGAGTCGAGTTCTTGCAGGCCGAGCAGGTGGTCAGCGGTCGTCATCGTGCAGGGTCCGGTCTGTCATCCATCGGGAGGCGGGGGTACGGGAGCGGCGGTCGTCGGCGGAGCCGTCGGGCCGGTCTCGCAGTTGAACACCAACACACCGCCCAACGCAACCGACGGCAAGGGAGCAAGCGGGTCGAGGTTGTCGGGAGCGATGGTCGTGCCCGAATCGACCTTCTTGTAGGCCGGCGCGGTGGGCGCGGGCGGCGGCGCGGCCGGATCGACCACCGGTGGCTCCTCGCCCGGAGCGAGGGTGACCGGGGCAGCAGCCTTGCCGAGGCACTCGTTGCCCGGTAGGTAAAGGCGGGCGGGCTTGCGATTAGGTGGTGGGGGTGGCGGCCAGTCCTCGACCGGCGCACCGAAGTGGGCGGGCTCCATGAACGCCTTCCAGATGCGCGCCGGGAATGTGCCACCCTGCACCTTGGGCACGCCCGCCGCTCCGAACTCCGGTACGACGCTCGAGGTCATCGCCGTGTAGCCCTTCGGATCACCGACCCAGACCGCTGTGGTGATCTGCGGGGTGAAGCCGACGAACCAGGCGTTGGTGTTGTCCTCCTGCGTGCCCGTCTTCCCTGCCGAGGGGCGGTCGCCGCCCTGCAGCCCTCCGACGCGGCGGGCCGTGCCC
This sequence comes from Actinomycetes bacterium, assembly GCA_031371195.1. Taxonomy (GTDB): domain Bacteria; phylum Actinomycetota; class Acidimicrobiia; order Acidimicrobiales; family Ilumatobacteraceae; genus JANMJD01. The sequence goes on along the minus strand of JANMJD010000329.1, from coordinate 54,740 downwards.
CGGGTGAGCACGCCCTTCAGGATGGCTGCCGTCTGGTCGGCTGCCCCGGGGTCGAGGATCTGGGTGCCGGCGTCCTGATGCTCGTAGACGAGCCCTCGGGGGCTGAGGATGCGCTCGACGTAGTACGGCTCGTGATGGAGCCCCCGATTGGCGATGGTCTGCGCACCCGAGGCCATGTCCATGGCGCTCATTTCGTTGGCGCCGGTGGCGAAGCTGGCGAACGGCTCGATCTTGCGACCATCGACCTGCGGATCACCCGTCAGATACGGGCTCTTGGCCATTCGGTAGACCGTGTCGACGACGCGGTGCAGGCCGACGATCTGCGACAGACGGGCGAACGCGCAGTTGATCGACGACCAGGTCATCTCCTGCAACGTCGCCGGCGCCTTGCTGACGGCGTCGGTGATCACGAACGGCTTGCGCGGATCGTTGGGGTCGGGCAGGGTGCACGGTCTCGTGCCATCGATGATGTCGGTGGGGAGGGCGCCGGCTTGCACGGCGGCCGCCAGGATGAACAGCTTGATCGATGAGCCCGTCTGGCGGGGGCGCAACGCCAGGTTCACCTCGTTCTTGCCCTTGACGAATTCGGGGCCACCGACCATCGCCCGTACTGCGCCGGTCTTGGAGTCGAGGGCGACGACCGATGCCTCGATGCCCGCCGCATTGGCCGGGAGCTGGTTGATCTTGGCGTCGTAGGCGAACTGCTGCATGTTCGGGTCCTGCGTCGTATAGACCTTCAATCCGCCGCGGAACAATGCGTTGAACCGCTCCTGTTCCGTCTCGCCCAGAATCGTCGAACGATGGAGCAGGTATTCCTTCACCGCCTCGGTGAAATGGGTTCTCGATGTCGGTCGCTCCGGCGTCGTCTGCACGGCCTCGGGCAGCACGAAGGCGTTGGCCTCACGAACCGCCTCGTCCTTGGAGATCAGGTTGATCGATGCCAGCCGGTCCATCACCTGGCGAAACCGGGCCCGGCTGTTCTCGGGATGCCCGATCGGCTCGTAGTCCGACGGTGCGCGCACGAGGCCGGCAAGAAACGCCCCCTCGATCAACGTCAGGTCCTTGGCCTGCTTGCCAAAGTAGATCTCCGCGGCCGCGGCGATGCCGTAGGCGTTGTTACCCAGGTAGATCGTGTTGAGATAGCGCTCGAGGATCTTCGCCTTGGGCATCTGCTTCTCGAGGATCGTGGCGTAGCGCGCCTGCAACAACTTGTACCGGGCGTCGCGTTCGAGGCCGGAGAGGAATTCGAGCTTGACGACCTGCATGGTGATCGTCGACGCACCCTGCTGGCTGGAACCCTGTTGCACATTGGCGAGGATCGCCCGCACCAGGCTGCGGATGTTGACGCCCTTGTGGTTGAAGAAGCCCTCGTCCTCCACCCCGAGGAAGGCGGCGACGACATCGGGCGAGACCTGTTCGATGTCGATCGGCTGGCTGTTTTCGAGTTGGAAGTAGGCGATCTCACGTCCGCTGGAGTCGTAGACGTAGCTGCGCTGGGCCAGGTCTTCGAACCCCGGGAGCACCACGGGTTCCTGCGAATGGGCGTGGAGGATCTCGACGACCTGGGGGATCACACCCGCCGTCACCGCAGCCAGACCGAGGCCCGCTGTGACGACGACGAACGCCACACGAAAGATCCAGGTCATTCGACGCACAGTGCCTGTGAGGCTAACCCAGCCCGGCCCGGGAAGTGGGGCATCTCCGACCTCCTCGGGATCGACCGGCGACAGCCCGGCGGAGCGCGGTCATCCAGGTCGGCTTGGCTACGGTGCGGGATATGACGCAAGTCCCTCGTCTCGGTGTGCCGGTTCCGGTCGGGACATGACTCACGAGCGGGCGCCGAACGACGGACCGGATATCGCGCTGTACGGCGCCGGCATGATCGCCACGGTGCACGCCATGGCCGCCGAGGCTCTGTCGCACCCCGTCGTCGCTGTGGCCTCACGCACCCCGGCCCGGGCCCGGCAGCTTGCCGATCGCATCGGGGCGCCGGTCGTCGATTATGCGGCCATTCCGCAGGGTCGCCATCAGATCGTCGTCGTCTCCACTCCGCCGTACGCCCACGCCGAGCCCGCCCTCCACGCCCTCGCCCGCGGCTCGGCCGTACTCATCGAGAAGCCGCTGTGCACCACCCTCGAGGACGCCGACCGCCTCGTCGCCGCCGAGGCCGTCGCTCCAGGACGGCTGCTGTACGCCGAGAACCTCGCCTATGCGCCGCTGATCGAGCGGCTCCTGACCGAGGCGGCTCATCTTGGACCGGCGACCTACATCGAAGCCCGGTCTCTACAGGCCAAGCCGCAGTGGGGCGGCTTCCTCACCCCCGAGTGGGGTGGCGGCGCGCTGTTCGATCTCGGCGCGCATCCATTGGCGCTGGTCGTGCTCCTCGCCCGTCCGGCCATCGTGACACAGGTCTCGGCTCGACTGGTGATGGGGACCGATTGCCGCACCGACGAGCACGCCGATGTCGAGCTGACCTTCTCCGACGGCGGCCGCGGGCGGGTGGTCGCCAGCTGGCAGGCGGGTCCCGGTCCGGTCTGGGATGTGCAGAAGGCCGGTGAGACCGGGGTGATCCGCGCCGAGATCTTCCCGCATCCGCTGTTGGAGGCCGATGGCGAGCGCATACCAATTGGCCCGGGAGGCCGGGGCGAGGAGGCGGAGTTCGTCACCGACTACGGCTACGTCGGCCAGCTTGCGGCGTTGAGCGAGACGATGGGACAGGGTGAGCGGCCGATGATGGACGCGATCTTCGGCCGCGAGATCCTCGACATCACCTGCGCGGCATATGCATCCGCCCGCAGCGGTCGACCGCAGGCCGTACCGTTCACCGGGCCACGCGACCGCAGTCCGTGGGCGCTGTGGAACACCCCGTTGTGACCCAGCTCTGCTCCAAGTAGGTAATCAGCCCTGAAACGAACGCCGTTCGTGGTGATCCGTTTGCCTCAATCGTGAGTGTTCCACGCTGAACGTGACACTCGAACGCTTTCAGCGTCAGCACAGCTTCTAACATTGCCGCACGGACCACGGCGGTTCCGGGCGGAGGATGGCAGCGGCGTGAACCAGGCATTGTGGGACGAGACGGAACTCGTGACGGCAGCCAGATATGGCGATCGCGACGCCTATGCCGAGCTGTACCGGCGGTTTCGCCCGGCAGCCCGGGCTGCGGCGGCAGCGTTGCGTGTGCCTCGATTCGACCGCGACGACATCGTCGACGAGGCGTTCGCCAACATCCTCAGCGCCTTCCAGCGCGGCAACGGCCCGGTCGACCAGTTCCGGCCCTATCTCGTCGCTGCCGTGCGCAACCTGGTCTACAACCAGACCCGCCGGGACTACCGCGCCGACGAGGGTTGCCGTCGATTGTCGGTGGATCTGATGCGCGATCAGGTGTTCAGCGCCGAATTCGAGCCCGAGCCCCTCCACCGCGCCCTCGAACAACTACCCCTGCGGTGGCAGCACATCCTTCACGAGGTCGAAGTCGACGGTCGTCGTCCCGCCGAACTGGCCGGCGAGCTGGGCATGTCGGCCAACGCCGTGGCTGCACTCAGCAGCCGCGCCCGACGGGGCTTGCGCACGGCCTACTTCGAGGAGATCCGCAAGGACCGGCGCGAGCTGGCCGCCGTCTGAACCCACCTGGGGCCGGGTGTACCCAGCGGGGTCTCGGCGCGAACCGTCCCAACCGTGGAACTGAGCGCACCGAGAGCCCAGGTCTGGCGCCCCGTCAGGCCCGCAGCTCGGCGATGGCCGCAGCCGCATCGACGGCGGTCACCAACGTTTCGCCGACGAGCACGGCGTCGTAGCCGGCCGACCGAAGACTGCGCGCGTCGTCGCCGTGGCGAACGCCCGACTCGGCCACCTTGACCGCACCGGACGGGATCACACCGGCCATCCGCCGCGCACGCTCGTGATCGACCCGGAAGGTGACGAGGTCGCGTTGATTGACCCCGATCAGATCGGCCCCCGCCCCCAGGGCGTGACCGAGTTCGGCCTCGTCGTGGATCTCGACCAGCACATCAAGACCGATCTGGCGCGCCAACGCGTGAAAGTCGGCGAGCTCGACCGGGTCGAGGGCGGCGGCGATCAACAGCACGCAATCGGCGCCCATCAGACGGGCATCGCATACGTCGTGCGCGCTGACCGTGAAGTCCTTGCGCAGCACGGGTAGGTCGCACGCCGCTCTGGCCGCCTGCAGATCGGCGACCGATCCGCCGAAGTACTCGACGTCGGTGAGCACTGACAGACATGAAGCGCCGCCGCGCTGATAGCTGGCTGCCATGGTCGCCGGGTCGAGCCCGGCGTTGAGGTCGCCCTTCGACGGCGATCGCCGTTTGATCTCGGCAATCACCGAAAGCCGTTGGCGACCGGCCAGCGCCGCCCGAAACCCCCTGGTCGCGGGCATGTTCTCGGCCTGGGAGACCAATGCGGCGAGGGAACGCCGATCGTCGGCGGCCAACTCCCGGTGGCGCGCGAGGATGCGATCGAGATATGTCGCCACGACGATCGAACTCAGCCCGCCAGACCCTTGCCGCCGAGCGGGCTGACGAAATGCAGCTCGGGACGGCCGGCCATGAACGGGGCGACCCGCGGGCCGAGTTCCTTGAACCAATCGGCCCCGGAATGGGCGAGCAGGCTCGCCTGATCGGTGTACGTCTCGTAGAACCACAGCACGTTGGCGTCGCCGGAGTCGGCGTGGAGCACATACACCAGGGTGCCCGGCTCGTCGGCGACCTGATCCAGGGCGAACCGGAAAGCCGACGCGAGTTCGTCGCGCATCCCTTCCTTGGCCGTGACCTTGGCGATGACGGCAACCTGCGACATGGCGAACGCTCCACTCCTGATCCGGCCCGGACGGCCGGAAAACCTCCATGACGGTAGCGCCGGTGCCGCCCGCCGACCACACCACGGCGCGACGATGGATCGGTGACCAGCGAACAGACCATCGTCGTCATCGAGGACGAGCCGAACATTGCCGATCTGCTCGACCTGTATCTGCGCGATGCCGGCTACCGAGTACTCCTCGCCCCCACGGGCGAGCGGGGCCTGGAGGCGATCGAACGCCAGGCGACCCATCTGGCCATCGTCGATGTCGGTCTACCGGGTATCGACGGGTTCGAAGTCGTCCGCCGGCTCCGCGCCCGGGGCTCGCTTCCGGTGATGTTCCTCACTGCTCGCGACGACGAGATCGACCGCATCCTCGGGTTGGAGCTCGGCGCGGACGACTACGTGACCAAGCCATTCTCGCCGCGCGAGATCGTCGCCCGAGTCCGCGCCATTCTGCGCCGAGGGACGGCGACGGTTACCGATGCGGCGGCACTCATCGAGATCGGGGACGGGCTGATCATCGACATCACCCGCCGAGAAGCCACTGCGCACGGAGCCGTTGTCGCCCTGGCCACCAGGGAATTCGACCTGATCGCCTTCCTCGCCCGGAACCAGGGGATCGCCCTGTCGCGCCAGCAGTTGCTCGACGGCGTATGGGGGGCCGACTGGTACGGCGACGATCGCACCGTGGACGTTCATGTCCGCCAGCTCCGCAAGAAGCTGGGGGATGATCTGCCATTGGCCACGGTCTGGGGAATCGGGTACCGATTGGGCTGAGTTCCGCTCAGCGGCCGTCGATGATTTCGGCGATCCCGGGCGCTCCCAGGTCGTCGGCGATCGCCGCTGCCGCGGCCCGCAGTGCAGCGGACTCCAGCCGGCCGACAGTAGGAGCGACATGCGGATGGGGTGCCGGGCCGAGACCCGGCACCCCATCCGCCGTTTTGGCGCGCTCACGATTTGCTCACATTCATGGGTCAGGATGGCGGGGTCATGACTCGGCGTATCACGCTTGCCATCCTCTCCATGCTTGTCGCCGCCCTCGCATTCGTCGGCGCCGGCACGATCGTGCTGGCCAACGTTCGGGCGCGGGCGACGACCGAACGGGAGCTGCGAGCACAGGTCGACGATGTCGCCGGACGCCTGACCGACCTACTTGCGGCCCCGCCGGCCACCGACGAGCGCGGTCTCGACAACCAGGAGCTCTTGCGGCGCCGGCTGCGAACGACTCGCCTGGTGGCCCGGATCCTGACTCTCGACGACTTCGGCGTCGTGGCCATCGGCCCGCAGGGCCGGGTGACCGGAGACATTCCCGCCGCCGTCGATCAAGCGTCGCTCGACATCACCACCCTGGCTCCCGGCGAGGTCCGCAGCATTCGAGCGGCCGGTCATGTGGTCGTCGCCCGCTGCCTGGGTGTGGCTCGCAGCCGGATCGTTGTGATCGCCGCCCGGCGCCCGAACGCCGGCCTTGGACCGTCGCTGCGGTGGTTCGTGATCGCCGCGGTGCTGACGATCGCTCTGGGCGCGCTCGTCGCCGCAGCACTGGGGCGACGGTTGGCCAGACCGGTAACCGAGGCCAGCGCCGCGGCCCGGCGAATCGCCGACGGAGAGCTCTCCGCCCGACTCCCACCGCCGGCTCCGGGGGCCGCCGACGAGTTGAGCGAGCTGACCAATGCCATCAACACGATGGCGGCCAACCTCGAACGGTCACGCACCGTCGAGCAGCAATTCCTGTTGTCGGTCTCCCACGACCTGCGCACGCCATTGACATCGATCCGCGGCTATGCCGAGGCGATCGCCGACGGGACCGGCGATCCGCAGCGAGCCGCCGCCGTCATCGGCTCCGAATCGAATCGACTCGAACGGCTGGTCAACGACCTACTCGAACTCGGCAAGCTCCAGGCCCGTTCCTTCGATCTCCGACTCGGCCCGGTCGATCTGGCCGCGCTCGCCCGCATGCAGGTCGAGTCGGTCGGTCCCGAGGCGATCGCTGCCGGCCTCCGGGTGACCTTGTCGGCGGAGCACCCGGTGGGGGTCAGAGGTGATCACGACCGGTTAGCCCAAGTCGTCGCCAACCTCCTCGACAACGCGCTGAAGTACGCCCGGTCGCACGTCGCCGTGACCGTATCGGCCGGGCCGGCAGGCGTCGGCGGTGAACTGGTGGTCGACGACGACGGCCCCGGCATTCCGCCGCTCGATCTTCCGAGGGTGTTCGAGCGGCTCTACGTGGCCCGAAATCAGACCGAGCGTCGCGAGAGCGGCTCGGGCCTGGGCCTGACGATCGCCCGGGAACTCATTGAGATGATGGGTGGAACCGTGCATGCCGACGACTCGGCGCTTGGCGGTGCCCGGTTCATCGTGCGGCTTCCGGGTGGAACCCCGGTCGGCAGGGACTGACGAGCGACCCGTCGAGCCGGCTCAGTGCACGGACGTGAGCGAGGCTGGTGCCCCATTCACGTCGGCGTCGGCCGGCGCGGTGACGCTCCGGCGAACGTATCCGAGCGCCAGGCGCCCGGCCACACTCGTGATCGATCCCACTGCGACGTTATCGACGAGGATCTCGTCGCCCGCTCGGGCAGGAGCGGAGAGCTCCACCCGATGGAGCAGTTTGGGGACGTTGTTGCCGCGGCTGTCGATGCGGGCGACCAGTTCCTGGCCGGTATAGCAACCCTTGGTGAAGCTGGCGGCGACCGGCACCAAGCCGGTCTCCCCGGGAATCAGACCTTCGGTGAGTTCGGCCGGTCCCGGCCATCCGGAAGCGACCCGTCGGGCTTCGAACAGGTCGTGATCGCCGGTCACCGGGCTGTCCGCGAGGCGATGCACACCGTCGGCCCACCACCCGACCAGCTCGTCGCCCGTCCCGTCGCCGTCGATATCGACAACGATCTCACCCACCACGAGCGTGGCCTTTGTTCGGATCAGGAAACGTCGCAGCCGAGCGTCGATCGCGTCGATCGTGCCGGCCTCGGCATCGATCTCGAACGCTTCGGCGCCCGATCGGCGGACGCGCACGACGAACCCGAGTTTGCCGCTCGGCTCCAACAGGAAGCTCCAACACGAGGCCCCAACGGGGAGCCCGGCAACATCGTTGGAGAGTTGTCCCTGCAGGTACTTGGCGGCGTCGGGGCCGTCGACGGTCAGGGTGTCGCGCCCAATGCGAATCGTCATGCCATGGTTCCCTTCTCTGTGCGCTTGGCGGTCATTCGCCGCGCCGCAGGGATGGCCGCCAGTAGCGCGGCGGCCTTGTTGCGACACTCCAGATCCTCGTCGTCGGGGATCGAATCGGCGACGATGCCGGCACCGGCCTGCAACGACGCGATGTTCGGCCCGACGAACATCGTGCGGATGGCGATCGCCGTATCGAGATTGCCGGCGAAGTCGACGTATCCGACCACCCCGGCATACGGCCCGCGTTTGACCGGCTCGAGGGCATCGATGATCTCCATCGCCCGCACCTTCGGAGCACCCGAGACGGTGCCGGCGGGCAGTGTCGCCCGCAACACGTCGATCGGGCCGAGACCTTCGCGCAAGTCGCCGGACACCTGTGACGTGAGGTGCATGACGTGGCTGTACCGCTCGAGTGTGAGCAGCTCATCGGCCTTCACGGTGCCGAACCGGGCCACTCGGCCGACATCGTTGCGAGCAAGATCGACGAGCATGATGTGCTCGGCGACCTCCTTGGGATTCTCCCGCAACTCCCCCGCCATCCGCCGATCGTCCTCGTCGTTGCGACCACGGCGTCGCGTCCCGGCGATCGGGCGGGATATGACCTTGCCATCGCGCAGCTGCACCATCGGTTCGGGCGACGAGCCGACGACGATCGTCACCTCGGGATGACGAAGGAAGTACATATACGGACTCGGGTTGACCTGGCGCAATACGCGATACACATCGAACGGGTCGGCTTCGAGCTCAACGTCGTAGCGCTGCGAGAGGACGACCTGGAAGACGTCACCGGCCCGGATGTGTTCCTTCGCCACCTCGACGGCCTGCTGATACATGCCCGACGGCATCGACGACTTCATCGGCGGCAACGCATCGTTGGGGTCGGGCGGCTCGACCGGCGCGTAGGGCAGTGGCCGCGCCAGATCGGCGACGGCCTGCTCGACCCGACGAGCGGCGTTGTCGTACGCGGAGTCGAGCAGATCGCCGGCCAACCCGAGCACCGGCACGCTCTCGATGAGATAGATCCGCTGGCGCCAGTGGTCGAAGGCGGCAAGCGAGCCGATCACGCTCATCACCGCATCGGGCATTCCCCGGTCGTCGTGGGGCATGTCGGGGAGGTGTTCGACCTCGCGGATCACGTCGTAGCCGAGAAACCCCATCACTCCGCCGTGCAACGGGGGCAAATCGGGCATCACCGGCCCGCGGTACACCTTGAGCAATGCCTCGAGGGCGGCGAGCATCCCGCGATCGCGCGGCACGCTGGCCGGTACCGAGCCGTCGACGGTGATCGTGCCGTCGCGCAGCGTCAACGTGGCACTGGGATCGCGGCCGACGAAGGAATATCGGCTCCACCGCTCGCCATGTTCGACCGACTCGAGCAGGAATCCGACGCCGCCACCGACCAGCTTGGCGAATGCGGCGACCGGCGTCTCCAGGTCGCCGAGCACCTCGGCCCACACCGGCACGACCGTATGAGCGGCGGCCAGGGCGTGGAATTCCTCGCGGCTCGGCCGAAGGCGGAGCCCACCTGCTGCGGCGCTCACGCCCCCTGCCCGAAACGGCGGAAGAAGCACGAACGGGCCCCCGTGTGGCATGCCCCGTTGCCGTCCTGGGTCACCTTGAACAGCAGCACATCGGCGTCGCAGTCGTAGAACGCCTCTTGGACGTACTGGCCGTCGCCGCTCGTATCGCCTTTGCGCCACACTTCACGGCGGCTGCGCGACCAGTAGACCATCCGGCCTTCGGTGAAGGTGAGCGCCAGGGTGGCGGCGTTCATCCAGGCGACCATCAGCACCTCACCTGTGGCCGCATCCTGGGCGATCGCCGGCACGAGCCCGTTGCTGTCGTACTTCACCGAGGCGAGTTCTTCGGGTGTGGCTGCGATCGAGACGCCTATGGGCATTCAGCCATGCTACGGCGCGGTTCGGTTCCTACGAAGTAGGTTCCGGCGGATCAGATGCAGAGAAATGCCCGTCGAGTCGACGCGAGATCACGGGCACGAGCAGCAGAACGACTACGGCGAGAGTGCCAAGGCCGGCGCCCACGATCACGAACCACGGGTCGATCACGTTGTGAAAACGTTGTGTGGCTCCGCACGCGGCGTCGCGCACTGCGCCGTACCGAGGGTCGACCAACTCGCATGGACGCCGATGGCGAGCAAGTGGATAGCAGATACGCAACACGGCGACGATGAGGGCGAGGACGCCACCGACGAGCGCTACCGTGCGGACCGACGGCGGCGAACCGCGTCTGGGCACCGACGATGGCTCGGGCGGCGGCCACGATGTCATCGACACACCCTCATCGACACACCCTCATCGACCGACCCTCGAATGCATCGACGACCCCCTACAGATACAGGCCGGTGGAGCCTTCGACGCGGCTGGCTGCCACGGCATGCAGGTCGCGCTCTCGCAGCATGATGTAGTCCTCACCCTGTACCTCGACCTCGTAGCGGTCGTCGGGACTGAACAGGACCCGGTCGCCCACTTCCGCGGACCGCACGTTCTGCCCGAGGGCGACCACCTCGGCCCAGGTCAGCCGCTTGGCCACCTGTGCCGTCGCCGGGATCAGAATGCCGCCCGATGAACGACGCTCGCCCTCGTCACGTGGGATCTTGACCAGTAGGCGGTCGTTGAGCATGCGGATCGGGAGCTTTTGATCGACGGACGAGGTGGCCACTCCGGGCACGGTACCGTGCGCAAGGTCCCGATCGAAACCGACCGCCTCACGACCGCAGGTGGCACCGGGAGGCTGCATCGGGCCGCTCAGACCTGCGATCGTGTGGGCCGGGATCGCCTCGCCGACCTATCGAACGGGACGTACGGTGATACCGCGGCCCGTCATCAACGCCTTGGCCTCGGCGATGGTGTGCTCCCCGAAGTGGAAGATCGACGCGGCCAGCACCGCGTCGGCTCGAGCCTCGGTGATGCCGTCGGCGAGATGGGCGAGCGTTCCAACACCGCCGCTGGCGATCACCGGGACAGGTACTGCGTCGACCACGGCGCGGGTGAGGGCGATGTCGAAGCCGTCACGGGTGCCGTCGCGATCCATCGATGTCAACAGGATCTCGCCGGCGCCGCGCCGGGCCGCCTCGGCGGCCCATGCCACCGCATCCGCACCTGTCGGGGTCCGGCCGCCGTGGAGAAAGACCTCCCACCCGTCCTCTCCGCCGCCGCGTCGGCGGGCGTCGACGGCGCACACAACGCATTGCGCCCCGAACTCCGCGGCGATCTCGTCGATCAACGCCGGACGTTGGAACGCTGCCGTGTTCACGCTCACCTTGTCGGCACCGGCGCGAAGCATCCGTCGGGCGTCCTCGACCGACCGGATGCCGCCACCGACAGTCAGCGGAATGAACACCTGATCGGCGGTGCGCCGCACGACATCGACCATCGTCTCGCGGTGGTCGGACGAAGCCGTGATATCGAGAAAGACCAGTTCATCGGCCCCCTCGGCGTCGTAACGGGCCGCGAGTTCCACGGGATCACCGGCGTCACGCAGTCCGATGAAATTGATGCCCTTGACCACCCGACCGTCGGTCACGTCGAGGCACGGAATCACCCGGGCCACCCTCATGACACGCCCCGCAGAGCAGCGAGCCCCTCGGCGACGGTGAAGCGGCCCTCGTAGACGGCCCGACCGGTAATGGCTCCCGACAGCCCCGGGATCGAGGCGAGCGCCACAAGATCGGCGAGCGTGGCGACTCCCCCGCTGGCGATCACCGGGATGTCGGTAGCCGACACGGCTGCGGCGAGGCCATCGACATCGGGGCCCGACAACATGCCATCGCGGGCGATGTCGGTGATCACGAACGCGGTCGCGTCGGGGAACGACTGGAGCAGCTGCTCGAGCCGTTGCCCGCTGCCCTCGGTCCAACCGTGGACCGCCACCTCGCCGGCACGATGATCGAGTCCCACGGCCACGTCGATGATCCGCGCCACCCGGCCCACGACGTCCGGGTCGTTCACCGCAGCCGATCCCATCACCACGCGAGTCACTCCGGCTGCAGCAAGCGCCTCTGCATCGGACTCGTTGCGCACGCCACCCCCGGTCTGCAGCTTCGCCCGCCCGCGCAGGGCTGCGGCGATCGCCGCGACGATCAGCCGATTGATCGGGTCGCCGCTGCGGGCCGCGTCGAGATCGACGACATGGACCCACGGAGCACCGGCATCGGCGAATGCCACGGCCACGGCCACCGGGTCGCCGCCGTAGACCGTCTCGCGACCATAGTCGCCCTGTGTGAGACGCACCACCCGGCCGGAGCGCAGATCGATCGCCGGATACAGTTCAACGGACACGACCACCTCGGCCCATCTCGTCCACCGTCTCGTCCACGGCGGTGTCGCGCCGGGTGGGACACACGCCGTCGACGAAGTTCTTGAGCAGGGTCAACCCGTCGTGCGCCGACTTCTCGGGATGGAACTGGGTGGCGACCACCGACCCTCGCCGGAACGCCGCGTTGACGACTCCGCCGTACTCGACGGTGGCGATCACATCGAGCGGGTCGTCGGGGACGCCGTGCAGCGAGTGGACGAAGTACATCCATGCCTCGTCGTCGAACCCGGCGAACAGCGGCTCGCCGATCGCAGAGATCTGAAGCCGATTCCACTGCATCTGTGGCCGCTTGACTCCCTCGGGCAGCCACCGAACGACACCGGGGAGGACACCGAGTCCGGCGACGCCAGGCGTCTCGTCACTGCCGTCGAACAACATCTGGGTGCCGACGCAGATGCCCAGGAACGGGCGGCCCGACCTCACCGCGTCGAGTACCACGGCCGTCAACCCCGAGCTGCCCAACGCCCGCATGCAGGCCCCGAACGCACCGACACCAGGCAGAACAACAGCATCGGCGCGCTCGATCTCGGCGGCGTCGTCGGTCAGCCGTGCGTCGGCGCCGACCTTTTCCAGTGCCTTGTGGGCCGAGCGGAGGTTGCCGATCCCGTAGTCGACAATGGCGATCCGCGCCCGGTCGGTCACAACACGCCCTTCGTCGATGGGACCGCGGCGCCCTCGATTCGCACCGCGTCGCGCAGACAACGGGCCACCCCCTTGAACGCCGCCTCGATGATGTGATGGACGTTGCGCCCCCGCTTGAGGGTGACGTGGAGGGTGATGCCTGCCGCCGTGGCCAGGCTCTGCAGAGCGTGTTCGGCCAGCGACGGGTCGAACGGCGGCGTGCCCAGCGGGATGCACTCGGGCAACTCGACATCCCAGACGAAGAACGGCCGTCCTGACAGGTCGAGGGCGATCTCGACGAGAGCCTCGTCGAGCGGGAAGGCACCGCTGGCGAATCGGCGCACCCCGGCCTTGTCGCCCAACGCCTCGCGCAGCGCCTCGCCGACGGAGATGGCGACATCCTCCACCGTGTGGTGAATATCGATATGCAGATCGCCGACGGCGTGAATCCGCAGGTCGAAACCGCCATGGCGTCCGAGCTGGTCGAGCATGTGATCGTAGAACGGGATGCCGGTGGAGATCTCGGTGCGTCCGGCACCGTCGAGATCGATGCTCACCTCGATCGATGTCTCCTTCGTCGTCCTACTCCGCACTCCCGTCCGCGCAACGCGTCCGCCGTCACCGTTCCCCGTCATCGCAGCACCTCGGCCAAGGCGGCCAGGAACTCGTCGTTCTCGCCTGACGTCCCGACGGTCACGCGCAGGCAGTCGGCCAATCGGGGCCACCCGGAGCAGTCGCGGACGAGCACCGAGCGATCGACGAGCTCTTGCCAGACGTCGCGCCCCGATCGGTGGAGCGGACGGAACAGCACATAGTTGGCGCCGCTCGGCCAGAACTGCACCGGCAACTCCAGGAAGGCGGCGCTGATCCGTTCGCGCTCGGCGATGATCAGGGCGACCCGCTCCTCCATCTCGGCGACATACCCGACCGCCAGACGGCCGGCGAGCTGTTTGAAGGCGTCGAGATGATACGGCAGCACGACCTTGTCGAGTTCCGCCACCAACCAGGCCGGACCGACGAGGTAGCCGAGGCGGGCCGCAGCCATCGACCAGGTCTTGGAGAACGTGCGGCTGATGACGAGCGGAACGTCGTCGGCAACCAGCGGGATAGCCGACCACGAGGCGAATTGACCGTAGGCCTCGTCGACGACGACCAGCCCGGCCGGGCTCGACAGCAGGTGCTGCAGATGCCCGATCGGTTCTTCACGGCCCGTTGGGTTGTTGGGCGAACAGAGGAATGTGACGGCCGGTCGAGCCTCATCGAGCACCCGGTCGACCTCGGCGAGATCGAGCGAGAAGTCGGCCGACCGCTCGCCCTCGACGACGGTTGCACCCGAGAGACGAGCCAGATGACCGTGGAGTTGATATGTGGGCTCGAACGTGGCGACCGTGCGACCGAATCCGGCGAACGTCAGCAGGATGGTCTGGAGCACCTCGTTGGAACCATTGGCGACGAAGATCTGCTCGGCGCCCACACCATGCATCTCGCCGATCGCCCTACGCAGCGCAGTGGCGGAACGGTCGGGATAGCGCTCCCAGGCCAGCGACGCCGCCTCATTCTGCAACGCCACGCGCCAACCCGCCGGCGGCGGAAACGGAGATTCGTTGGTGTTCAGCCGAACGCGCACGTCGATCTGCGGCGAGTGGTACCCCTCGAGCGCTCGAAGGTCGTCGCGGACGGCTGGGCGGGGCACGACTTCGAGGCTAGCGACGCCGGGCCGGGCGAGACTCAAGCAATACGAAGCCTCAAGCGGTGGGTGCTGAACCTCTGTGCTCGCCACGCATGGCGCGAGACGCTGACGAACCGCGTTTGCCGTCGATGGCGACCGGCTGTCCAGCTGCCGTGCCGACCGACAAGACTCGCCAGATGTCATCTGCGCTGTACGCCGACCTCAGCTCGCTCGTCGACACCGTTGACTCGCTCCGGCGCCGGATCGCATCACTCGCCGAACCGCTCACGGGTGGTGATACAGAGGAGCTGCAGGTCGTACTTCATGAAGCAGAGCGCTCGCTACTGGCTGCCCGTCGACACTTGGACCGGGCAACGCGTCTCTCACGGTGAATCACCGGAAGCCGCAGCCCGCTGCTAAACAAGGGGAAAAAGCGGCGACGGCCCCTTGCGGGGCCGTCGCTCATGTGACGTCAGGCGGCGGATCCCGACGTCACCCGCAAACCAGGTGGCGGGAACCTGGTTGGTAACCCAATCATACACCGCCGTCTGCGAATTGCAAGCACCACCCTCGGTGGTTACCAATGGGTAGTATGACCCAGATCTGCCGATGCCCTGGTCAGACGGGGTACTTGTGACGAAGGACACATGTCGGACAGCGAGCATTCGCCACATTTCGGCTTGCGTGCGTCGCATACGCGACGCCCGTGAAGAATGAGTCGGAGACTGAATCCTCCCCGTTGGGCGGCCGGAATGAAACCATTGAGTTCCATCTCGATCTTCACCGGATCCTCATCGGTCGTCAGGCCCAGCCGTCGGGCCAGACGACCGACGTGGGTGTCGACCGGTAGACCCGGCAGGCCGAAGGCGACGCTGCGCACCACGTTCGCCGTCTTGCGGCCGACCCCGGCAAGTGTGACGAGATCGTCGAGCGCGGTGGGCACCTCGCCGGCGTACACCTCGACGAGACGGAGGGCCAGTGCTGTCAGATTGCGCGCCTTGGCCTGGTAGAACCCGGTGGACCGAATGATCTGCTCCAACTCACCCGGCTCGGCACCGGCGAGATCGGCGGCCGTCGGATAGCGGGCGAACAACACCGGCGTCACCATGTTGACCCGGGCGTCGGTGGTCTGCGCCGAGAGCACGGTCGCGCAGAGCAGTTGGAACGGGTTGGCGTGGTCGAGTTCGCAGATCGCCTCGGGGTATGCCTCGATCAGGCGTGCGGCGACCTGGCGAGCGCGACCCTTGGGAGTTCGAGGAGTGCCCATGCGGTGCACGCTACCGACTGCCTCCCCGAGCGACCGTCCTTCCCAGGGACGACCATCCCCACGGCGACCGGGAGCACGGCCCTCGCCCAGTAGCCTGACGGCGTGCGTTGTCTCGACATCAAGCGGCAGTTCGCCCCGCACGATGTGGCCGAGGTGAACGGCCTCCTGCGGGCAGCCGAACGGGCCGATGGACACCGCCCACTGTCGGATCATCTGTGGCTCGACCTCGCCCAGGGCGGTCGACAGGGGTTCGTCGGGCTCAGCGCCTGGGAGCCGGGTCATTCCCACCCGGTCGCCTACGCCCAGATCTCCCAGGGCAACGACTCCTTCGCCATCGAGTTGGTCGTCGACCCCCATCATCGCTACGAGATGGCGACGATCGGTCCCGAGATGCTCGATGCTGCGCTCGGAGAGGTCGCCGTCGAAGGTGGCGGTCACGTCCATTGGTGGGTGTTCGAGCCGACCGCGGCCCACGATGCCGTGGCTGCCGCGGTGGGGTTGTCGGCCGGACGCAGACTCCATCAGATGCGCGTCCCACTGCCGATCGACCAGCCGTTCGACCTGGTCACGAGGGAATTCAAACCGGGGCACGACGAGGCGGCCTGGCTGGCGGTCAACAATCGGGCATTCCAGTGGCACCCCGAACAGGGCGGCTGGACGCCGGCGACGATCCTGTCGCGTGAGGACGAGGACTGGTTCGATCCGACCGGTTTCCTGCTCCACGAGCGCGACGGCCGGCTGGCCGGGTTCTGTTGGACCAAGGTGCACGCCGACCATGATCCGGTCCTCGGGGAGATCTACGTCATCGCCGTCGACCCCGATTTCCACGGCCTCGGACTCGGGCGTGCCCTGACCCTCGCCGGGCTCGATCATCTGGCCCGACCGACTCCCACCCGGGCCGGTATTGACGTCGGCATGCTCTACGTCGACGCCGACAACGCGGCAGCGGTCGGCCTCTACCACTCGATCGGGTTCACCATCCATCGCACCGACCGCGCCTACGTAGGAGACGTACCCGGCCATGACTGACACGCTCCCCCGCTGGGACGTCAGCGACCTGTTTCCCTCGCTGACCAGTCGCGAGTTCGCTACGGCGATGGAGCGCGTCGAGGCCGAGATCGGCCGGGCCACAGTGCTCTTCGACGAGTTCGACATCCGGGCGGTACCGGCTCGGGCCGCCGACGAGCACGACGCACCGGCCATCGAGGCCGGACTGCATGCCCTCAACGGGGCACTGCAGCAACTCGCCGTGCTCGGCGCGTTCGTCTACGCCACGGTGACCACCGACTCGACCGACGAATCCGCCCAAGCCGCCCTCGGGCGGCTCTCGCAGACCGAGGCCCGGATCAAACCGCTGCGAGCCCGCCTGGCCGAGTGGGTGGCCGCCCGCGGTGCCGCCGACCTCGCCGGCGTCAGCGAGGCGGCGCTCGACCATGTCGGTCCGCTGCAGCGACTCGCCGAGCGGGCCGAACACCAGATGTCCGAGCACGAGGAGGGCCTCTACGCCGAACTCGGCGTCACCGGTTCGGGTTCGTGGGAACGGTTGCACGGCGACGTCACCTCGCAGCTCGAGGCCGACGTGCAATTCCCGGATGGACATGTCGAGCGGATGGGCATGGCCGCGGTGCGCGGGTTGGCGTCCGACGCCGACCAGGGCGTTCGACGCGCCGCCTACGACGCGGAGATGGCCGCCTGGCCGCAGATCGCCATGGTCACCGCGGCGGCGATGAACGCGATCAAGGGCGAGGCGATCGCCGTCAATCGGCGGCGACACTGGCCGTCACCGGTCGATGCGTCGCTGTTCGCCAACTCCGTGAGCCGCCCGACGTTCGATGCCATGCAGCGCGCCGTACTCGCGTCGCTCGACGACTTCCGCGGCTGGATGCGGACCAAGGCCCGCCTGCTCGGCCACGACGGTGCGCTGTCGTGGTGGGACCTGTTCGCACCGGTGCCGGGAGCCGACCGGGCGATCTCGTGGGACGAGGGCCTCGCCTCCGTTCGCTCGGCGTTCGCCACCTACAGCCCACAGCTGTCGGGCCTCCTCGACCGGGCGATCGACGACCGATGGATCGACGCTGCACCACGTCCGGGCAAGGTCGGCGGGGCGTTCTGCATGGATGTCAGCGGTGATCGCTCACTGGTCCTGCTCAACTGGTCGGGCAGCCTCGATTCGGCCGCAGTCACCGCTCACGAACTCGGCCACGCCTACCACAACGTGCAGCTGGCCCAGCGCACGCCGCTGCAGCGCAGCCTGCCGATGGCGCTGGCCGAGACGGCGAGCATCTTCTGCGAGACCCTGGCTCTCGAAGCCGGTCTGGCCACGCTGCAGGGTGTGGACCGCCTGGGTCTGCTGAACGCCAACCTGCAGGCGTCGACGATGATCGTGGTCGACATCCGCTCGCGGTTCCTGTTCGAATCCGAGGTGTTCGAACGCCGTCGACAGCGCACCCTGGGGGTGACCGAGCTGAACGAGAGGATGCTCGCGGCACAGGCCGAAGCGTACGGCGATGGGCTCGATCAATCGACGGCGATGCCGTATATGTGGGTGCAGAAGCCGCACTATTACGGCGCCCATTTCTACAACTGGCCCTACACGTACGGCTTGCTGTTCGGCCTCGGCCTGTTCGCCCGCTATCACGACGACCCGGAGCGATTCCGCGCCGGCTACGACACGATGCTGTCGCGAGCGGGGATGGACACCGCCGAGGAACTCGCCAGTGCGTTCGGATTCGACGTCACCGACGACGCCTTCTGGATCGACAGTCTCGATGTCCTGCGGCGCCGGATCGCCATGTACGCCACGCTGGCCGATGGTTTCACCCGATGAACTCCCCGATCACGCGCTACGACCTCGATCGCCGCGAGCTGTCGACCCTGTTGACGGGCGAGGCTCGCTACCGCGTCGATCAGGTGTGGACCGGGCTGTACGAGCAGTTGATCACCCCGGCCGAGATCACCACACTCCCCAAGGCACTGCGCGACCGACTCGATCGCGATCTTCCCGAGGCGCTCACCCTGGGAGCAGAGCAGATCAGTGACGATGGCGATACCGTCAAGCTGCTCTGGCACCTCGATGGCGGCGCCTCGATCGAGACCGTTCTGATGCTCTATCCGGATCGGGCGACGGTCTGCGTATCGACGCAGGCCGGTTGCGCCATGGGTTGTGGTTTCTGCGCCACCGGCCAGGCCGGGTTCACCCGGCATTTGACGACGGGTGAAATCGTCGAGCAGGTCGTGCAGGCGTCACGCCGGGCCCGCCACGTCGGGCGTCGCGTGAGCAACGTGGTGTTCATGGGAATGGGCGAGCCACTGGCCAACGAGGGGCCCGTGTGGGGTGCGGTCGAGCGCCTGCACAGCGGAATCGGGCTGTCGGCGCGCCATCTGACCATCTCGACGGTCGGGCTGGTGCCGGGCATCCGCCGGCTGGCCGAACGTCCCCTTCCCGTCAATCTCGCCGTCTCGCTGCATGCCGCCAACGACACGCTGCGCAATGAACTCGTGCCGATCAACCGCCGCTACCCGATCGACGTCCTGATCGACGCGTGCCGCGACTACCTGCTGGCCAAGGGGCGGCGGCTGAGCTTCGAATGGGCGATGATCGACGGGGTCAACGACCGCCTGTCCGACGCCGAGGAACTGGCCGAGCTATGCCACCGACTGCCGATCGGCGCCCACGTCAACCTGATTCCGCTCAACCCGACGCCCGGCTGGCCGACCGTCGGCTCGCCGCTCAACCGCGTGCGACGTTTTCAGACCTGGCTCACCGATCTGCGGGTCAACGCCACCGTCCGCCAGAATCGGGGCACAGACATCGATGCCGCCTGTGGGCAGCTTGCCGCCGGGCAACCGGTGACCCTGTCGCCCCGGCGCGACCGTTCCCGCGCCGACGCCATCGCCTTCGTCGCGGACGACGCCCCATCCGTCCCGTGATCGGCTACGAGTCGAGATAGCGCGGATTGGCGACGGCGAGCTTGTCGCGAACCGATGCCCACACCAATCGGCGAACCTCTTCGGCGCGACCGTCGAGGTCGCCGCGACGAATCGCTGCGGCGAGGTCGATGTCGTCGGCCATCCCCAGCACAGCCAACCGACGCCCATGGGCCTCGGCCTGCTCGGGGCCGAGATCCATCTCGCGCTCGACCATCGCCAGACAGTTGACTGCCACGCGGGCGTGGAATTGCAGCCGCCCGGATGTCTGTGTGAGCACGTCGCGTTCGAGCCATTCGCGAACCGATTCGACCAGTTGCGCCGCGCCGGGCACGTCGTGAGGCGGATCGGCTGCCACCGTCACCACGCCCCGTCGAGGGCGAGGAACAGGTCGTGTTCGTTCTCACAGACGCGCCGCCCGATGGCGGCGAGCTCATGGGACCGGGCCATGCCCGTGAGGTGAGCGCTCGTCTGCATGATGCACATGATCCCCCACTTCAACGTGCCCATCACCTCCCACCATCGCAGGGTCTGGCGGTCGACGCCAACGCCTCCGGCCGCCTTGTACGCATCGAGCAGTTCGTCGTACTCGCCGAGTCCGGCTACCGGTCGCTTCGACCCGAAACGCCAGGCCTTGACACACAACCACCCGAGATCCTCGGCCGGGTCGCCGAGATGGGCGAGCTCCCAATCGATGACGGCGCGCAGCCCGTCGGCCCCGACGATCAGATTGCCCAGCCGGAAGTCTCCATGCACCACAACCGTCATGCCCGACGACGGTCGATGCGTCTCGAGCCAACGAAAGGCCAGTTCGAAGGCAGGATGCGGCTGGCCGAGCTGGTCGAGGATCTCGCGGTAGCGGCCGACCTGATCGGTGGCAGCGAGGCCGGGGACATCATCGGGGCCGACGGCGTGGAGTCGGGCGAGGTTGACGGCGCACTGGGCGATCAGCCGGGACCGAGCGACGGCAAACTCATCGTCTCGCAGGATCCTGCGGGCGATCGTCTCGCCGTCGAGCGCTTCGACGATGAGGAACGGCGCACCGAGGATGGCCGGATCGGTTGACGCCCCGACCACTTCGGCAACGGCCACACCGGCGCGGCGGGCCGCTCGCACGACGTCGGCTTCGACACCCATATCCCGATCGGCGGCATCACCCTCATCCGCGGCCGGACCGGGGCGCTGGCGCTGGAGGACCAGCGGACGGCCGTCGGCGCGGAACCGGAACGTGTCCCGCGACGCACCGCCCGACAGCCGGGTGACGTCGCTGATCTCGGTGGCGTGCAGCACCGTGGCCAGCGCGGCGATCATGTCGGGCGAAGCCATCGCCCGCATCGTGCCAGCTCAGCAGCCCGCGGCCCGCACCGAAGGCGTCGGGTTGACCGCCGCTCCGCCCCCAGGGTGAACCTCGAAATGCAGATGGGGAGTACCGCGCGCATTGCCCGTATCGCCCACGTAGCCGATCAACTCGCCTTGCGAGACCCCTCGACTGTCGCCGACGTACTCGCTGAGGTGGGCGTAGTAGTAGCTGTTGCCGTTGTTTCCGGTGAGCCACACGGCGTTGCCGCCCAGGCTGTTCTGGCGGAAGCTGACCGATCCGTCGACGACGGCGTACAACTCCGTACCCGTCGGCGCCAACATGTCGACGCCCTGATGGCGCCGGCCACCCGATCGGGGCGCACCCCACGTGTCTCCATAGGCCGAGGTGGCGACCGGGCAGACGATGTCGAAATCGACGTATGGGCCGGCCACCTCGCCACCCCCACCCTGGCCGGGGTCGCCTCCGCCACCGGTGGTCCCGGCGCCGCCCCCGCTGCCGTCGTCGGTAGAGGTCCCCGAGCCACCACCGGAGCTACTGCCACCTCCGGACGAACCTGACGAACCCGAACTGCCCGACGAGTTTCCGCCTGGGGCCGGACTCTGGGCCGCGGCGGCGCTGCGCCGTTGCTCCTCGGCCAGTTTGTCGGCCTCGGCCTGGGCTGCCACTGCCTTGGCGAGCCGATCCTGCTGTTCCTGCTCCCGCCGGCGCTGCTCGGCCAATTGAGCGGCGAGGGCGCGCCTCACGTCCTCGTCCTTCAGGCGCTGTGCTTCGATCGTTTTCAACTTCTCGACTTCGGCCAGGGCGTTCTCGCGCATCTTCTGCAACGTTGCCGACGCCTGCTCGGTGTCCTTCTTGGACCGCTTGAGCTGCGCCTCCTTCTTGAGCAGATCGTTCTGGGCGGCCTCGAACTGATCGATCGACGTGGTGCTCGCGTCTACGGCGAGGTGGCTGAGAATGTCGGCCTCGATCTTCTGGGTGGGGCCTTCGAGTCCGATGAACAGGCTGGCGGCCCCCACATCGCCGTTGAGAAAACGATCGAGTGCGAGATCTTCCACACCGGCCCGCAACGCGTCGACGCTGGCCCGCAGGGCGTCGGCCTCGGCCTGCACCTTGGTCTCCTCGACGCCGAGGTCGTCGAGCTTCGTCTCGGCCTCCTCCCATGCGAGTGCTGCCCGGTTGGCCCGATCGCGCGCCGCCTGAATTTCGCGGGCCGCCTGGGCCGCAGCCGAATCCGATGTCTGAGCGCGCGCGGCTGAGCCAGGCAGGGCGAGCAGCATGGCAAGGCTCACGGCGAGAGCCGTGATCAGGCGGGATGGAGAGGTGGTCCGCACGGCGGGGCAAAGGCTATCGGACGTTGCAGTTCCGTTACGGTCATGGGCGGCAAGTACGGTCTCGCTTCCGATGGCGTCCACCCGACCGCTCCCCGTTCTGTCACTCCGCCAGGTGCGTGTCGTCCACGACGGCCGGGCGGTCCTCGACGATGTCACTTGGCAGGTCACCGCCGAACAACGCTGGCTGGTCCTCGGAGCCAACGGCTCGGGAAAGACGACCCTGCTCCGCGTGGCCTCGCTGTACCTGCATCCGTCGTCAGGAACCGTCGAGGTGCTCGGCGAGACGCTCGGGTCCACCGATGTCCGCCAGCTCCGTCGACGGATCGGTCTGGCCTCCGCAGCCCTCGGCGCTCAACTGCGCCAGGAGCTCTCGGTGCTCGATGTCGTGATGACGGCGAAGTACGCCGCACTCGAGCCGTGGTGGCATCGATACGACGACGCCGACCGGGAGCGCGCCCGGGACTGCCTCGTCCGGTTCGACGTGGCCGCCTACGCCGAGAGGGCGCTCGGCACGCTGTCGTCGGGCGAGCAGCAGCGGGTGCTCCTTGCCCGCACCCTGATGACCGATCCTGCCGTCGTGCTGCTCGACGAGCCGTCGGCCCGGCTCGACCTCGGGGGTCGCGAGCGGCTCGTCGGCTCACTCGCCGCGCTGACCACCGATCCTGGCGCCCCGCCGCTGGTACTGGTCACCCATCACGTCGACGAGGTTCCCCAGGGGATGACCCACGTCCTGCTGTTGCGCGCCGGGCAGATCATCGGCGCCGGTCCGATCGACGACGTGCTCAGTGGCGAGTCGTTGAGCGAGTGCTTCGAGATGCCCCTCACCCTCGACCGGCGAGCGGACGGCCGACTCAGCGCGTGGGCTCGCTGACGAGTGCCAGCAGGTTGCGCTTGCCGACGTCGATCTGGTCGGCGAGGACCCGCTCGAGCAGGCCGGCGGTCCACAGCGCGCCCCCGTAGTGCAGGTCGACCGTCAGCCGGGTCGACGAATCCGTCAACGGCACAAGGCGGGCGCTGAGCGTCCACGGGGCATGGCGACGTTCGTCGAGTTCCGCCCGCTCGAATCGCACGTACGTCGGTCGCTCCAACACGGTCCTGGTCATCCGCAGCCGCTTCGACCGGGCCAGAGGGCCGACGCGGGCCCGCAGTTCGACGAGCCACGCCCCACCGTCGGCCTCGTCGGGCGTCGCCCGGTGGACGAGAGGCATCCACTCGGGATAGCGGCCGAGGTCGTCGACCCAGTCGAACAACGCCTCCGCCGAGCACGGGGCGACAAGATCTGTGGTCAGGTGCACTCGTCGAGTATCGCCGAATCCTCCGTCAAATCGGCGCCCACACCGGTGCCTCGCCCCAGTCCCAGGGCCAGGGCCAGCAGGAATCGAACGTCGGGATCGTCGCCACGCCCCGGAAAGACCCGTTCCAACTCGGCCACGGCGGCACCGGTCAGGGCATCTTTGACGA
Organism: Actinomycetes bacterium; assembly: GCA_031371195.1. GTDB lineage: Bacteria > Actinomycetota > Acidimicrobiia > Acidimicrobiales > Ilumatobacteraceae > JANMJD01. The sequence goes on along the minus strand of JANMJD010000329.1, from coordinate 30,828 downwards.
CTTGGCCGTAGTCGATGCTGCCGTAGGCACGCATCAGGGCCACCACGGTGTCCACCCGTTCGTCGCGCCCACCGCGGCCCGATGCACCGACGCAGGCGGCGACCGCGGCCCGATCAGCGGGGTTCGCAGTTCGCATCAGATGCGTCAACATCAGGGTCCGCTTGCCTTCGATGATGTCACCGCCGAGATCCTTGTCGTATCCACCATCGTTCGAGATCAGGTTGGAAATGTCGTCGTCGATCTGAAAGACCGCTCCGAGAAAGAAGCCGAAGGCGTTGAGCGTGTCCGGGTCGGCGGCACCGCGCGACCCGACGATGGCACCGAGCCGTAGTGGATGAGTCGTCGAATACCAGCACGTCTTGTCGCGGACCATCGCCAGGTAGTCGGCCTCGGACAGATCGAATCGGTCCTCGGCCAGCCAGCCGAGCTCCATCGCCTGACCCTCGACCGTGCTGCGCATCAGGTGGGCGAACTCCGCCAGCACCTGTCGTCCGACACCCGACGGCATCGTCCCGATCGCCCGTGCGAGCACATCGAAGGCCAGCGCAACCAGGCCGTCGCCGGCATTCAGCGCCAAGGCCACACCATGGGTGACGTGGAGTGTCGGCTCCCCCCGCCGGCGGTACGAGCCGTCCTCGATGTCGTCGTGGACGAGAAAGGCGTTGTGCAGGAGTTCGATGGCGACGGCCACATCGATCGCCCCACGCGATCGGCCACCGAACGCCCGACAGGCGGCCAGGCAGAGCACCGGACGCATCGACTTCGACGATCGGAGCGGGTACTCGGCGATCAGGTCGTACAAGTACCGCCGCGGTTCCCGATCGGGCAGCGCGGCCCTCAGCGCCTCGTGTATCACGGCACCGTCACGTCGCAGCATGACCATCACCACCTCGTCGACCTCGCTGGGTCGGGTCCCGCTCAACCGGCCGCTCCCGGCTTCGCCCGTACCGGCTCTCCACCGCCGGTGGGCGGGCCCGGCACGGTATCGGCCGGCTCGCGGACGACTCTCACCACCACGACCGAGACTTCGATGGGCGCTTCGGCACCGAGCGGCACGACCTGAATGGTGGCCGAGTAGGTACCCGGTTGGGACAGCAGGCTCCAATCGAGGCCGATGTCGACGCGCTGGCGCGCTCCGGAGAACTCGAACACCCACGGATCATCCTCGCCAGGGCGTGGCGGAGGCACGAGCGCCGCACCGATCGGCGTGCCATCGGGGCCGAGTACGTCGGATGGGCAGAGCCTGACGTTCCACGAAACGCCCGGATTCCGATTCGCCAGCCAAATCGGGCGCCACTCCAGCGTGGCCGTGCTACCAGCGAGACGGTCTGCCCCGCGGACGACCTCATCCGCCGTCGACTCGGCGGCCGTTCGGCGGAAGTCGATCAGGCGCGGGGGGCGCCGTACGCTCGCCTGATCAGGGTGGCCCACGGTGCTGTTCGAGAGATCGAGCGCGCTCTGACCGACCTCCCGGGCCAGCTTGCCGAGTTCCGTCGTCAACGACTTGCGGGCCGGCCACGTCGCCGGATCCTCGAGCAGCGTGTTGGCATAGCGTGCTGCGGTCTCCCCGATCTCGAGCAGCAGCGAGGCGAAGTGCCGCACCTCGTTTCCCGGCCCACGATCAAGCCGCTCCGCCACGTCCTTCGCCATGCCGAGGCCTCCGAGGTACTGATTCAGATCCTCCGTCCCCCGATCGAGCACGTTGTAGGCCGCATCGAGCGCCTGTCGCATCAATCGGGCGCGGGCGGTTTCCGATTCGGCACCGGGCTGCGCGCCGGACACCGGTGGTGGTTCCATGTTGTCGTCTCCTCGTCTACACGGTGACCGTGGGGTTGGGGAATCCGATGATCGGATCGGGGTGGCCCGGCCGCGGCGAGGACGCCGATCCCGTCGGGTTTCGTTGCCGACGTTCGGTGTCGGTCGCTGCGAGAATCGCATCGGCGGCGAGGAGTCCCGAGATCGTGGCCGACTCGATACAGCCGATGTTGAGGACGCACTTCGTCCAGTCGCCGGCCGCATACAGGTTGCGCACCCCGGTATTCGCCGGGTCGATGCGGTAACGCGACGATCCCGCCACCGACAGCACGTACCGCTCCGAGGGATCGATGTTGAGCCGCATATACCGACGCCGGCCCGTTTGGTCGACGGCCGCGTCGGCGAATGCCACGAGGTGGCCGTTCGTCTCGGCGGCCGGCCAGATTCGGGGCGCCCGATCGATGAGGAACCGTTGCTCGAACCTGGTCGCCGTCGCCTGCAAGGCCAGCCGCCACCTGGCCACGTCGGTCGTCAAGCTCGTCCCGCCACCCCCACTTGAGTCGTCGGTGAGCACCGGAAACCGCTGCGGCTGCATCCACACCCGCGGCGCTGCCGCCGGGTCGTCGACCGGCGCCTGATACGAATCGCGCAACGGCTGGTCGGGCAGCACGCTGCACAGGTACACCACCGACACGGCGTCGTCGACGGGACGACCTTCCTGCGGCCCCAACCACCTCATATGCGAGTAAGTGTCGAGTGGTTCACTGAAGCCACAGGCGATCGAGTCGTCGGCGAAGCCCAGATCGACCGGCCTCGCCGGCACCCACAGCTGCAGGCCCATCGTCGCCACGGTCTTGACGTGTTCGGCCGCCGCGGCCCACATGGGTTCGTCGTGCAGGCTCGGGGCGGCGAACGGCAGCGTTCCGATCGGCATCGCGTTGACGACGATGTCGTGGGCATCGAGTTCCAGCCGTACCGTGCCGTGCCCCGCGCCGAACGGCCACTGCTCGAGTTCCTCGTCGGCGGTGCCGGCAGAATCCTCCAACGGAGCCGACGGCCAGCACCACAACGTGCCGGCCGGCATCGGACCGTCGCCCGGAACGTCGATCCTGGTCAGCAGGCGGTCGCGCCAGGCCAGGCTGTCATCGTTGCCGACATCCACGGGGGCGCCGCGCGGCGTGTCGTCACGGCGCGCGGTGGCGTCGTCGGCACGTTGACGGCGGATCCGGATGTGGCGGTCATCCCCGACCATGCAGATGTCGGTGACCTGATGGAAGAACTCGATTTCGACGCCGCGCTTGACCAGGAGTTCGCAGAGGGGGGCGAAGACCACGTCGCCCATGCCGGCGTTCATCTTCCACATGACAGCCCCGCGATAGGTGAAGAAGGTGCGGAACAACAGGCGGATGGCCGTTCCCGCGCCCACATTCGGGCGGCGGCGGTCACCGTCCTCGTAGGCGAACGGCAGGTCGTACACCAGGCACCGCACCACCGAGGAGTTGAGCGAGATGTCGAGCGCGCCGTGGAGATCGAGCCAATCGCGGAAGTCCCACTCGTCGAGGGCGTCGAGTCCATCGCTGTCGACGACGCGATGGCTCGCCAGACCTCGCAAGGTCGTCAAGGCGATGTCGGTCACGCACCACAGTCGGCGCAACGCGGCGTTGTCGGCCAGCCGGCCGTCGAAACGGTGACGGGCGGCGTCGAGCCAGCGATCCAAAATCCCGACCATGGTGTCGACCGCTCCCAGCATCGGTTCACCACCGGTCTCGATCTGCTCGCCGACCCACCGGGCGGCCATTTCGGCCGCCCACGTCAACCCGGTCAAGGCCGCGTCGGCCCGGTCCAGCATGGGGGCGAACTGGGCGATGATTCGATCGATCAGATCGTCGTCGGGCACTATGTCAATATCGATCGTCGGGCGTGCCGTGTGCTCGCGCACGACCGACGATGACAGCGTTCGCATCAGCGGAACGGCCCGCCGGACCAGTTCCCCGAGCAACCAAGGCACCGTCCAGTCGGCCGGTTCGGCATCGATGTTCCGATCCCACGGTGAGAGATCGTCATCGGCGAACGACGCGACCCACGGCTTCCACTCCCCCGACTCGTCCTCCATGATCGTCACATCCGACACGGGGCGGAACCCATGGCCGATGTCGGTCATCGCCGTCGACCACCGTTCGAGGCCCCGGGTCTCCACCATGGAATCGAGTTCGGCGTGGCATCGTTGCAGCAGGCGGAACGAGTTCTCGTAGTAGCCGAACCACACGTGCAGGCCATGCTCCTCGATCTGGTTGTCGAAGGCGCGATTGCGACCGCTCGCTCCTTTTCCACCGAGACGCCACCCCTGCTGAACGATCGTGATGCCCGAGAAACGATCCCGCCAGTCACCCTCGCTCAGCCGGCACGCGGCGGTGACCCCCGCCATGCCGCCGCCGAGAATCACGACCTTCGGTCGGTCGTCGTGGGTCTCGACCGGCGAGGTCACGGAAACTCCCACCACGTGCGACCCCTGTCAACCCGAATGTCAACCTTGGATCCACTCAGCCGGGCAAGCACGCGGCAATCGTGGCCATCCACGCCGAACAACTCCCGGGCGATGGGCACGAACAGGCTGTCGGGGAACTTCACGCTCCACCGGTCACCCTCCACGAGGTCGACGTTGTTGTTCTTCGGAATCAACTTGGATGTGACAACACTCTGGTACGACGCCACGTCCTCGGCATTCGGATCACGGAACTGGCGGAGGAACACACAGTCGAGGTCCTCGAGCAGCCGATCGCGAAAGTACGTCGACGCAGCCACTTCGTCGCGCCGCATCGGGTCATCGCCGGGCGCCTCGTCGAGGTCGTCCGCGGCACGGGCGCCGTGTACAGACCTTCGGACTGTGTCGACGCGATAGTGGGGTCCGGGCGTCAGTTCCACCTCGATCTCCGACGTCGTCCATCCGTCCGACACGGTCGATGTCGTCGCGGCACGGCCGGCGCCCACCGCTGCGGCGTCCGGCGGGCCGCGCCTGATCGTCACCACCGGCCTGACGTGCAACATGTGCGGAGCCGGCTCGGCCGCCGACCCGACGACCGCCGCTGCGGAGGGCTCGTCGTCGATGCCGGGCCAGATTCGCCGGGCGATTCGGCGGCGAAGGCGCGCCCACCAGGGAATCGAGTCGAACCGCGGAGCTGGTCGACCCGATGAACTCGTAGTCGCGAGCGACGCCGCACCCGGCCCTGTGGTTGCCGGCCCGGGCGGGGCCGATGCTGCCTGGGTTTCCGGCGACCGATCGTCCGCCGGCCTGGTCAGATGATCGATGTAGGCCCTGCGATCGACGTCGTAGGCGGCGATGACGACCTCACGGATGGCGTCATCGGCGCCGTTGCCGAATGGCACGCGGACCGACTGTTCGTCGCCGAACGCCCAGGTTCCGTCGCGCAACTCGACATCGTCGACGGTGAAGCGAGCCCACTGCTTCGGATAGCCGTAGACCTCACGGCCGGTCGACACCGCCGGAGGCAGGTCGGTGAGTACGAACGGGAGATACCACGAGCGATGAGCCCCGTGGCCGTCGTCGGCGACATCGACGATCGGCACCATCACGACGAACTCGAGCTGCGGAGCGACCACCCCCCGGTAGTCCGTGGTCGAGGTGAACTCCAGCTCGGCGAACGGCGCCGTGTCGGCCTGGCCCAGCTCGCGGGCCGCGGTGAGTACGAGCCCGACATAGGAACTCTCGGCCTTGAAGTGATGCCTGATTCCCCGGGTGCCGAACACGTTCCACGCCTGATTCAACTCCCGGTCGATGACCTCATCGAGCACCTGCTCGTCGGCCCTCACGATGAAGATATCGATTCCCGCATTCCTCATCACATACGGCGGGGGGAACGTGGCGTCTCCCGGCCGGCTGATGAACTTCGGCAGCTCGCCACGGGTCCGTTGGAACGGCACTAGGTGACCGTCCGCCGTTCGAAGGCGACGGACCCGTGGGCGCGGGCAACCGTGGCGGCGCGCACCAGCGCCTCTCCTGCCATGAGGGTGTCTCCGGTCGCGTCGGCCACTTCGGCCCGCATCCGATGGAGCTCGGGGTCGTAGATGTGGTCGTTGTGCAGATCGGCCAGCACGAGGGCCTCGTCGAGTACTCGGAGCGCCTCGTCGTAGCGCCCGGCGCGCATCATGCCGCGGGCCAGTTGGCCGAGGAAGTACGGCACCATCAGTTCGCTGCCCGCCTTGCGCCAGGCCTCGATAGCACCGGAGAGCACATCGATGCCTTCCGTCGTGCGATCCTGCGCGCACCACGCCGCCGCCAGATGCAACCAGGCCGCGCCCTGCCAGGTGATGAACTGGTGGGTCGAGGCGATCGCCAGGGCGCGCTCCGCGTATCGCTCGGCCCGCTCCGGCTCCCCGCGCATCTGCGCGTACCACGCGGCATAGCAGAGCACATAGGCGCGGGTGAAGTCCGCCGCCGGCCCGTCGAGTGCGTCGGCATCGCCGATCGCCCGCACGACGTGGCTCTCCCCCGACTCCTCGTCCCCCAGCATCCATTCGCACACGCCGAGCAGCACCCGGCTGACGATCGCCGGATCGTGCGGCAACACGGTGACGCCGGTGGCATCGACCCCGCGGGCCAGGCCGATCCGCGCCCCGGTCGGGTCGCCGCGGAAGAATTCGGCGTAGGCGGCGATCGACGCCGCCGTGCCGACGAGGGCCGACATCCCGGTCATCTCGGCGATCCGCTCCGAACGGCGCGCCAGGCCGATCGCCCGATCGATCTCACCTCTGACCAGGTAGAACGAGTACAAGCCCCACATCGCACCGAGCAGCGCCGGCGAGTCACCCATCCCCCGCCCGAGTTCGTCGGCGCGTTCGAATGCGCTCATCGGTTCGAGTGAGCTGTATCCCCAGATCGCCGATCCGCTCAGAGCGAATCCCAGCTGTAGGGCCAGTTCACGCGGCGGCTGGGCATCGGTGTCCAGGGAATCCACCAGGCGCAACGCCTCCTGGAAGTGTCCTGCGGCCTCGGCATGGGCGCCCGAGCCCGCCGCGCCGGAACCGGCTCGCTCCCACCAGTCGAGCGATTCGGCCCGACGGGTGGCCTGCAACAGGTGGGTGGCGATGACCTCCGGTGGCACACCGTGGCCGGCCACCGAACGATGGACCAGCGAGTCGGCACACCGATCGTGATAGTCGGTGCGCGAGCGCGTCGGCAGTCGGTTGTAGGCGGCTTCGCGCAACAGCACGTGATGGAACCGGTACGCCTCGCCCACCCGGTCGTTGTCGAGTTCGATCACCCGTCGTGTCCGCAGCGTGGCGATCCGACGTTCGAGTACATCGGACGGCATTTCGGCGATCTCGGCGAGCAGGTCGGCGGCGATGTCCGAGCCGATGACGGCCATCGCCGAGGCGAGTTCACGAGTCTCGGGTTCCAACTCGTCAAGGCGGGCGGTCAAGACCGCATCGAGGGCCGCGGGTAGCTCGTCGATCGCCGGACTTTCGTTGGACCACCGTGCCAGCTGGTCGGCATACAGCGGGATTCCATCGGCCCGAGCGACGAGCCGGGCGATCTCCGCGGCGTCGGCGTCGGGTAACAACGACCGGATCATCTCGGCGACCGACCCGTCATCCAGCGGGTGCAGCTCAACCACTTCGGCCTCGGGAAGTACCGGGCCGGCGGGGCGCGATGTCGTCATCAGACAGAAACCGACCTCGACCCGCGCGGCCGCATGAGCCAGAAACTCCAGGGTGGACGGATCGGCGTTGTGGAGGTCGTCGACCAGGACGAGCAATGGCTCGGTCCTGGCCATGACCTCGAACAACGACGTCAGCACCCCGAATGTCCGCAGGCGTAGCTGTTCGGGGAGCAGCCCGTGCTCGAAGTCGACGCCGAGCAGCCGAGCCAGAATCCAGTCCGCATCGTCGGCCGGGAGTTGCCCGGCGCCGACGGTGAGGAGCTTGTCCCTGACCATTGCGACGTCGGCGGGTTGCTCCAGGTCCTCGAGACCGAGGAGCCGGCGCACCGCATCGGTGACGGGTGCCAGGGCCACCCGTTGCAGGAGGGTGGTGCAGCGGAGTTGGAGCACCCGGCCGCCGCTGGCGATCACCAGTCCGAGCATTTGGCTGCTGAGGCGCGACTTGCCGATCCCCGCAGGACCCGAGATCATCACCGTTCGCCGCTCGCCATTGAGCACCGCCGCCCACGCCCGCGTCAGACGATCGATCTCATGCGACCGGCCGACGAATCGCGATGCCGCACCATCGACCGGCTCATACCCCTGGCGTTCGCCGCGGACCCTGTGGATCAACTGGGGCTCGGCGAACGACTTCACCAACACCGGCGGATCGCTGTCGACGACGAACACGTCGCTGACGAGTTTGTAGGTCTCGTGGGAGATGACCACCTCGTTCGGGTGAGCGAGTTCCTGCAACCGGGCCGCGAGGTTGGGGGCATCACCGATGATCATGTCGCTGGTCGTCCACTGCCCCGCACCCATCACGCCGATCAGCACGGGTCCGGTCGCCACGCCCAGCCGGACGGCGAAATCCGATTCGGGCAAGGCTGCGGCGACCGATTCGGTGATCATCAGACTGGCGAGGACACCGCGACGGGCATCGTCCTCGTGGGCCTGCGGATAGCAGAAGTAGGCAAGCACGCCGTCACCGCGGTATTGGGCGATGCGACCCTCGTAGCGTGTCACCGCGTCGACACAGATGCGATGGAGTGTCAGCAACATCTCCTGATACGCATCTCGGCCGAGTCGTTGGGTCAGCCGAGTGGAATCTATGAGATCACACATCACCACCGTCAGCAGCCGCCGTTCGCCGCGCTCGCCGGCACCGAGGTCGATGCGTTGCCGGGCAGCCGTGAGCAACTCGAATGCACCGGCATGGTAGGGGTCGGTCGCCAGGACCTGGGCCGCCAACTGCAGGGACTCGGCCCAAGATCCGGCGGCAAACGCGTCGCAGGCTGCGTCGTAGCCACGTGCGTCGGGATTGAGCTGTCCGGTAGATGCCATCGCCTGCGGATCGTACGGCACCCAGACGGACTCCGGATTAGGGGGCGATTGTTGGCAGGTTGCACAGAGCCGCACAGCTCATAGAGGGAGCGGCCAAAGATCTGATACGCGAAAGATCGGACTCGTCGAACCATCATTGACGGCTCATACTTCGATCACATCGACGATGGACGATGGATGTTGTCAGCAACGACATCGCAGGAGGAACTTCCATGAAACTTCGTCATCAGATCGCCGGCGGGCTCATCGTGATCGGCTCACTTGGTGCGGTAGGCGCCGGTACCGCATTCGCCGCCACCGCCAATGATCGACCGGACCGACCGTCGAAAGAATACGTCTGCGCCCACCAGGACGAGGTGGCGACGCGACTGCAGACCCGCATCGACAAGTTGAACGCGGCACTCACCAAGCTGGCCGACCGGCGCAGCAAGGCCGAGGCGGCGGGTCACGAGCGCATCGTGCAGCGCATCGATCGAGTGGTCGAGCGGGTCAACAATCGGCTCGCCAAGGCCACGGAGCACCTCGGCAACCTGCCGGACTGGATTGTCGAGAACTGCTGAGGGCCTACGGGCGCTCGTCCCGCTGGCCGCCGACCCTCCGCTCCCGGACGGGTCGGCGGCCGAAGGCGCGCGCCAGCAGCGGACTCTCGGCGCGCAATAGGCCGCCCAGATCGTCGGTCTGGTCGAAGTGTGGCGACCATGGAATCGCCTTGGTCTCATCGGGATCGAGGACCGCCTGAGCACCGGGCATGTGAGGTGGCTCGGCGACGTTGTCGGCGACCGGCGCGGCGGATCGGATCGCTGGCGCCTCGTCGACAGCCGATTCGCCGACATCGCCGATGCCGACTAGATCGAAAGGCAGTTCTCCGGTGAGATCGACCGATCGGGCCGCCCGCTTCGTTCGCGGCGCGGTGCGGCGCGTATCGGGCGTGGCCGGAATGCTGCTCCCGGGCGACATGTCCGGCGGGCCGAACAGCGTCGGCCGGGTCTCCCGGCGGTCGTCGAGCGACCAGCCACGCGGGGCCGACATCGAGTCGCCATGGCGCCGACACACCATCCCGCCCCGCACCTCGTCGATGCGATCAGGGTCGACCGCCTCCAACCACACGACCGATTGCGCAGAATCGAACCCGTACGCCACCGCGGCGATCTCCCGGCACCCGGGACGCTCACAACGACGGGACATGCCCTGGCAAATTAGATCCCCGACTGGTCCCCCGTGTCATCGCGGCCGGTATCGGTCAACCCAGGTTGTCGATCCGCCGGCGCGATCCCAGGGAGAAGGTGACCGTCAGCGGCACCGCCCCGGACGTGTACCCGATGGCTCGATGGCCCGTGAGGTCGAGCCGCCCCGACGTCGGCAGTGAACCGATTGTGAGAGGACAATCTCCTGGTTGACGGACTCGGAATCCAAACAGCCCTGAGCGCCGAATAGATGCCAAGCGGGGCATTGGGCGCCGCAGCACCCGAAGGATTCCTCATGCATAGAACGAAGCTTCAGGCCCTTGTTGCCACAGGTACCGCGACAGTCGTCATCGCTGGCGTCGCCACGTTCGCCTTCGCCGGGCATGCGAATACCCTGCTCGAGTCGAGTTTGAAAGGAAAGAACGAGGTTGCCAATCCTCCCTCGAAGGCCAACGTCGGTGACCCCGACGGCGAGGGGGAGAACTACGTTTTCGGAATTGACGGAGACCCGATGACCCTCTGCTACCTCGTCACCGTCGACGACATCGCGCCGGCAACGGCCGCCCACATCCACAAGGGAGCCAAGGGGACGAATGGCCCCGTCGTCGCCAATCTGGCGGCTCCTGGCGACGGAAATGCCGCCGATTGTCTCACCGAGGGTGAGCCCGGAAAGTTCGTGGTCGGTGCCGACGGTGCTTTTCTCGCGACCGTGGCCGAGATCCTCGCCAATCCGAAGGGCTTCTACGTCAACGTCCACAATGCCGAGTATCCGGGCGGGGCAATCCGGGGTCAGCTCAAGCTGCAGGACTGAGCCGACCGGTTTCTCGTCCTACCGTCGGGCGGAACCTCCAGTTCGTGGGGTTTCGTCCGACGGCTTGTCGGTTCGGTTCTGCCACCCACCGGCGCAAGAAAGCGACGCACCGCCGAACCTCGCCGCCGGCCGGCAGCTCGCCGCGTAAGCGACACTATCCGTTCGGTTTGCCGCGATTTGGCGTATTCGACCGGCAACTCCTGGTGAGTCCGCCCGAATGCGCCTGCCCAACTGGGCGTGCACCTGAGAAAGCCAGAGGCCCCGCCGGGGCGGGGCCTCTCATCCTGTGACCAGGGTGTTTCCGGGTGGGCGATAACAGGCTCGAACTGTTGACCTCTACGGTGTGAACGTAGCGCTCTAGCCGACTGAGCTAATCGCCCCAGCGGCCCGCCAACTCTAGCACCAGCGCGGCCAACTGCGCCCACGACGTCGGCGTTTGAACCGCGGCTCCGGTTGGATCGACGCGCGCGATCAGGCCTTGACCGTGTCGGTGAGATCGCCCGTCGGATCCGTGGCGATGCAGATGAACCCGCCGTCACCGCCGTTCCACGATGACTTCGACGGATAGATCGGGAAGACGGCCAGATCGCTTCCGAGCAGTGGCTCGCCGACGTACGTCTCGAACAGTGCCGCGCACTTCTCGCCGACCATCTGCTGCACATCGGCCTCGTCGGGGTAGGGATCCTTGCCGGCGCCGTCGAGCTTGCCGACACCGATGATCTCACCTTCGTGGGGCTTGGCGCAGTCCTGGCCCTTGATCGAGAAGATCAGACCGCCGCTCTTGGGCACCTCCACACAATCGCCGGCCTGCTTGGCCGACAGCGATGTCGAATCGGCGAAAACTGCGATCGCGATGAAACCGGCACCGACCACCAGTCCGATGATGCCCAGGACCAGACCGGCAGTGGCCTGACCGCTGCCACCGAGTTGACCACCGCTCGCCTTGATCCTCCGGCGTGCCTTGACACCGAAGACGATCGCCAGGATCGACAGTACGAGGATCGGGCAGAGCACAAGACCGACGATGCCGAGCACCAGCGAAGCGACCGCTCCGCCGGCTTTGCCGATCGGCGCCGACGGGCCGTCAGGCATCGGTGTCGCACCCCATGGACCACCTGCGCCCGGCGGCGGCGGTGGGTTCACCGGGCCCGGGGTGTAGATCGGTGGCTGATTGGGCGGCGGAGGCGGAGGCGTTGGGAAACCGGTCGGCATCGGGTTCGGGCCCGCCCCGGACGGCGGTTCCGATGATGGCATCGGGAAGGACGGGGGTGGCGGCACGGAACTCATGTCGACACGTTAGGCGGTGATCGGATCGCCGTCAGGCACCAACGCGGTCAACACAGACATTGCCGAGACCTTGCTGGTCACGGTGGGTTTCGGTGTCGATCGGGCACGAGGTGTCGAACGGCACCAACAGTCGAACCACTCCGTCGTGAGGAGCCTGGCAGTCGACCTCGACCGCGTCGAGATTCGGCCGGATCGCCACGCAGGAACCGACCTCGATCTTCCAGTCCGCCGATGGTGTCTCGCTGCCCTTGCTGCGCGAACCGAAGATCAGGATGAAGGCGACCACAGCGACGAACGCAGTGACCACTCCGGCGACGGGGAATCGTCCGCTGCGGTAGTCGACCGGGCGGGGGGCCACCGGATACAACTCCTCGTCGAGCCGCGTCGCTCCGCCGGCCGCCCCGGTCGAAGCCCCGGCGGATGTCGTCGCCCTCGTTCGCAGCGACGCATCGTACGTGGCCCGCCGGGCCGGGTCGGCCAGGACCCTCCACGCCTCGTTGAGACGGGCCATCGAGGCGGCACCGGCATCACCGGCGGCATCGGGATGGTGCGTGCGGGCCAGTTGGCGGAACGCCGCACGGATCACATCATGATCCGCCGTCGGCTCGACGCCCAGGATCTCGTAGTGCGTGGCGATACCGCCAGGCTACGACGCCGGAGGGGCGACCGAACCACCGGATCGCCAGTACTCGCCGTCGGCGCGGTCGAGAAATCCGTGGTCAACCAGATACCTTCGCCAGGCCGCGGTGTCGGGATGATGCTGACCGAGGATGAGGTTGACCATCGCCTCGCTGTACCGCCGGCCGGGTTCGAAGTCCTGGGCCAACCAGTCGAGGAGCACCAGGCGCTTGCCCTGTGCCGTAGGGATCTGGGTGATCCGACCATCGGCCACGAACGTGCGCATCACCTTGGCGGCTTCGACGCCGAGCCCCGGGTAGTCATCGCCCGATTCAGCCGGGCGGCTACGGGCCGATCGTGCCGCAGCCTGGAAGGCGGCGGCCAGGATATGCAGGCCGCCTTCGCTCCCCTTGATCACGAGACCGGCATCGACCAGGCGGCCGAGCGCCTTGGCTGCCGCCGGGCCGGCCAGACCCGTGGTGGTCACCACATCGTCGAGCGTCGCCGCGCCGAGCACCATCGCGGCAAAGACGAACCGCCGGTCGTCGTCGGCGAGCAACCCGGCGATCGTCGCCGCATCGGGCCCGGCCAGGCCGCTCGGACTCGCCGGCACGGGTCAGTAACCCATGTCGGGATCGATCAGTCCGACCAGGGTCTCGCCGCGCGAGAACCGCTGCACATTGGTCGTGATCCGCTCGGCCAGGAGTGGGTCACCCATCGCGTCGGTCGATGCCACATGCGGCGTAATCAGGCAGTTCTCCATCTGCCACAGAGGATGACCCGCCGGCAGCGGTTCCGGGTCGGTGACGTCGAGACCGGCACCGGCGATCAGCCCTTCGGCCAGCGCGGCGACCAGGTCATCGGTGACGATGTGCTTGCCGCGGGCCACGTTGATCAACCAGGCGTGGCGTTCCATCATTGCCAACTCGTTACGCGAGATGATCCCCTCGGTCTCGGGGGTCAGCGGCAGCGCCAGCACCACGAGATCGGCTCCCGGCAACGCGTCGACGTATTGGTCGGCCTCGAGCACCTCGTCGGCGCCGTCCATCTCCTGCAACCGATTGCGCACCACGGTGACATGGCAACCGAACGGCTTGAGCAGACGCAGCAGCGATTCGGTGATGCCTCCCCCGCCGAGAATCGTCACCCGCGCCCCGAGCAGATTGGCTCCCTGTTGACTCGACCACGCCGTTCGGCGGGCGTAGTGGCCCAGACCGCGTAGGCCGGCCAAAGCCAGGGTCATCGCCATCTCGGCGACCGGCTCGGCATACACCCCCTTGCCGCAGGTCCAGGTGATGTCGTGATCGACCAGGTGCACGAACGGCTCGACACCGGCGAACGGCAGCTGCACCCAGCGCAGGCCGTCGGCCGTGCGGATGGCCGACTCGAGTGCGTCGGGATCGCGTGGATCGGCCCACATCAGACCTTCGGCGCGGGCGACTTCCACCAGGTGCCCGCCCCCGGCGACCACCGCATCAGCCATCCACCGCCCCTGACCTGATGGTCCGATGGCGATACGGGGAGCACTGCTCGCGGGCATTACGACCCCAGGGTAGTTCGTCGATGGGCCCGACTTCGCCCTCGGCCCAGGGACCGACCGAGACGGCCGCCGATTCCGAGCTTGCAGCACGGACGCCCACCGGCGAAGATCGATCGGTCGATCAACGGTTCGAGGAGGACATCGGTGGCACGCGAGCAACATCTCGATGACATCGACCGGGCCATCATCGAACGACTGCAGAGCGACGGCCGCCTGCCCTACACCCGCCTGGCCACGGCCGTCGGTCTGTCCGAGGCCGCCGTGCGCCAGCGCGTGCAACGGCTGATCGAAAACGGGACGATGCAGATCGTCGCAGTGACCAATCCCATGCAACTCGGCATGCGAAGGATGGCGATGATCGGCGTGCGCACCGAAGGCGAGACCACCGCCATCGCCGGCAAGCTCGAGGCGTTTCCCGACATCGACTACCTCGTGATCACCGCCGGAAGCTTCGACTTCATCTGTGAGGTCGTCGCCGCCGACGACACGGCCCTGCTCGATCTGACCAATCGCATCCGTAGCGTCCCCGGCGTCCGGTCCACCGAAACGTTCATCTACCTGGAGCTGGCCAAGCAGACGTATGCCTGGGGCGCCCACTGATCCTGATCAGCCGATGACCGAGCGCAGGACGACCTTGGACTCGGTGCGAGCGGCGCCGGCGTCGAGTTTGAGCCAGCGGATGAACGCATCGAGCCCCTCGGGACCCGTGCAGTCGACCACCAACGAGTAGTCGGCCGCACCGGTGACGAAGGCGGCGAAGGCGATCTCGGGGCGATCGGCCAGCCGAGCCTCGAACTCCTCCGGAGCCATCGTCGGCGGCAGACTGATGTCGATCACGGCCCGTACGTCGCGCCCGAGACTCGCCGGATCGAGTTGTGCGGCGTAGCCGCGGATGACCCCACGCTCCTCGAGCCGGCGCACCCGGTCGGCGACCGAGGTGGCCGACAGGTGCACCCGCTCCCCCAGATCGCGCCAGCTGATACGAGCCTCCGTCCGCAGCAGCCCGATGATTCGAAGGTCGATTCGATCCAATGCACTGGAAAGCTGTGCCATCCACTCATCCTGGCATGGAAGTCGCCGCCACCCGAGGAGCTCGGTGGCGCACGATGTCGCCATGACCATTTCTGCTGCGCGCACCACCACCGTTGGCGTTCCCAAGGAGATCAAGACTGCCGAGCACCGGGTGGCGATGACCCCCGACGGCATCCGCGAGATGGAACGGCTGGGCATCGAGGTCTTCGTCGAGACCGGCGCCGGCGAGGGGGCCTCGATCGCCGACGCCGACTATGTAGCCGCCGGAGCGACCATCGTGCCGACCGCCGCCGACGCCTGGGCCCAGTCGATGGTGGTCAAGGTCAAGGAACCCAAGGCCGAGGAGTTCGGATTCCTGCGTCCCGATCTCACCCTGTTCACCTACCTGCATCTGGCGGCCTACCCCGAGGTCGCCAAGGCCCTACTGGCCGCCGGCACGACGGCCATCGCCTACGAGACGGTGCAGCTGGAATCCGGTGCACTCCCCCTGCTTGCCCCGATGAGTGAGGTCGCCGGTCGGCTCGCCCCGCAGATGGGCGCCCACTACCTCGAACGTCACAACGGCGGCCGCGGTGTGCTGATGGGAGGGGCGCCTGGCGTCCGCCCGGCCAAGGTCGTCGTGCTCGGAGCCGGGAATGTCGGCTGGAACGCAGCGTGGATCGCCGCCGGCATGGAGGCAGAGGTGGTGCTGATCGACAAGAACCTCGACCGCCTGCGCTGGGTGGATCAGATCCACAAGGGTCGGATCATGACCCTGGCGTCCAACCGTGGCGCCGTCGAGCGATCGGTGCTCGACGCCGACCTCGTGATCGGCGCCGTCCTCGTCGCCGGGGGGCGTGCTCCGGTAGTGGTGTCCGACGACATGGTGCGGGCGATGAAGCCTCGCGCCGTCATCGTCGACGTGGCGATCGACCAGGGGGGATGCATCGAGACGATCCACGAGACCACCCACAATGAGCCGGTCTACGAATTGCACGGTGTCGTCCACTACGCCGTGGGCAACATGCCCGGCGCAGTGCCGCATACCTCGACGTACGCGTTGACCAACGCGACGTTGCCATATCAGATCGAGGTCGCCGCCCATGGTGCGGCGGGCGCAGCACGCCGCGATCCGGCACTGGCCGCCGGTATCAACACCGTCGCCGGCCACGTGACCAACCGACCCGTCGCCGAGTTCCTCGGTGTCGAAGCCATCGAACCACTCACCGCCCTCGGCGACTGAACCGACTTGCCACCGCTCAAGCCCGGGACGGCGGACTTCCGATCGGCACGGACATGGCATGTCGTCGTAGGCTCCGGTCATGGTGACTCCGGTTGACGAGCTGACCCTGCCCACGGTGTTGGTCGACACGCTCACCCCGGGCGAGCGAGCGCAGGCCGTCGCTGCCGCACGCCACGAGGGATGGCTGGCCAAGGGGCTGTTCGGCTACATGGTGTACGACTACGACGACGTCGTGGCGGTGCTTCGCGACAAGCGCTGGCACTCGGCGGCCAGTCTGATCGTCGAGATGTCCGGCGTCACCGACCCGGCGTTCACTGAAGCACGGCGTGAGTCGATTCTCTCGGCCGAGGGCGAGGTGCACACCCGTCTGCGTCGTCTCGTCGCCCCGGCGTTCTCACCCCGCTCGGCCGACCGGTTGCGGCCGTACATGCGCGAGGTGATCGAGGGTCTCGTCGACAGCATCGCCGGAACGGGTCGCACCGAGTTCGTCACCGATGTGTGCGAGCCGTACCCGATCCCGATCATCTGTGAACTGCTCGGCGCGCCGAAGGAGGACTGGCGGCTGTTCTCACGCTGGGCCGCCGATCTGCTGCGCATCTTCAACTTCAATCTGCAGGAGGACTATCCGGTCATCCAGCGGGCATCGGACGAACTCGACGCCTATACGTCGAAGATGATCGCCGAGCGCCGGTCTCGTCCGGCTAACGACCTGCTCACCGACTTGATCGCCGCCGAGGAGGCCGGCGACCGGCTCAGCGAGGAGGAGTTGTTGACGATGGTCAACGCCGTGATCGTCGGTGGGACCGATACGACCCGCAATCAACTGGCCTGCTCGATCGCGCTGTTCACCGAGCATCCCGAACAGTGGGCGCTGCTGGCCGAGCGTCCCGACCTCGCACCCCGGGCGGTCGAGGAGACGATGCGTGTTCTGGGGGCCATCCGCGGCACCGGTCGCTTCGCCTCGCAGGACATCGTCTACCGCGACGTCCTGTTCCCCAAGGGCACGATGATCTCGCCGGCGCTCGCCGCGGCGAACACCGATCCGCGGCTGTGGCCCGACCCGACGTTCGACATCACCCGCGAACCGATCGGTCAACCGCAGCTGACGTTCGGCTCAGGTATCCACTACTGCCTCGGCGCCTCGCTGGCCCGCGCCGAACTGCAGGAGGCACTGCCGATCCTCGCCCGACGCCTGCCGAACCTGGCCGTCGACGGCGAGATCACCTGGAAGCCACCGGGGTTCGGCATCTGGGGGCCCGAGCGCTTGCCGCTCACCTTCACCGCCGGCCGGTAGCCGTGGACCTCTCACCGCCGATGCCATCCCGGCACACGGGTAACTTGGGATTCACCCACGGGTCAATCCCACGATGACGACCGACCCCAGCGCCACGCCTCTGCCCCACCGCTTCACACCCGGATCGGTCCGCGCCGCGTTCTCGTATCGGCCGTTCCGGCTGATCTGGACCGGCATGTTCCTGTCGAATGTCGGTACGTGGATGCAGAACGTCGCCCTACCGGCGTACATCACCAAGCGAACCGGCTCGGCCGCGCAGGTGGGCATCATGGTGTTCGCCCAACTCGGGCCGATGCTGTTGTTGGCCATACCCGGCGGGGTGCTGGCCTCGAGGGTCAGCCGGCGAGGGCTGTTGATCGCCAGCAACGCCGGCCAGCTCGTCGGCTCGGTCGTGCTCGCCTACCTGGTGTCGCAGAACGCCTCGATCCCCTCGCTGTTCGTTGCCAACCTGGCCGTCGGGATCGCCTCGGCGCTCGGGGCACCGGCGTTTCAGGCATCGATGCCGATGCTCGTCGATCGTCGCGATCTGGCCGGGGCCATCGCCCTCAACTCCACGCAGCTGAACGGTTCACGCGTGATCGGTCCGGTCATCGCCGCCGTGCTGACCGCAGCCGGTCTGTCGATCGCCCAGCTGTTCCTGATCAATGCGGCCACCTATCTGTTCATGATCTGGGCCGTGGCGATCACCACCTTCCCCAAGGTGTCGCGGATCGCCGAACAGGGTTGGAGGCAGTTGACGACCGGCCTTCGGATCGTGCGCCGCCGGTGGGTCCTCGGGCGGTTGCTCATCTCGATGACCGTGCTGTCGTTCTTCACGCTGGTCTTCGTCGGATTGTTCGCGCCGGTGTGCTCCACGCTGTTCGGCATCGATCCCGTCTCGGCGACCTACAAGTGGCTCTACGCGACCTGGGGCATCGGCGCCTGCCTCGGGGCGATCTCGAGTGGCACGACGCTCGCCCGCTTCGACAAGCGCCGCCTGATCCGGCCCTCGACCATCGGACTCGGCGTCTCGCTGATCGCCTTCGCCTCGGTGTCGTCGAAGTGGTTTGCCTTCCCGATCGGCTTCGTGCTCGGTCTGTTCTACTTCCTGATGGCCACGGCGATGATCACGGTGTTCCAACAGGAGATGGCCGATGACGAGCGGGTGTACGTGATGCCACTGTGGTTCATGTCGTTCGGCGGCACCGTTCCGCTCGGGAATCTGGCGTTCGGTCCGGTGATGGACCACCTCGGTCCCCGCCCCGTGCTCATCGGCGGCGCCGTCGTCGCCTTCATCGTGGCGATGTGGACCGACTACACCCGCGCCCGCCCGTCGGCAGCCTGACGGTCGTAGACCGTCGGCTGACAGCACGCGGCCGACAATCAGGCGTCGGAGCCCAGGGCGGCGACCAGAGCCGCAGCCAGCTTCTCCAGGCCGGCGGCCCGGCTGGCCTTGACCAGAATCGCCGTGCCACTGCCGATGTCGCCGAGCGCGGCAATCGGGTCGATGGCGGGCGGTGACCCGTACAGATCGGTCCCTACCGGGATCAGCTCGATGCCGCGTTCACGGGCGTAGGCAGCCAGCGATGGATGCTCGGCCAGCGGGTCGGCCAGCTCGGCCATCACCCCGAGCATCGCCACCTTGCGATGGCCATCGAGTCGGCACAGGGTGTCGATTGCGGCGCGCATCGACGCCGGATTGGCGTTGTAAGCGTCGTTGAGCACGAGCGCTCCGCTCGTCGTGCGATGGAGTTCCATCCGCCATGGGGAGATCCCGGCGCCGGCCAGACCGGCGGCGATGTCGTCGAGACCCACCTCCAGGCACAGTCCGCACGCCGCAGCGGCGGCGGCGTTCAACGCCATGTGCGCACCCGGTACCGCCAACGCCACCTCGACGCGACCCCAATCACTGACGAGCGTGAACCTGGCCCGCGCCGAACCGTCGAGCGTCAACTGTTCGGCGCGGACATCTCCGGTCAACCCAAAGGTCACCACCCGCCCGGCGCAGCGCGACGCCATCGCCGCGACCAGCGGTTGATCGGCGTTGAGGATGGCGATGCCGTCGGCGGGGAGCGCCTCGACGAGCTCGGCCTTGGCCCGCGCCACTCCTTCGATGTCGCCGACCCGCTCGGTGTGGGCCGCGGCCACGCTGGTGACGATGCCGATGCGGGGCCGGGCCACGTCGCACAGCTTGGCGATCTCGCCGAAGCCGCGCATGCCCATCTCGACGACGAGAACCTCGCTACCGTCCGGCGCGTTGAGGACGGTGTGGGGCAGGCCCTGGTCGTTGTTGTACGAACGCATCGCGGCATGGGTTCGCCAACGCCGGGCCAGCACCGCGGCGGTCAGGTCCTTGACGCTGGTCTTGCCGACCGAACCGGTGATCGCCACGACCTGCCCCGTGAAGCGGTCGCGCGCCCAGCGGGCCAGGTCGAGGAAGGCGGCCGACGTGTCATCGACGAAGATCGCGCACGGAGCGTCGACATCGGGTCGAGCGCTGAGCACCGCGACGGCGCCGTTGGCCACCGCGGCGGAGATGAACTCGTGGCCGTCGCGGTCGGCGACGATGGGGACGAACAGGGCACCGGGTCGCAACGATCGGGAGTCGAACTCGGCGCCGTCGATCGCAACATCGGGCCCCACCAGCGTCCCTCCGGTCGCCGTCGCCACATCGCTCGCCCGATATCTCACATCAACCGAGGGTAACGGAGCCAACCGACGCTGACGGAGCCAACCCACCGTGATGGAGCCGACCGTCGGCGATGGCACCGACCGGGTGACGGGCCGGTGCCGCGTCGAGTGGGAGTCGAGCCGCTACCGTCGAAGCGTGGCCGCCGATCGGATCAACCTCGTGGTCGTCTTCGGCGGGCAGTCCGCCGAGCACGACGTCTCCTGCGTGACCGCAGCCCACGTCTTGCGGGCCGCCGACCCGGAGAAGTACGCGATCACCGCGGTCGGCATCGGCCGTGACGGGCAGTGGCAGCTGGCGCAGGAGGCGATGGCCGCGCTGGCCCATGGCCCCGAGGCGGTCGGGTCTCGGCTCGAACCGACCGGGTCACCCACGTCGGCCTCACCGATCCTGGCCGAGGCGATGCAACCTGGCACCACGACGGTCGTGCTCCCGCTGCTCCACGGGCCGATGGGCGAGGACGGCACGATGCAGGGAATGCTCGAACTGGCCAACGTGCCGTACGTCGGTTCGGGCGTCCTCGGGTCGGCGTTGTGCATGGACAAGGCGATGGCCAAACAGGTACTGGCCGCCAACGGCATTCCCCAGGCGCGCTACCGGGCATTTCGGGAGTCCGACATGTCGATCGGGCTGCCGGCTCACCTGGCCGCCGATCTGGGGCTTCCCTGCTTCGTCAAGCCGGCCAACATGGGCTCGTCGGTCGGGGTGACCAAGGCGAAATCGCTCGACGAACTCCGCGACGCCATCGGCGTCGCCCTCTCGTACGACGAGTGGGTCGTCGTCGAGGAGGCGATCAGCGGGCGCGAGATAGAAGTCGCCGTCCTCGGCAACCTCACCCCCCGCGCTTCGATCGCCGGCGAGGTGATCCCGGGCAAGGAGTTCTACGACTACGAGGACAAGTACGTCGACGACGGGGCTCAGCTCCTGATCCCCGCCCCGCTCGGCGAGGCACTGATGGCCGAGGTGCGCGAGCTGGCCATCCGCATCTTCCTCACGCTTCGCTGCGACGGGATGGCCCGGGTGGACTTTTTCTACGAGGAGGACGGCCGCGGGTTCCTGATCAACGAGGTCAACACCATTCCGGGCTTCACCCCGATCTCGATGTACCCCAAGCTGTGGCAGGCGACGGGGCTCAGCTACTCCGCCTTGATCGACGAGTTGGTCGCCTTGGCCATCGATCGCCACGCCCGCCAGCGCCGCAACACCAAGCGTCAATAGACCGCCCGGATACGCGGTCCCGACGGACGCACATCAGGATTCGGGTCAGTCGCCGAACCGGTGACCGTCGTTCAGACCCCTGGAGTCGACCCCGTGACGATCGGCGAGCGGCCCGAGCACCACCAGGATCAATAGGAAGAATGCAGCCATGTTCATCACCTTTCTGAATCGTTGATACTCTGAGTATGCTCCTACTCGATCGATAAGGGAAATAGGTAAATGTGAGCAAGTCGATCACTCAGTCCGATCCGCTGCTCGGTGTGGAGATCCGTCACCTCGTCGCCCTCGCCACCATCGCCCGTACCGGCTCGTTCTCGGCGGCGGCCCGCGAGCTCGGTTACGCCCAGAGCGCCATCTCCCAACAGATCGCCACGCTCGAGCGCGCTGCCGGTCATCGCCTGCTCGAACGACCGGGTGGGCCGCGCCCGGTCACCCTCACCGAGGCCGGCGCGCTGGTCCTGCACCACGCCGACACGATCACCGCTCGCCTTGGTGCGGTCCGCGCCGATCTCGACGGACTGGCCGCCGGTGAGGCCGGCCGCCTGCGGGTCGGCGTGTTCCAGTCGGCCAGCGCCCGCATCCTCCCGGCCGTCCTCCCCCGGTTCCGCAGCGAGTGGCCCAAGATCGACATCACGCTGCGTAACGTCATCGAGATCACCGAGCTGGAACGGAGCGTCATGGCCGGCCAGGTCGATCTGGCCTTCTGCGAACTCGACTGGATCGGGCCCGAACTCGACTCCGTGGAGCTGCTCGTCGATCCCTACGTGGCGATCTTCAGCAAGGATCACCCGCTGGCCAAGCGCAAACAGATCACCTGGAAGGACTTCGCCGGACTCGACCGAGTGTCGAACTCCGAGCGGGATTCGTGTTCGCAACTGGTCACCAAGGCGCTACGCGACGCCGGAGTCGAATCGAACACCGTCTTCGAAACCGAGGACAATTTGACGCTGCAACGGCTCGTCGGCGTGGGCCTCGGTGTCGGGGTCGTTCCGACGCTGGCGGTCGAACCGCTGGCCCACGACGACAAAACGGTCGCCCGGCCGTTCGCCGTCGAGTCACGCCTGCACCGGCGGATCGGCATCGCCTGGCATCGCGACCGCTATCGCTCCCCATCGGCCAAAGCCTTCATCGCCATCGCCCATGAGGTGGTCGACGCCGGTCTCTGACAGACCGTCGCCTATTCGTGCCGGCTCAGCGCGGCACGCAGGAACGAGACCAATTCGGCTCGGAGGCGGCGCAGGTTGGCGACAGTGGGCTGCCAGCCGATCGCCCGTAACGCCACGGTCTCGCCGGCGACCCCGACCACCGTGGCGTAGGCCAGGGCCACCGTGATCCGAGGATCGGCGCGGCGTAATCGACCGGCATCCATCTCCGCGTCCAGATAGGCCACAGCCCGTTCGATGTACGGCCGCAGGACATCGGCCAGCCGCTGCGAGCTGGCTGCGTCGAGGCGGTTGAGATCGCGCACCAAGCCGAGGAGGGCGGGTCGGCGAATGGCGGGACGGAAGACGGCGCGCACCACCGCCTCCACCCGTTCGAATCCCTCACCCGCCCGGCGGGTCGCCGCCTCGATGGCCAACGCGAGTTCGGCCGCGCTGCGGGTGACCACCTCCATCACCAGATCATCCTTCGAGGCGAACCAGTAGAGGACCGTCTGCTTGCGGATCCCGACGACCGCGGCGATTTCGTCGAGCGACACACCGTCGACTCCGCGGGAGCCGAAGAGATCGAGGGCCGCGTCGAGAATCCGCTCCCGCGTCGGTCGGGCCGACAGAGGTCGAATGAGTGAGGTTTCCATCGTGGCGGCGATCTCTCTACCAAATGGTAGACGCCGGCATGCTAGACATGGGCCTCGTGATCGCCGAGCAGCTCGCCGGAAAACGAATCGCCGTCACCGGAGCAACCGGGTTCGTGGGCACCGCGCTCGTGGAGCGCCTGTTGCGTGGTGCTCCGGACTGCAAGCTCGTGCTGCTCGTTCGGGGCGGAAAGCGCCACGACGCGTCCGAGCGGGTCCGCCGCGAGGTGATGAAGAACGACGCCTTCGATCGCCTGCGCGCTCAGCATGGCGGTGCCAAGGCGTTCGAGACCGTCTGGAACGAACGGGTCTCCACGATCAATGGCGACGTCAGTCGCGACGGCCTGGGTCTCAGCGACGTCGATCGGGCGACGCTGGCCACATGCGACATCGTCATCCACTCGGCCGCCAGCGTGGCGTTCGACTCGCCGCTCGACTCGGCCGTCGAGGTCAATCTGCTCGGACCGAGCCGGATCGCCGCACTGCTCAACGAACTCGGCGCCACCCCTCACCTCGTGGCCGTGAGCACGTGTTATGTCGCCGGCAACCGGCGAGGAACGGCACCCGAGGAGTTGGTCTCCAATGGCCCGTTCGACATCGGCCTCGACTGGCGCGCCGAGGTGGCTTCGGCTCGCCGCCTACGCAGTGACCTCGAATCCGAGAGCCGCCGGATCGTCCACCTCACCAGGTTCCGCGCCGAGGCCCGTTCGGAGTTGGGCGCCGCGGGCAACCCGGCCCTGGCCGCCAAGACCGAGCAGAACCGTGAGCGGTGGGTGCACGACCGCCTTGTCGAGGCGGGGCGCGCCCGGGCGGCGAGCGTTGGTTGGCCCGATGCCTACGCCTTCACCAAGGCGCTCGGCGAGCAGGCGCTGACCGAGACGAAGGGTCCGGTCCCGGTCTCGATCGTGCGGCCCTCGATCATCGAATCGGCGCTGGCCGAACCGAGCCCAGGATGGATCCGGGGCTTCCGCATGGCCGAGCCGGTGATCATCTCGTACGCCCGCGGCCTGCTCAAGGAGTTCCCCGGGGTCCCCGAAGGTACCGTCGACGTCATCCCCGTCGACATGGTCGTCGCCGCGATCATCGCCGTCGCCGCCGTCGGGCCCGAGCGGGCCGCGCCGATCACCCAGGTCGCCTCGGGCTCGGCCAATCCGCTGAAGTACCAACTGCTCGTCGACAACGTGCAGGGATGGTTCACCGAGAACCCGATCTACGACGCCAAGGGCCAGCCGATCGTCGTGCCCGACTGGTCGTTCCCCGGTCGCGGCCGGGTGCAGGGGCAACTGACCAAGGCCAAGAAGGTCATCGCCCGCACCGAGCGGGTGATGCATTCCCTGCCGTTGCGCGGCAAGCAGGCGGCATGGGGCGCGCTGCTCGAGGAGCGCAAGACCGAGGTCGAGCGAGCCCTGGAATACGTCGAGCTGTACGGCCTGTACACCGAGTGCGAGGCGATCTACAGCGTCAAGCACCTGCTGGGGCTGTGGGACACGCTCTCTGCCGACGATCAGGCCGACTTCTGCTTCGACCCGAGGGTGATCGACTGGCCGACCTATGTACGTACGGTCCACCTGCCGAGCGTGGTGCAACATGCCCGGGTCAAGATGACGCCGGGCAAGTCGCAATCCGAGAGCCGCTCGACCCGTTTGCGTCGCCAGGTACTCGCCCCGGAGCGCCATATGGCCGCATTCGACCTGGAGAACACCCTGATCGCCTCGAACGTGGTCGAGAGCTACTCATGGTTGGCGACCCGGCGCCTCGATACCCCCGAGAAGATCCGCTACGTCCTGCGGACGCTCAAGGAAGCCCCCTCGCTCCTCGCACTCGACAAGAAGGACCGCAGCGACTTCCTCCGCCACTTCTACCGCCGCTACGAGGACGCCCCGCCCGAGCAGATCGCCACCGACGTGCAGGAACTGTTCCTCAAGCTGATCGTCACCAAGAGCTTCCCGGCCGGTATTCGTCGTGTCCGTGAGCACAAGGCCCTCGGCCATCGCACGGTGTTGATCACCGGGGCGCTGTCGTTCGTCGTCGAGCCCCTGCGCCCGCTCTTCGACGAGATCATCGCCGCGGAGATGACCACCAAGGCCGACGGCACGTACTCGGGTGAGCTCCGCGACGTCCCCCCGACCGGCGAGACCCGCGCCCAGCTGCTCGCCGACTACTGCGACGCCGAGGGACTCAAGCTCGAAGAGTCCATCGCCTACGCCGATTCGACGAGTGACCTGCCGATGCTCGAAGCGGTCGGTTTCGCCGTCGCCGTCAACCCCGAGGTCCGCCTCGCCGCCCTGGCCCGCAAACGTGGCTGGTTGGTCGAGAACTGGTCGAGGGCGCCCGGGGCACCCCGGCCGTTGCTGCCGGTTGCGGCCACCCGCTCCGAAAAGGCCGGCATCCGATGAGGGCGCTGCAGATCGACCGCAAATTGGCCAAGTTCGCCGCCGCCCGCATTGCCGGCTCACTCGCCCCCGGGCGAGGGGCCAGGTTCGGTCCGCTCGAGTTCGTCGACATCTCGGCCCCTTCCCTCCCCGGACCCGGGTGGGAGGTGATCAGGCCCCGCCTGTCGGGTATCTGCGGCAGCGACCTGTCGACGATCGACGGCGCGGCCAGTCGCTACTTCGAACCGATCGTCAGCTTCCCATTCGTCCCCGGCCACGAGGTGGTCGCCGATGCGGCGCGTGGCCGTGTCGTCATCGTTCCGGTGCTCACGTGCGTCACTCGAGGTATCTCACCCACGTGCCATCAATGCACCGCCGGGCGGATCAATCTGTGCGAGCGCATCGCCTTCGGTCATCTGGAGCCTGGCCTCCAATCCGGCTTCTGCGCCGACACGGGCGGGGGTTGGTCGACGGCCATGGTTGCCCACGAGTCCCAGATCGTCCCCGTCCCCGACGACCTGTCCGACGAGGCCGCCGTGCTGATCGAGCCGATGGCCTGCGCCGTCCACGCCGCCTCGCGCTACCACGGCACCGGGACGGTCATCATGGGGGCCGGCACGGTCGGCCTACTCACCTTGGCTGCGATCACCGCGACGCGTGACAAGGACCGCTCGGGCCCGATCGTGATGACGGCGCGGTATCCGCACCAGAAGGCGTTGGCCAAGATGCTCGGTGCCGACGTGGTCTGCGATTCGGCGGAGCTGCCCCGCTGGGTGCGCTCGCTGAGCAAATCATTGGCGGTGAACGACCAGCTCACCTGCGGTTTCGACCACGTCGTCGACTGCATCGGCTCGTCGGAGTCGATCGACCAGGCCCTCAAGGTCGTCGCCCCCGGTGGCGACATCGATCTGGTGGGCATGCCGGGCAAGGTCTCGGTCGACATGACCGGTCTGTGGCACCGCGAGGCCGCCATCCGCGGCTGCTACGCCTACCAGCGCCCCGATTTCGACACGGCCATCGACGTGATCCGCCGGTTCGATCTCGGTCGGCTCGTCTCGGCCACCTACACCCTTTCCGACTACCGCGATGCGATCGAGCACGCCGCCAACGCCGGCCGGCGTGGCGCGGTCAAGGTCGCCTTCGACATGCGCCAGGAGAAGAAGAGATAATGCCCCGCCCTGGATTCGTCCTCGATGTCGATCGGTCGACGCCACCCACCCTGTTCTGGCGCGGTGAAGGCTTCAGCCTCGAGAAGCTGCCGGCCGACCGCAGCCGGATCATCTACCCGCCCGAGCCCCTGAAGGGGATCGGCGACATCGACGGGGCGATCCGCCATGCCCTGTTGAATCCGCACGACTCCGACCCGCTGCCGGCGCTGCTGTTCCCCGGGATGAAGCTGACGATCGCCTTCGACGACGCCTCGCTGTCGCTCCCGAAAATGCGCAAGCCCGACACCCGCCAGCGGATCATCGAGGCGGTGCTCGACCTCGCCGCCGAGGCCGGCGTCGACGATGTCCATCTGATCGCCGCATTGGGCCTGCACCGACGGATGCACGAATACGAGCTACGCCACGTGCTCGGCGACCGGGTATACGACGCGTTTGCGCCCCGCGGCATGTTGTACCAGCACGACGCCGAGGACTACGACAACCTGACGGTGATCGGCGAAACCGATCACGGGGAGGTGTTGGAGATCAACAAGCGGGCCGCCGACAGCGATCTGATCGTCTACGCCAACGTCAACCAGGTGGCGATGGATGGCGGTTGGAAGTCGG
This sequence comes from Actinomycetes bacterium, assembly GCA_031371195.1. GTDB lineage: Bacteria > Actinomycetota > Acidimicrobiia > Acidimicrobiales > Ilumatobacteraceae > JANMJD01. The sequence continues at coordinate 3,256 of JANMJD010000329.1, read as the reverse complement.
TGGTCACCGGTCTGGCCTCGTATCGCTGTCTCAGCTACCACCACAACGCCGAGACCCTGCAGAACACCCGCAGCCTGATGGATCGCCACAAGTCGGCCCTGCATCACAGCGTCTGGCGACTGGGCAAGGTGCTACGCGACTCGGGCCCGAAGATCTTCACCGTCGAGACAACGATGAACACCGACACGTTCCCGTCGCCGTTCGACTTCCTCGCCAAGCGCGAGTGGGAGTGGACGGCCAAGGACCGGGCGACGTATCTGGCCACGGCCAAGTCGTTGAAGCACACCCCGACCAAGATCGCCCGCAAGATCTTCCACTCGATCGAGGCGCCGTACCGGATGACCGGGGTCAACGCCGGCTCGACCGACGCCGTCCACGAGATCACGCTCGAAAACGTCTACGCCCAGCAGTTGGTCGAGGTCGAGGGGCAGACCGACATCCTGACGATGGGCATCCCGTTCATCAGCCCGTACAACCCCGAGTCGATCATGAACCCGATCCTGGTGATGTGCATGGGTCTCGGCTACCTGTTCAACATGTACCGCAACAAACCGCTAGTCAGGGAGGGTGGCGTGATCATCATGACCCACCCGACGTACCGCGAGTTCCACCCCGTTCACCATCCAAGCTACATCGACTTCTTCGAGCAGGTGCTGGCCGACACCACCGATCCGGTGGTGATGGGCCAGAAGTGGGAGAAGCAGTACGCCGAGGACGAGTGGTACCGCCACCTGTACCGGACGGGCTACGCGTATCACGGCGTCCACCCGTTCTACGCCTGGTACTGGGGCGCACACGGCCAACAGTGGGCGGCCCGGGTGATCATCGTCGGCGGCCACGCCCCGACGGTGCGCCGACTCGGCTTCGTTCCCGCCTCGACGATGGACGACGCCTTCGAGATGGCCTCCGACGTCGTCGGACGCGGCGCCACCATCACCCATCTGCACGTCCCGTCGGTCCTCGTCGCCGACGTCAAGTAGCAGCCCGACCGATGGCCACCCGTCCAGGCTTCCCCACCCCCCTGGCCAGCGCCCGCACCGTGGCACGCGCCGTGCGGACCGCCCGCCGCAAGGCGACCCGGGTGCGCACGATCATCGGCAAGGCCGGCTTCCCGTATCGATCACCGACGACGCCGCGCGGGATGATCGTCCCGGCCAAGCCGTCGAAACTCGGCGCTGATTTCGAGACCGAGTGGGCCCGGGAAGGGCCCGCCCGGCTGGCCCGGCGGCTGATCACCGACGGGCCGCTACGACTCGCCGTGCGCGGCCTGGCCGATCCGACGATCGAGGGCGTCGACCGGCTCGCCGACCTGCAGGATCGTGACGACCCGCCGGCGGTGATCTTCACCCCGAATCACCACAGCCACCTCGATACGCCGATCTCGATCATCTCGATCCCCGAACCGTGGCGCCACAAACTGGTCGTCGCCGCCGCCGCCGACTACTTCTTCACCAATCGGGTCAAGGGCACCGCTGCGGCCATCGTGCTCAACGCCCTGCCGATCGATCGGGAGTCGACAGGGCGCAAATCGTCGGACCAGATCAAGGAGCTGATCGACGACGGCTGGAGCCTGATCATCTACCCCGAGGGCGGGCGCTCGCCCGATGGGTGGGGCCAGGAGTTCAAAGGTGGGGCGGCGTATCTGTCGATTCGCACCGGCGCCCCGGTGGTCCCGATGTTCATCGAGGGCAGCGGCTCGATCTATGGCAAGGGCATGAAACGACCCAAGCCGGGCAGTACGAAGGTGACGTTCGGGGCCGCCCTGACCCCCGACAAGGGCGAGTCGACCCGCCGGTTCAACGACCGCATCGAGCGATCGGTCACGGCGTTGGGCGACGAGTCGCTGACCGATTGGTACACCGCCCGACTCCGGGCCGCCGCGGGCGCGAGTCCGTCGCTCACCGGACCCGACCACGCCGGTTGGCGCCGCTCGTGGGCGCTGGCCGAGCAACGCAGCCGCGGCATGGCCGGGAAGCGAAAGCGTCAGAAACGTCGCTGGCCGAACCTGGGCGATTCGTAGTCGTCACCGAACCGACTCGGTCACGGTGACCGACGCGTGACACAACCGGAACCGGCCGGCCAGGTGCGCGAGATCGTCGCGGACGCCGGTGTCCGCGACCTACAGTGGTCCCGTCTTGACCGCTCACCATCGCGTCGTCGGAGCTGCAGCTCTCGTCATATTGGCCATCCTCCCCAGCCCGGCCGATGGCAGGCCGATGGCCGCCCCAGCCGACGGGCTGATCCTCGGGTGGGCGACCGCCGACGCACCTGCCGTCCGGGAGGGACGAACCCAAGTCGGTCCCAACCCCGGTCCCGGCCCGGGGCCGGGAGCCACCGACAACCTGCTGTGGGCGATGGGTGACATCGCCCAATGCGGTAGCAACGTGCTCGACGATCAGGTCGCGGCGATGTTGTCGACGACCACCGGCACGATCGCAACGCTCGGCGACACGGTCTATTCCACGAGCAGCGCCCAGGAGTACCGGGACTGCTTCGACCCGTCGTGGGGGCCATTGAAGCCGCGGATCCGCCCGACGCTCGGCAACAACGAGTATCACCAGCCCGGAGCCAAGGCCTACTTCGACTACTTCGGCGCGGCCGCCGGTGAACGGGGCAAGGGCTACTACTCGTACGACGTCGGCAGCTGGCACGTCGTGGTGCTCAATTCGAACTGCTCGTTCGTCGGCGGCTGTGACTCTGCATCAGTGCAGGCCGCGTGGCTGGGAGCCGACCTCGACGCACACTCCGTCGCCTGCACCCTGGCGATGTGGCATCACCCCTTGTTCAGCTCCGGGTACCACGGCAGCACCTCGGCGACCCGCGACATGTGGAAGGTCCTCTACGACCACAATGCCGACGTCGTGCTGTCGGCTCACGATCACAGTTACGAGCGATTCGCCCCGCAAAACGCCGACGGAGTCGGCGACCCGGCGTCCCGCGATGGCCAGCACTGGGACGCGCCCCGTCGGACTCTCCCGCCGCACCTGGCGCGGCGACCTGAGATCCACCGTGCGGTACGAGATGCCGAGCCGGCTCAGCGCGAGGTGCACCTTCACGCACGGCGGCGAGAGGGACGGGAGATCCCCGTCGCCGGGGTACTGGTACAGCACGAGGTCGGGCACCATCGGTGGATGGTAGCGCTACGGCCCGCGCCTCCACCCTGCAGTCGTTGTACGCGCACGGACGAGGCTCTCCGCGCCATGCGCGCCCAGCGCGCTTCAGCCGCCGGCGCTCGTGTAGTGGCGGATGGACCTCG
>JANMJD010000248.1:0-9109 GCA_031371195.1 Actinomycetes bacterium | reverse complement strand
CTGCCGACATGTACGAAGTCGAATACCGACGTCGCGGTCGGCGGCCAGGCGACGATCGCCGTGGCCGGAACGATCGACGGCGGCCGCTCGGTGGTTGTACCGATCGTGCTCACGGCCGACTTCTCGACCCGGGTGATCGGTGTCGCGGTGCAGAACCGGGCCGAGATCTCCGCCTTCGACGACGATGGCGACGCGGCGACGACGTTCACCGGCATCGACCGGGATTCGACTCCCGACAACGTCGACGCCCCGCCCGGCACGCCCGGCGGCGATGAACTTGTCGACGACATCATCGACCAGTCTCCATCTGCGAACCCGCCCGATGAGGACGACCACGACGTCGCCTACCTCGATTGGTGGGACTTGTCGCTCACCAAGACGTCGACCCAGTTCCTCCTCGACGCGGCCGTCGCGCCGATCACTGCCTCGTTCACCGTCGCCGTGAAGAACCAGGGCCCGACCGATGCATTCGACGTGGTCGTTCGCGACACCGCGCCGGCCGGCACGGTCATCACGGCCGTCACTCCGCCGGCCGGTGTGGCGTGCGGAGTCACCGGCGGGACGGCGATCGACTGCACGATCGCCCGACTCAACTCGGGGGCGACCCAGTCGTATCGGGTGACGGTGCGGATCACCGACCTGTCGAAGGTGACCTACGAGAACAACGCCGAGATCCAATCGCTGAAAGGCGATCTGGATCTCGGCCCCGGACCGATGCGGGTGACCGTCGCCGACGTCGACTCGGTACCCGACGCCGACCTGACGAACGACGCCCATTTCAGCGACCCGACCGACCCGTTCGGCTACCCCCGCAACGGTTCCAACGATCTGGACTGGGCGCTCGGTGTGGCCAACGTCAACGTACCGAACCAGGCCGACGAGGACGATCACGACATCCAGGCGGTGGTGGTTCCGCTCGCCGTCGGCGACTACGTGTGGTACGACCTCAACCACAACGGTCGTCAGGAGACCGGCGAATTGCCGGTGCCCGGCATCGTCGTCCACCTGTTGATGGAGGATCCGACCAATCCCGGCACGTTCATCGACGCCCGCGACGCCACCGGCGCGCCGGTACCCGACGACACGACCGACGTCAACGGCTTCTACGCCTTCGACAAGCTGGCTGCCGGCACCTACGAAGTTCGGTTCTCGCTGCCCGCAGCGTTGCACGACTTCCAGTGGACGCGGCTCGACCAGGGCGCCGATGGAGGCGACTCCGACGCCACATTCGTCGCCGGCACGGATGACGCCGCCGTGACTGCTCCGTTCCTGCTCGATGCGGGCGAACCGAATGTCACCCAGGTGACGTCGTTCGACCGGGTCGATCTGGGGACGATCACGGCGGCCAACATCGATCGCACGCGCGACGCAGGTATCTGGATGCCGCTCTCGGTCGGCGATCTGGTGTGGTACGACAACGACTACGACGGCGTGTATGACGGCCTCGTCGCCGGCGAAGGCCCGGTCGAGGGAGTCACGGTGACGCTGCAGAGCGCGCTCGGTGGCCCGGTCACCAATGCGGACGGGAACCCGGTCGCCCCGTCTGTCACCGGCGCCGACGGCGCATACGTGTTCGACAACCTGCTTCCCGGGACCTACCGCATCGTGTTCTCGATGCTGCCGAGCGGCTACATCCCCACCGACCAGGCGCAAGGCGCCGACCGGGCGGCCGACTCGAACCCCGACCAGGTCACCCTGACCACCCCGGATTTCGCACTGGCGCCGGGCGGGACGAGTATGCAACCCAACGCCCTACCCGGGCGGATCGCCCCGGTGATCGACCCGACGATCGACATGGGCATCTTCCGGCCGCCGAGCCTTGGCGACCTCGTGTGGTACGACGCCGACCACGACGGCGTCTACGAGCCCGCCTTGGAGTCGGGGATCGATGGCGTGCCGGTCGAACTGCTCGACGGGCTCGGCAACCCCGCGGTCAACATCTTCGGCATTCCGGTGGCGACGGCGACGACGATCAACGGCGGGCGGTACTCGTTCACCATGCTGGCGCCTGGGGACTACCAGGTTCGCTTCACACTGCCGGCGGGTTACGAGTGGACGACGCCGACGCAGGGCACCGATGCCACACTCGACTCCGACGCGGTATTCGTCGGCGCCCCGACCGATGCGACGGCGACGACGCCGACCTTCACCCTGACGACGACCCCGGTCGCCGACCGCGACCCCGCCGGTTTGGCACTGATCGATCCGTCGATCGACGCAGGGATCTGGGTCCCGGTCGCCGTCGGTGACATCGTGTGGTACGACGGTGATCGCGACGGCTTGCAGACCAACGGTCGGCCACCCGTTTCCGGGGTGAAGGTCGTGTTGCTCGACCCCGCCGGCGCACCGGCGACCGATGCGTCCGGCCAGTCGGTCGCCCCGGTCGTCACCCTGGCCGATGGTCGGTACGTGTTCGGCAACCTGCTTCCGGGTGACTACAGGGTTGCATTCTCGACGCTGCCGACGGGCTGGTGGGCAACGACACCGCGGCGTGGAGCCGACCCCACGCTCGACTCGAACCCCGACCCGGTCACCTTGGTCACCCCGGTGTTCACCCTGGCGGCCACCGGGGGGAACATGGTCGTCAACTCCGACCCGCTCGTGGTGGCGGCGTCGATCGACCCGTCGATCGATCTCGGCCTCGTGCCGTCTTACAGCCTGGGCAACCGGTTGTGGATCGACATGGGTGCTGGCGCGGCGACCGACAACGGCCTGTTCGACAGCGCGGAGCTGCCCGTCGGCGTCGCCGCGGTCGAGTTGTTGGACGGTGCCGGAGCGTCGATCGACCCCGATGGCGCCGGTCCCTTGACCTCGACCACCACGACCACCGATCCCGCCGGCTACTACCGCTTCGACGGTCTGGCTGCCGGCACCTATCGGGTGCGGGTCGATGCCTCGAACTTCGCCGCCGGCGCGGTATTGGCGACATTCCTCTCGTCGACGGGCGCCTCCGGTGACTTCACGGCGGCCGGCAGCAACGCCGACCATGGGGCCGACGATTCGACCCCGGCCATCAATGGCATCATCTCGCAGCCGGTCACGCTCGGTACGTCCGACCCGATTGGGGAGCTCGACGCCGGGGCTTCAGGAGCCGCGGCGAGCGGCCCGACCGGTGACCCGTTCGACAATCTCACGGTTGACTTCGGGTTCATCCAGCCGTTCGATCTGATGCTCTCCAAGACCCGCACTTCGGCATCACCGGTGGCCGGCGGAGCCACCGTGACCTGGGATCTTGCCGTCACGAACAACGGCCCCGGGGCAGCGGTGTCGGGTTTCACGGTCATCGATCGACTGCCGAGCGGCCTGACCTACGTCGCCGGAACCGGAGCCGGCGTCGGAGCCGGATGGTCGTGTCCGGCGGCCACCGGTGCCGATCTGGCATGTGCATACACCGGAGCCGATCTCGCCGCCGGCGCGACCACCGGGCCGTTGACGATCGCCGCGACCATCGATGCTCCGTCGACCGGAGGCACATTGGCCAACGTTGCGGTGGTGGAGCCGTCGCCGGACCAGCAGACGCCCGAGACGATTCCGGTGGGTTCGTCGCCCGACAGGTTCGAGAACGGCGATCATCTGCCGACGCCGGCCGATCCGTCGAACAATGATGACGGCGACAGCGTGGAGGTCTCCCCGTCGTACAGCCTGGGCAACCGGCTGTGGGTCGATATGGGTGCCGGCGCGGCGATGGACAATGGTCGCTTCGACGGCGGCGAGTTGCCGATCGCCGGTGGGGTTGTCGAACTGTTGGACGGCACCGGTGCGTCGATCGATCCTGATGGTGCCGGCTCGTTGACGTCGACGACAGCGGTGTCCGATGCCGCGGGCTTCTATCGGTTCGACGGTCTGGCGGCGGGGGAGTATCGGGTGCGGGTGGTCGCCGCGAACTTCGGCATCGGCGGGGTATTGGACGGATTCCTGTCGTCGACCGGGGAGTCGGCGGACTTCTCGTTCGGCGGCAACGGTGTCGATCATGGTGTCGACGAGGTTGATCCGCCGGCGAACGGTGTGGTGTCGCCGACGGTGACGCTGGGACCTCTCGATCCAGTCGGTGAGGTCGATGCCGCGGCGGCCGGCATGGGGGGCAATGGCCCGACGGGCGATGCGTTGGACAATCTGACGGTCGACTTCGGGTTCATCCAACCGTTCGACCTGACCCTGACCAAGACCCGCACATCGGGCGCCACCGTCGGTCCGAATAGTGCAGTGACCTGGGAAATCGTGGTCGCAAACGACGGCCCGGGCGTCGCCGTCGCCGGGTTCTCCGTCACCGATCGGCTCCCCGCTGGACTCACGTACGTTGCGACGCCCGTCGGCTCGAACTGGACTTGTACCGCACCGGCCGGAAGCGATGTGGTCTGCACATGGGCCGGTGTCGACCTGGCCGCGGGCGACTCGACGACGCCGGTCATCGTGACGGCGGCTGTCGACGTCGCGGCCACGGCCGGCACGGTACGCAACGTAGCGGTGGTCGAACCCTCGCCGACCCAATCGACGCCGGAGAGGATCCCGGCGGGTTCGACGCCCGACAGGTTCGAGAACGGCGACAACACGCCGTCCGGCGCGAACCCATCGAACAACGACGACGCCGACACCGTGACGATCGTGATCTACAGCCTTGGCAACCGGCTGTGGAAGGACACGGGCCCCGGTGCCCAGCTGAACAATGGCCGGTTCGATTCGGGTGAACGCCCGGTCGGCGCAGCCGCGGTCGAACTCCTCGACGCGGCCGGCAATCCGGTCGACCCCGACGGAACGGGCCCGTTGACGGCGACGACGACGACCACCGACTCGGCCGGTTACTACCGGTTCGACGGCCTCGCCGCCGGCGGTTACACCGTGCGAGTCTCCGCCGCCAACTTCGCCCCCGGTGCGGTGCTCGACACCTATCTGTCGTCCACCGGAGCATCGGCCGACGCAACCCTCGCCGGCAACAACCGCGACCATGGCATCGACAACCCTGCGGCTGCAACCGGGGGGATCACCTCCGGTGTCGTGACGATCGGTGCCTCCGATCCGACCGGCGAGGTCGATGCGGGCGCCGCCGGGGCCGGAGCCACTGGCCCGACGGGCGACGCCGCCGACAACCTGACCGTCGACTTCGGTTTCATCCAGCCGTACGACCTCACCCTCGTCAAGACCCGGACCTCGGCGGCTGTGGCCGCGGCCGGATCGACGGTGGTGTGGGATCTGACGGTGACCAACAACGGTCCGGGAGCTGCGCTGTCGGGGTTCACCGTCACCGACCGCCTGCCAGTCGGCGTGACGTATGCCGCCACGACGACCACAGGGACGACTTGGTCATGTGCCGCACCGGTCGGTGCCGACGTCACCTGCACGTGGAACGGTCCCGATCTCGCCGGTGGGGAATCGTCGGCAGTGCTGACGATCTCGTCGGTCGTCACCACTCCGGCCGCCGGCGGATTGCTGCGCAACCTGGCCGTCGTCGAACCGTCGCCGACGCAGGTCGCACCTGAAACCATTCCGGTCGGCTCCGTCTCCGACAAGTTCGAGAACGGTGACCACATCCCGGGTGCGGGCAACCCGTCGAACAACGACGACGCCGACACCGTCACCGCCATCAAGTCGGTCTACGACCTTGCTCTGATCAAGACCGCCGCCCCGGCAACGGTCGCTCCCGACGGCACGGTGGCGTGGACGATCACCGTCAAGAACCAGGGCAACCTCGCCGCCCACACCTTCCAGATCACCGACACGATCCCCGATGGAATGGCGTATGGCGATGACTGTGTACCGGCCTGTGCTGGTTCGGGGCCGTTGACGTGGACGATCGCCGACCTTGCCCCCGGAGCGACTACGACGGTGACGTTCAGCACCACCGTCACCGACATCAGGTCGAAGCCCTTCCGGAACTGGGCCGAGATCTCCGCCGACTCGTCGGCCGACTATGGCGTCACCGACGAGGACTCCACACCCGACACCGACACCGGCTCCGACACGGGAGCGGGAACGGGCGTCAATCCGGCCGGCGACCTGGTCGTCGACCACAACGACATCAACGCCGACACGCCTGTCGGCGACGAGGACGACAACGACTACGCCGATGTGTCAGGCAACGTCATCTACGACCTGGCGCTGGCGAAGCGGGTCTTGGCCGGCCAGACGATGCCGATCCCCGAGGGCGGGAACCTCAAGTTCGAGATTCTCGTGAAGAACCAGGGCAACGTGCGTTCCGGCCTGGTCAAAGTGCTCGACCGCATGCCGACCGGCCTCACGTTCGTCGGTGCCGTGCCGCAGGCCGTCGCCACCGGTCAGGACGTGGTGTGGGACATCGTCGATCTTGCTCCGGGCGAGACCACGACATTGGTGCTCACTGTCAAGATCGTCGACCGTACCCGAGCGCCGTTCACCAACTGGGCCGAGATCACCGCCGATTCATCGGCCGACTACGGGATGCAGGACAAGGACTCCACGCCCGACGGCGATACCGGCCGCAATGCGACCCGTCCGAACGATCCGGTGGTCAACGTCGAGACCCCCGATGCCGATACCGTGGCCGGCGACGAGGACGACAACGACCTGGCGATCATCACCGCCGATCAGGTGAAATCGAGCCTGACCGTCCTCGATACCACGACCATCATCCGGACCGGCACGATTCCGGAGACCGGCAGCTCGATCGGGCGGCCGCTCGGCTTCGGCGCCACCGTCCTCGGTCTCGGTCTGCTCCTCGCGGCAGCTGCCGCCGCCCGCCGCCCCCGTCGCCGCCGTCGAAGCACCATTTGACCGTCGGCCGAGCATTTGGTTCCCCTTGGTGCGGCGTCGCATCGGTGATCATCGACGACTGGTACCGTCCGATTCGTGAGTGAGTTGGTCGATACCGTCGTCGGACTGATCGACGAGACGAAGTTCTCGGGCGTGGTCCGTGTCGACGATGCAGCCGGCATGTTCGTCGTCGGCGCGTACGGCATGGCCGACCGCCGCCACGCGATCGGCAACACGACGACGACCAGGTTCGCTCTCGCCAGCGGGACGAAAGGACTGACGGCGCTGACCGTGATGCGACTCGTCGAACTCGGCACGCTCGGGCTGTCGACATCGGCCCGGTCGATCCTGGGCCGCGATCTCCCACTGGTCGACGACGGGGTGACGATCGAGCACCTCCTCGCTCACCGCTCCGGCATCGGGGACTATCTCGACGAGGACATCGGTGGGGACATCACGGACTACGCCATGGCGGTGCCGGTCCACCGCCTGGCGGCTACCGAGGACTACGTGGCGGCCCTCGACGGGTACCCCGCGAAGTTTGCGCCCGGTGCCGAATTCTCCTACAGCAACGCCGGGTACGTGGTGCTTGCCCTGATCGCCGAGCGCGTGTGCGCCACCGATTTCCACGAACTGGTCGACCGGCTGGTCTGCGCTCCTGGCGTGATGGCGAACACAGCGTTTCTGCGATCGGATGAACTCCCCGGGAACACCGCCGTCGGGTACCTGGCCGCCGACGGGCTGCGGACCAACGCCTTGCACCTCCCCGTGCGAGGGAGCGGCGACGGTGGGATCTACTCGACGCTCGACGACATGCATGCGCTCTGGGCGGCGGTGTTCGACGGGAGGATCGTGGCGCCGACGACGCTGGCCGAGATGATTCGCCCGCGGAGCCGGACACCGTCGGGAGCCCACCGATACGGTCTCGGCTTCTGGCTCGGCGGAGCCGACGACTCGGTGCAACTCGAGGGATACGACGCCGGTGTGTCGTTCCGATCGGTCTGTCACCCGAACCTCGGACGGACCTACACCGTCATCTCGAACACGTCCGAAGGAGCCTGGCCGGTAGCGAATCTCCTCGATGAGCAATTCATCGCCTGACAGTCTCATCACCGCGAATCGGTCGTGCCGTTGACTGACTACCGAGGAGGATCGTGCCAGGCTTCGGGGGTGACCGAGCTGCGCCTGCTGACCACGGCCCAGTTGACCGACGAACTGGTCGGTGAGATCCGCCGGCTGTTCGATGCGGCATTCGAGGGGGAGTTCTCCGATGCCGATTGGGCGCACACGACCGGCGGCGTCCATGCCGTGGTGTTCGACGACGACCACGTGATCTGCCATGGCTCGGTCGTCGCCCGAGTGCTCGTCGTCGGAGATCGACCGGTCATTGCGGGCTACGTCGAAGGCGTGGCGACCGCTCCTTCCCGCCAGCGCGAAGGTCACGGCTCACGGGTGATGCGAGCGCTCGCCGAGGTGCTGGCGAAGTCGTTCGAGTTCGGTGCCCTGGCGACCGGAGAACACGACTTCTACGAGCGTCTGGGCTGGGAGCGGTGGCTCGGCCCGACCTTCGTCAGCCGGGCGAACGGGTCGGTCGTGCGGACCGAGGAGGAGGACGACGGCATCATGGTCCTGCCGCTCGGGCTTCCCGAGGGGCTCGACAAGACGGTGTCGCTGACGTGCGAGGAACGCTGCGGCGACGACTGGTAAGCCGGTCGGCATCGTCAACGGCGAGCGGTCGTCCGCTCCGTCGTGGGGTCCTGGGCGGCCGCTGCGATGTGATCGGCGAGTTGTTCGACGCCGTCGCGGACGAGTCCGACGGTGAGGCGCAGGTGGTCGGTGTCGCGTGCTCCGACGACGAACGGCTTCCCCGGAGCGGTGCCGATACCGCGGGTGGCCAGGCTCAATTGCGCCGATCGTTCGTCGGCGACGTCGACCCACAGGTTGATGCCATCCGTACCGGAGAACGTGACGCCCCGCTCGGACAACGAGGCGCAGACGGCGCTCCGCCGAGCCGCATAGGCCGAGCGGGCCGCGGCGATCTGAGCCCTGGTGTCCTCGCTGACGAGGAGTTCGGCGAGCACCGCCTGCAGCAGACGGCTCGACCATCCCGCACCCAGGATTCGTCGCCGGGCCATGCGTGAGATCGGTTCGCCCGCGCCACCGACCGCCGCCATCCGCAGGTCGGGTCCGTGGCTCTTGGAGAAGCTGCGGATGTAGATGGTGCGGGCCGGCAGGTGTGCTCCAAAGCTGGCGAGCGGGGCAGTGGCGATATCGGCGGCGTGATCGTCCTCGATGATGGTCAGGGCGGTGGGCGCAAGCAACGCCGCGAGGTCGGCGACCCGTTCGGAGGTGGCGCTGACGCCCAGCGGATTGTGGGCGCGCGGCT
>JANMJD010000318.1:0-2518 GCA_031371195.1 Actinomycetes bacterium | reverse complement strand
TGCATCGCGACATCGGATGGCGCTGTCACGACCTCGGTCACGCCCGATTCGAGGAAGGCAGTGAACACTTCTTCGCATATGCATTCGAAGAAGTGACGGGCCGAACAATCATGCATGGCGAACTCGTGACGCTCGGCGTGTTGATCATGTCCACCTTGCAGCGCAACGAGCCGTCACGCGCGCGGCGCATCGTCGAAGCCAGCGGCATGCGTGCCTCGACGGTGGAACTCGGCGTGACGTGGGACGAGATCGACGCAGCGCTGCGTCGTGTGCCGAGCTTCGTGGTCGAACAGGGGCTGTGGTATTCGTTCGCCAACGAGCTCGTCGTGGACCCGGACGCTCTCGATGCCGCGCATCACGCGCTTGTCGACCGCTGACGCTGCGCCCATGCCTCTGACAACCAAACTGGTCGGACAGGAGGTCGGACGGATCAGCGCGCTCTGCGACACCAGATGGTTGATGGCCTACGCAGCAGGTGTACCCGACCAGAGCCCCGAGCTGTTCGACACAACCAGTGCCCTGGTTGTACACCCGATGTTCCCGGTCGCCCCGGAGTGGGCGCTCCTCGCCGGCCATCAGCAGCTCGATTCGATGATGAGCCGCGATGAACTGCTGCGGGGTGTCCACGCTGCGCACGACGTCATCCACGAACGTCCCATCACGGCCGGCGAAACCATCACGATCACGGCCCGAATCGTGGGAGTTGGTCGCCGCCCATTGGGCGCCACGCAACACACGTTGTTCCAAGCCACTGATGCCAGCGGCGCGAACGTGTGGCGAACGAGCTTCCGGACGTTGTTCCGTGGCGTCGCACTGGATGGCGATCCGATCGAACTCGACATCGGGTGGCCGGAGCTGCCAGCGCGAGTAAACGGGAAGGGGTCCAGCTCGCCCGTCGCGGCTGCATCGACCGAGGTGCGCTCCCTCGATGCGCATGTCTACGCGGAGTGCGCCCGGATCTGGAACCCGATCCATACGGACCTCGCTGTCGCGCGGGCCAGCGGGCTTGAGGCGCCGATCCTCCACGGCACGGCCACCATGGCACGTGCCACGTCGATCGTGGCTCAGCTCACCTCGATTCGAATCGCCGATGTCACGCGCGTGGCGGGAACGTTTAGATCGATGGTTTTGCTCGGGAGCACCATCACCATCCGGGTTCTCGAAACGCACGCTCGCTCCGTCTCCTTCGACGTCGTCAACGGGTCCGGAAAGCAATGCATCGCCGACGGGATCATTGCGACTTCGGTTGGCCGTGAGGGCCACGTGGCGTAGGCGCCTACGGCGGCGCCTCCTGGCTCAGTTCAGCGTTCGAGGGCCGCTGCGAGTCGTTCGAGGGTCCCGCTGATCGTCTGACGATTGCGTTCAGCTCGGTCGTCGATGCCCGACTTCCGTGCGCTGAATTCAAGCGCGGACTCGGGCCGCAGGTCTTCGGTCCACTCCGTCACCCGGCACCCGGACGCTGTCGCCTCGATGTCGTATCCCCACGTCGAGAAGTGGAAGTCGAACATGGAGCACTCGAATGCGAAAGCACGCCCAGGGTCGGCCGTGATGATCGTGCACTGAGTGGTCCACTCGTGCTCGCCGTTTCGGTTGTGACCATCGAAGGCAGCACCAACCATCGGGGCGGCCGACTCGGCGCGCCAATCGCACGAGTGGCACTCCTCAGACCACTCGCCCATTCGCGTGATGTCGGATATCGCGTCGTAGACCACCTCGGGTGACGCAGCGATGTCGCGTGTGATCTCGATTCTCGGAGCCATCGCCACAGTCAAGCACGACGACACGCGACGGATACGTGCGTGCAACCTGGTGTCTGTAGGGTCGCGTTCGTCTGAGACCTGGAGTGAGCATGCAATCGAGTTACACAACGCTGTCAGTGGAGCAAGCGGGGGCAGTGCTGATCGTCACGCTGAACCGACCCGAGGTGCTCAACGCCTTCGATCAGACGATGCAGGACGAACTCCGCAGTGTGTGGCGAGACATGCGGACGGATGACTCGATCAACGTCGGGGTGGTCACCGGTGCAGGTGATCGGTCGTTCTGTGTCGGCATCGACCGGAACCAGACGATGACGGTGATGGAGGGAACGCTGTTCGGCACCAGCAACGCGTTCATGTACGACGATCCCGGGGACGATTTGGGCCCGAAGTCATGCGATCTCTGGAAGCCGGTCATCGCAGCGATCAACGGGATGTGTTGCGGCGGCGCGTTCTACATCGTCGCCGAGGCGGACATCGTGATCGCTGCAGATCATGCGACGTTCTTCGATCCCCACGTCACGTTCGGCATGCCCGCCGTCTACGAACCGATGAAGATGATCAACCGGATGCCCTTCGGCGATCTGCTGCGGATGTCGCTGGTCGGATCACGCGAGAAGATCACGGCGGCAACTGCGCTCCGGATGGGGATGGTCAGTGAGGTGACCACCGCGGCGGAGTTGATGCCGACAACGCTCGAACTCGCGGAAGCGGTTGCCTCCCAGCCGGCCATGGCAGTCCAAGCCACCCTCCGTGCCATC
>JANMJD010000309.1:0-2428 GCA_031371195.1 Actinomycetes bacterium | reverse complement strand
GGCGACATCAAAGTCGTCGGCCTGCGCAACTACTGGGAGATATTCACCGTATTCGAGGCCAAGCTGTTCGCCGCGTTGTTCAACAACGTGGTGCTGCTCGGATTCCTCTTCATCGGGCCGAGTCTGCTCGGGGTGATACTGGCGTACCTGCTCGACAAGAACATTCGTGGCACCCGGATCTACCAGGGGATCTACTACTTCCCCGTCGTATTGTCGCTGGCCGTCGTCGGGATCATCTGGAAGAGCGTGATGTTCTCCCAGCGTCAGGGTCTGTTCAATCACACATGGTCGATCCTCGGCAACCACACCGTATTCGGACAGACCAAGCCGATCGATTTCGTCGGCGACCAGGGCAAGGCGTTCTCGTTTCATATTCCGTTCCTCGACTCCGCGCTCGGGCCGTCGAAGAACTTCCTCGTCATCCTCCTGGCCATCGCCTGGCGGCACGCCGGCTATGTGATGGTGATGTACCTGGCCGGACTCAAGTCGGTCGATCCGGCGTTGCGCGAGGCGGCTGCGATCGATGGCTGCAATGAGTGGCAGGCGTTCCGCAATGTCGTCTTCCCGGCGATGAAGCCGATCAACGTCATCGTCATGGTCATCACCGTGATCGAGGCGTTGCGCACCTACGACATCGTCGCCGCGCTCAACGCCCCCGTCGGCATGGAGTTGATCTCGCTGCAGGTCACCGAGAACATCGTCGGCGAGGGCGGCGGCCAGGTCGGCCGCGGTTCGGCCTACGGCGTCGTGTTGCTCATCATGTGTATCGGTTTCATTATTTGGTACCTGGCCAATCACTACCGCGAGGAGCAGTTGTGACGACTCCGACCATCGGAACGCAACCACTCGCGACCGCCGCCAATGCCCAGTGGGAGCCCGATGATCCGCGGGCGAACAAACAGCGCATCCGGCCGGCCCGAGTGCTGCTCCACGGGTTCCTGATCGTCACCGCGCTCGTCTGGCTCGTACCGCTGGTCTCGGCGCTGTACGTGTCGTTCCGGCCCTACGGCGAGACGTCACGCAAAGGCATATTCTCCACGCCTGATTCGTTGACGATCTCGAACTACACCAGTGCATTCCGCCAGGGCGAGATGGCCCACCACTACATCGTCACGTTGATGATCGTGATCCCATCACTGGTGCTGATCCTATTCCTTTCCAGCTTTGTGGCGTTCGCCGTCAGCCGATTCACCTGGCGGTTCAACATTTCCCTCCTTCTATTGTTCACGGCCGGAAACCTGCTCCCTCAACAGGTGATCATCCAGCCGTTGTTCCAGATGTACAAGCGCATCCCGTTGCCATGGTCCAACAGCGGAAACCTGCTTGACACGCTGGTCGGCGTCGGTCTCATCCATGTGGCGTTCCAGATCGGCTTCTGCACGTTCGTGCTGTCGAACTACATGAAGACGATCCCCAAGGAGCTCAACGAGGCGGCGATGGTCGACGGGGCCAGCGTGTGGCGGCAATATGCCCAGATCATCCTGCCGTTGTGTCGACCGGCGCTGGCAGCCCTGGCGACGCTGGAGTTCACCTGGATCTACAACGACTTCTTCTGGGCCGTCGTGCTGATCCAGTCGGGCGACAAGCGGCCGATCACGTCATCGATTCAGAACCTGACCGGGCAGTTCTTCTCCGACGACAACCTGGTCGCGTCGGGATCGCTGCTGATCGCGCTACCGACGCTGGTCGTCTACCTGATCCTGCAGAAGCAGTTCATCAGTGGTCTCACCCTCGGCGCTTCGAAGGGCTGAACTGCGGCCCGACTGATCAGTACGGCCACGTATGGCCGTCGTGGCCGATCAGCTTGGTCAACTTGCCGAGCTTGGTGGCGATGAGAGCCTTGATCAGCAAATTGCGGGCGAACCAGGGCAGCACCGCGGCCTGACGGAGCCCGTTCGTCAGACGACCGCGGCTCGAAAGATTCTCACGGCGGTACTCCGTCATCGACCGGCTGCGCCCCACGTACCGCCAGTGCCCGTCGACGGCGGTGGTGGTCAGCAGCGCGAAGGTCACGCCGATCGAGCTGTAGGCGTCGTGGACGAGCATCGTGCCGCCCACGTCGACCTTGGCGCCCCAGCCGACGATGTCGGCGCGAGCGGCGGCGAAACGATGCGAGCCGTCGACGTAAAGCAGGTCGATCGCCCCCGGCACGTCGCCGTAGGCCGTGCTCGACATCTCGCGTACATGGCGGATGCGGTCGCGAACACCGGCTCGCTGCAGGTTCGCCTCGAAGATCTGATTATCCGACTCGCCTTCCTCGGGTGCGCCGTCCCATTGCTGCGGCCCACGGTCGTTGCCGCCGTGCGGGTCGATGGCGACGACCTCGTCGGCCGGAGGTTCGGCCCTCGCCGCGACGATGGGCGGGCGGCCGGGGTTGCTGCCGAACTGGACGATCCGCCCCCCCCCAGGAACCCCGCCAGCAGCCACG